>JACOSH010000370.1 GCA_016178945.1 Acidobacteriota bacterium
CCCGGATCGCACCTGGCTCGACAGGATCGCTCACGCCGGAAGTGTATTTGTGGGGCCGAACAGTCCCGAGGCGGCGGGCGACTATGCCTCCGGCCCTAACCACGTGCTGCCCACCGGCGGCATGGCCCGGCTGCGCGCCGGACTCTCGGCCGCCGACTTCGTGAAAGTAATATCCGTTCAGCAGTTGAGCGCGTCGGCTTTGCGCCGCCTCGCTCCAGCCGTTACCACGCTGGCCCGGGCCGAGGGCCTGGAAGCCCACGCCCGCTCCCTGGAGGTTCGAACCGTTGCCTAAACTCGCCCCGATCCCGAAAGGCGCCCCCGCGCCGCGAAAGGCGGTGCTGGGCATGAAGCCCTACTCGCCGCCCACCGCCGGCCGCACCGGAAAGCTGCGCCTCGACTTTAATGAGAACACCGTGGGCTGCTCGCCGCGAGTCATCGAGTTCCTGCGCCGGCAATTGCATGCCGAGCAACTGGCCGTCTACCCGGAGTACCAGGAGGCCCGGCCCGCTCTGGCCGACTTCTTCCGCGTCTCCCAGGATCAACTGCTGCTCACCAACGGCACCGATGAAGCCATCCAAGTGCTGGTCAACACCTATGTGGACGACGGCGACGAAGTGATTCTCCTGCGCCCCGCTTATGCCATGTACCGCTTCTATGCCGAGGTGGCCGGAGCGCAGGTCCAGGAGATCGACTACCACCCCGGAGATCTGGCCTTTCCGCTGGACGAGCTGAACGCCGCGATCTCCCCCAAGACCCGGGCCATCCTGCTGGCCAATCCCAATAACCCCACCGGAACCGGGGTATCCCTCCAGGGCATCGAGCGCATTCTCAAGCGCGCCAAGAAGGCCGCGGTCCTGATCGACGAGGCCTATTACGAGTTCAACGGCGTCACCGCCCTGGGCCTGCTGGGCGATCACCCCAATCTGTTCGTGAGCCGCACGTTTTCCAAGATCTACGGCCTGGCGGCCATGCGCATCGGCTGCCTGTTCTCGCAAGCGGCCAACGTCGCGTACCTGCACAAGGCCCAATCGCCGTACAGCGTCAACTCGCTGGCCGCCCTGGCCGCCCGGGAAGCCATCCGCGACACGGCCTACGTCCACAACTACGTCGCCGAGGTGCTGGCCGCGCGCGAACTGTTGTGCGTGGGCCTGGAAAAGCTGGGGATCTCGTACGTCCCCAGCCAGGCGAACTTCGTGCTCTTCCACGCCGGCAAGCGCGCCGTCGAAATCCGCGACCGCCTGCGCGAGAAGCGCGTCCTGGTGCGCGACCGCAGTTATGAAATCGACGGGTGCGTGCGGGTCACCGTGGGCACCCGCGATCAGACCCGGCGTTTCCTGTCTGAATTGGGGAAGATCTGGTGAACCGAATCCTGGTCTTCGACATGGACGGCGTGCTGGTGGACGTCGGCGAGTCCTATCGCGAGACCATCCAGCGCACGGTAGAGCATTTCACCGGCCGCCGCGTGACCCGCGAGACCATTCAAGAGTGGAAGAACCGCGGCGGCTGGAACGACGACTGGGCGCTGTCGACCGCCATGATCCGGACCGAGGGCGTGGAGGTGGACTCCGCCGCCGTGGTCGACTACTTCAAGAGGCTGTTCCTGGGCGGCGATGGCCAGCCCGGCCTGATCCTGCGAGAGCGCTGGGTGGCGCGCGAGGGGCTGTTCGAGCGCCTCGGCCGCGGCTATCGGCTGGCCGTGTTCACGGGGCGCCCGCGCAAAGAAGCGGAGCTGACCCTGAACCGCTTCGCCGCCGGCCTGCGCTTCGACCCCATTGTCGGCTCCGACGCCGTGGCCAATCACAAGCCTGCGCCCGACGGGCTCCTTCATATCGCCGCTCTCTGTCCGGGCAGCTCGCTGTGGTACGTCGGGGATACGGTCGATGACGCCCGCTGCGCGCGGGCGGCGGGTGTTCCCTTCATCGGGATCGCCTCGCCGTCCAATCCCCGGCGCGCTGAGCTGGTCGGCCTCTTCGAGGCCGAAAACAGCATCGCCGTGCTCGAAGACATCAACCAATTGGAGAGCGGGCTCCCATGAGAACCGCCTCGATTCAGCGCGACACCAAGGAAACCCGCATCCGCGCCAGACTCCGGATCGAGGGTAAGGGCCGCTACCAGATCTCGACGGGCATCCGCTTCTTCGATCACATGCTGGAATTGTTCGCTAAACACGGCGGCTTTGACCTCGAGATGCACGCCGACGGGGACCTGGACGTGGATCAGCACCACACCGTCGAGGACGCCGGTATTGTGCTCGGCCAGTTGTTCGCCAAGGCCCTGGGCGATCGCCGCGGCATCAACCGCGCCGGCTACTTCGTCCTCCCCATGGACGAGACGCTGGCTGTGGTGGCGCTGGATCTGGGCGGCCGCCCGGCGCTGGTCTACCAGGACCGGGTCCGCGTGCGCCGCGTCGGCGACCTGCAAACGGAATTGGCGGAGGACTTCTTCGGCGGCTTCGTCAACCACGTCGGCGCCAACCTGCACGCCCGGGTGCTCTATGGCCGTTCCAGTCACCACAAGATCGAGGCCATCTTCAAGTGCTTTGCGCGGGCCATGAAGTACGCCTGCTCGCGCGACCGGCGGCTGCGCGATCAATTGCCGTCCACCAAGGGGC
Organism: Acidobacteriota bacterium; assembly: GCA_016178945.1. Taxonomy (GTDB): domain Bacteria; phylum Acidobacteriota; class Terriglobia; order Bryobacterales; family Bryobacteraceae; genus JACOSH01. The sequence goes on from JACOSH010000370.1 coordinate 2,612, forward strand.
TGCTATGATCGCCATCCTCGACTACGGCGCGGGCAATCTCCGGTCGGTCCAGAACACGCTGGCCGAGATCGGCGCCGGTTATACGCTGGTGCGCGACAGCGCGGGTCTGGAAGCCGCAACCAAGATCATCCTGCCCGGGGTCGGCCACTTCGGCCAGATGATGCGCGCGCTGGACGCGCTGGGGGTGCGCGCCGCGCTGCTCGATCGCGCCGCCGCGGGCGTACCGTTTCTGGGAATCTGCCTCGGCTTGCAGGCGCTGTTCACCGATAGCGAGGAGGCGCCCGAAGTTCGCGGCCTGGGCCTGTACGCGGGCGCCGTGCGCCGCTTCCCCGCCGGGGCGCGCGTGCCCCACATGGGCTGGAACGAGCTGGAGGCCACGCGGCCTTCGCGGCTGCTCGACGGCCTGGGAGCGCGGCCCTACGTCTATTTCGCCCACAGCTACTACGTGCCGGAAACGCCGCTGGCCGCCGCCCGCTGCACCTACTCGGTCGCCTACACGGCGGTGCTCGAAAGCGGCAACGTCTTCGGCGTCCAGTTTCATCCGGAGAAGTCCGGTCCCATCGGCCTGCGGATCGTGCGCAACTTCCTGGAGCTCTAGGGTGCTGGCCAAACGTATCATCCCCTGCCTGGATGTCACCGCCGGCCGCGTCGTGAAAGGGGTCCACTTCGTCAACCTGCGCGACGCCGGCGATCCGGTGGAGCTGGCGGATCGCTACAATCTCCAGGGCGCCGACGAGATCGTCTTTCTCGATATCACGGCCTCCAGCGACGATCGGGCCACCATGGCCGACGTGGTCGCGCGCACCGCCCGCCGGGTATTCATTCCACTGGCCGTCGGCGGCGGAATTCGGAGCGTGGCCGATGCCCGGACGATCCTGCTGTCCGGCGCCGACAAGGTCTCGGTGAACACCGCCGCCGTCCGCCGCCCGGCGTTGATCACCGAGCTGAGCAACGAGTTCGGCGCGCAGGCCGTGGTGCTGGCGATCGACGCCCGCCGGAGCGCTCCAGGCGTCTGGAACGTTTTCACCAGAGGCGGGCGCGTCGACGAGGGCATCGATGCCGTCGAATGGGCCGCGCGCGGCGAGTCGCTGGGCGCCGGCGAGATCCTGCTCACCTCAATGGACACCGACGGCGTCCAACAGGGTTTCGATTGCGAGCTGACCCGCGCCGTCTCCCGCGCCACCCGCATCCCAGTGATCGCCTCCGGCGGGGCGGGCGTGCCCGAAGATTTCGTGCGCGTCCTCACCGACGGCGAGGCCGATGCCGCGCTGGCCGCCTCCATTTTCCACTACCAAACCTACACCGTGGCCCAGCTCAAAGAAGAACTGGACCGCCGCGGCATCCCCGTCCGGAGAACCGGGTGATCCTTCCCTGCATCGACCTGATGGGCGGCAAAGTCGTCCAACTGGTGCAGGGCCGCGACAAGGCGCTGGAAGGCGAGGCGCCGCTGGTCATGCTGGAGAGATTCGCCGCCTTCCCCCAGATCCAGGTGATCGACCTGGACGCGGCCATCGGCAACGGCGCCAACGACGACCTGGTCCGGCTGCTGGCTGGCCGCGCCGTGTGCCGCGTGGGCGGCGGCGTTCGCTCCGTGGAGCGCGCCCGCGCGCTAATCGAGCAAGGCGCGCACAAGGTCATCGCCGGCACGGCGGCCTTCGGTCCAGACGGCGTGAACGGTGGCTTCCTGGCGGGTGTGTCCAGCGCCGTCGGACGCGATCGCCTGCTCATCGCCCTGGATTCCAAGGAGGGCCGCATCGTCATCAAGGGCTGGCGCGAATCCACCCGCTTTACCGCCGAGGAAGTGCTGCGTTCACTCGAACCCTACTGTTCCGGATTCCTGTGCACCTACGTGGACAAGGAGGGCCTGATGCAGGGCACCGACCTGGATTGGTTCCGCCGTCTCCGCGCCGCCACCGGGCTCGAGCTGACCGCCGCCGGCGGCATCACGACTCTGGAGGAGGTCCGCGAGCTCCTGCGCATGGGCGTCCATGCGGCGCTGGGCATGTCGATCTACACCGGCCGGCTGAGCCTGGAGGAGTTGGCCCGGATCAACCAGGCGGCCGGCTCACCCCCCGCTTGACTCCGCCCCCGCCGATGTGTAATTATTCATTAGACTGAATAAACATTCAGTGGAGATGCCGCCATGGCCCTGGCCCTCGTCCCCGACCAGATTTCGCGAGTCCGCGCGACGGACTTCACGCAGGATCTCGACCTGCTCGACGATGA
>JACOSH010000388.1 GCA_016178945.1 Acidobacteriota bacterium
GCCGCCGCAAGATCCCTTTGTCGACACCCTGGTGAAGGGCGTCGTCGAGAAGATCGAGGAAATCGATCAATGCATACGGCGGCACGCCGAACATTGGCGGATCGAGCGCATGCCCGCCGTCGATCGGAACGTGCTGCGGCTGGCGGTCTACGAAATGATGAGCGCCGGCACGCCGCCGCCCGTGGCCATCGACGAAGCCCTGGAGCTGGTGCGCCGCTACTCGGTGGAGGAGTCGGTGCACTTTGTCAACGGTGTCCTCGACGCCGCGCGTCGCGAGCTGGCCGGCGACTCCAGCGCCTCCTAGCCTAGTCCTCCACCACAAACCGCTCAAACTCCCGCCGGTGCTCGGCCCACCGTCCGCGATCGAGCGCGGCGTTCTCGTCCAGGCACTCGGCGGCGGCGTAGGCCATGGCCAGCGTGTGATGGGTGTTGTCGTGGGCAAACAGCCCCTGGCGGCCTAGCGTGAGGACGCCGTCCAGTCCGCCGGCCCACTGATCGAGCCGCTCGAAATGCCGCCGGTAATCGCGCGTGTAAATCGGGTAGGCTTGCGGCAGACGGCGAGCGGCCACGCGGCGGACCTTGGCGCGCACGGGCAGATTGAATCGGGCCAGCGCTTCGGTAACCAGACTCCCCAGCTCCTCGTCGCCGGCCGTCCACACTTTGTCCTGGCGCGAGCAAGGCAGCTCGGCGCACAGCACGGTCCGGCCGGGCAGCGGCACGAGGCTGTAGTTCTTGGGCTCGGACAGACGCGTCACGGGCGCTTCGGCCCCGGGGAAGTAGTGGGCGTCGAACTCGGTGAATCGCTCGGTCTCGAGCACCAGGTAGACCAGGATCATGGCGCGGTAGCGAAGCGCTTCCGCCGATGCCAGGATTTCCGGGGGAGCCGCGGGCTCCATCAGGCGGACCAGTTGCGGCAGCGGGATGGTGGAGAGGACCTGGCGGGCTGAGAAGCACGAATTGCCGGCGCGCACCAGCGATCCGTCCAAGTTCACCGCCGACACGTTGGTCTCCAGCAGCACCCGGGCGCCCGCTTTCATGGCGGCGGCATGGTAGGCGTGGCTGATCTGGCCGTACCCGTGGCGCGGGTAGAAGAAGCGGCCGCCGCCTTTGGGCTTCAGTCCCGGCACCGCGTTGAGGACCTTCCGCACCATCTTGCCGATGGAGCCGGCCGAAACGCGCCGGCGAGCCTGCTCGGCGTCCAGCTCCGTGGGATCCAGGCCCCAAATCTTCCGGGCGTAGGGGAAGTAGAAATCGTGGCAGATGGTCGGGCCCAGGCCTTGCTGGAGCACCGTCGCGAAGTTCTCGTCCTGGTGGTCGGCGCGCGGCTTCCATAGCCCGTCACGCACCACCCCGGTCAGGAAGGAAGGCGGGGCGTGCAGGGCAATATCCAGCGGCTTCAGAGGGAAATGCAGCCACCGCCCGCGCAATCGGATGCGGCCGTGGCGCGGGCGGTCGAGCAGGTCGTCACCCAGCATGGCCCGGATGTCGGCCAGGATCCGCGGCGAGCAGGAGGGATGCAGACGATGGCTGCCGTAGTCGACCTGCAGTCCGTCCAACTCGAAGCTGCCGGCGTTGCCGCCCACGGCCGCGGCGCGCTCCAGCACCGTGACGGAGAACCCCCGGCGCGCCAATTGCAGCGCGGCGCCCAATCCAGCCGGCCCTGCCCCCAGGACCACAAGTGGTATCTGACCCATGCTCTACCATCTTAGACCGCGCCACGGGACTAGGCTGGTTTCTCCATGGTCGCCATGTAGTGAACCGAGTACCGGTGCAGGAAGCTGCGCTCGGCCAAGCGCTCCAGCGCGCGGAACGGCGGCATCAGCGATTGAGGGATGAAGTCCGGAAGAAAGGTGAAGTAATGGATCCCGGTCAGTCGCAGGCCCTCCAGCGCCGGCCAATGCTCGGGCTCAATCCAGGACTCGGTCCCGTCGTCGATAGACTTCAGAATCGGAAACAGATACCCCATGTAAAAACGAAACACGGGATTGCGCGGATTGGTCTCGTGCACGATCAGGCGCCCCCCCGGCCTCAGGATTCGCGTGACCTCCCGAAGCGCGGCCTGCTGAGCGGCCTTGCCCGGCAGGTGATGAAGGGCTCCGATGGAATAGACAAAATCCACGCTGGATTCGCGCAGGGGAATGGCCAGCGCGTCGCCGGCCGTGACCGTGGCGCCGTTCTCGCGGGCCCGCCGCGCCAGGTTGAGGGAGATGTCCAAGCCCAGCACGCGGTAGCGGCGGTTGGCCATCGCCACGCAATGCAGTCCCAGGCCGCATCCCAGATCGAGGCCGATGCCGGTTGACGCCGAAGCGGGCAATGCCTGGACCAGCAGACCGATTTTCCGGTCCAGCAAATGGTCCCACACGTGGCCGGAAAACTGCTCCGCGTAATGGGCGGCGATTTCGTCGAAATGTTGAGCGGCCTGGACCCCGGGGCGGCGGGATCCCCGCCACTGCCGCGCCAGGAATGCCAGGCCGATGGCGACCGAAAACCCCACCGTGGCCAGGCGGACAAAGGAGACGGCGGCCACCGCGTCGCTCAGCGGCGCGCCGGCTCCTTGGAGCTGATAGATCGCCAGGGTCCCGGTGGCGCCGACGCCCGCCGGCAGCAGCGTCAGCGCTCCGGCCAGCGTGGACGTCGCGAAAACGTGGAGGCCCGTCGCCGGGCTTACGGAGAAGTCCAGCCCGCGCGCGGCCAGCGGGACCAGAAGCGCCGTGGGGATCCAGGCCACCAGCGAGATTCCCAGCGCTCGAGCCAGATTCCCCGCCTGGCGCAAGGCCTCCGCGCCCGGCGTGACCCGGCAGACCGCGGCGGCAGCGATCCAAGAGAGGGCGCTGAAGCCGGCCAGGGCCAGCGCGATCCCGGTGTGGGAGGCGGTGACCGCTCCCAGCAGTCCGAGCGCGGCGGCATCCAGCAGACGCTCCACGGCCAGCAACAGAGCGGTCGTCAACAGGGGAACGCCAAACTGGCGGCGCAGGAACGCGCCGCGGATCAGTTCTCCGGCATGACCGGGAGTGGCCACGCCCGCCAGCGAAGCCAGGTAGAGCGACAAACTCGCTCGGGCCGGAACCGGAATCCCGGCGCGACGGAGCAGAAACTGCCACCGCACAAAGCGCACAAACAGGCACACCGC
>JACOSH010000389.1 GCA_016178945.1 Acidobacteriota bacterium
AGGGACTGGCCGTGGCGGAGGTGGCGCTGTCGGCGCTGCTGCTGGTATCGGCCGGACTGCTGGTCCAGACCCTGCTGCGGCTGCGCGGCCTGGATCTCGGCTTCCGGCCCGAAAAGCTGCTGACCATGCTGGTGTCGCTTCCCAATCCGAAGTACGCGGACCCGGCGCGGCGCGAAGCCTTCGAGCTGGCGGTCCTCGGCAAGGTACGAAGCCTGCCGGGCGTTCGCGGGGCGGCCTTCACCACCAACCTGCCGTTCACCTCCATCGGCAACACGGTGGGCTTCGCGATTGAGGGCCAACCCGCGGCGGGCCCCGGCGATAATCGGGACGTCATGGCGCGGGTCGGCTCCACCGATTACCTGCCCGTACTCGGGGTTACGCTGCGGGAGGGACGCTTCTTCACCGCCGACGATCGCGCGGGTTCACGGCAGGTGGTGATTGTGAACGAGTTCCTGGCCAAGCGGTTCTGGCCCGGCCAGTCGGCGCTGGGCAAGCGCCTCAAGGCCGACGGCACCGGGCCGGAGGACCCCTGGCGGACCATCGTGGGCGTGGTGGCCGACCTCAACGAGCGCGGGTTCGAGCTGCCCCAGAAGTACGCGGTGTACGCGCCGTTGAGCCAATGGCGCGACTGGCGCGGGAGTTTCCTGGCGGTGCGGACGGAGGCCGAGCCGGCCGGCCTCTCCAGCGCGGTCCGGGAGGTCATCTGGTCGGTGGACCGGGATCAGCCCGTGGCCCTCATCCGGACCATGGACTCGATTCTCGACCAGTCGCTGGAAAACCGGCGGCTGCAGATGCAGCTCATCGGCGCCTTCGCCGCACTGGCGCTGGCCCTGGCCTCGGTCGGGCTGTACGGCGTGTTGAGCTACGGGGTGGCGCAGCGGACGCAGGAGATCGGGGTGCGGATCGCGCTGGGAGCCAGCCCGGCCGGCGTGGCCCGCCTGATCGCCGGGCAGGGCGCGCGCCTGGCGGCGCTGGGAACCGCGCTCGGCGGAGGCGCGGCGCTGGCCCTGACGCGCGCGTTTCGCGCCCTGCTGTTCGGCATCGCGCCGGAGGATCCACGCACTTACGCGGCGGTGGCCGTCCTGCTGATGGCGGTTGCGGCCGGCGCCTGCTGGCTGCCGGCGCGGCGGGCGGCGCGCGTCGATCCCATGGTCGCGCTGCGCCAGGAGTGAGCCGCCTACCCGATTCCCAGATCGTCCACGCGCTCCAGGGGCGTCCCGCAGCGGCGGCAAATCAGCGCCGAGCAATCGCCGCACACCAGCGGGTCGCCGACCGACAGCTCGCAGGTGGGGCAGTAGAACTCCACGCTGGAGGGCGCGTCGCGTTCCGCGCCGGAAGGCATCGTTTCGTTATTAGGGCTTCCAGGTCCCATCGTTCTCATTCATGGAATCCAGGACACTCACCCTCCGTGTGGCCCGCTGGGGCCGGCTTCACCGTGGTAGCGCTGTCGCCTCATGATCTGAGCGACTGTCCCGTACTCGTCGCCTTCCAAGCTCGCGAGAGTATCGTGCTCGATGTCTTCCCATTGTCCGATCTTACTAGTCCACTTTCCGGACGCGAGTTGCCGAGCTGCGTGCTGAGGCGCGCCATCGGCATCCACGTATATTGCAATCTTTTCAAACCCTTCTTCTGCGTCGATACTGTCGGTCGGCGCGTAGTTGTGCAACTGGAAAACCTTGATCCAGTCCTCAAGCCGATCATCCCGCTCAATCGGCCAATAGTATCCCACGACATTCGGTACGAGTTCCCACCATTGGCGTGTGTCGTAGACGGACCATGCCACGCAATTGTATGCGCCTTCGTCGCTGGTCTTTCTGTAGTTATCTGGCGTGAGGCCTGGAAACTTGTCCTCAATCCTCTTGACTCGCATTCCTCTAGATTAAATGGCCGTGCTCGCGCCCCCAGTCGAGCCACGCTTTGACCGCGTCATCAAAGCTGTCGCCGCGCCTCCCGGGATCTTCCCCCGCTAGGGCCGTCAGCGCTACAAGCCAATGGTCCGGGCGACTCTCCAGTTCCCGAAGTATCAGCGGAATGGCCGCCGGTCCCATGGCGATGATCCTCAGATAGGACGGATGCCCGATCCTTCTCTTTACCGGAAGATGGCCCGTTTCGTCGCGCCATCTCGCCACATGCCTGTGAAAACTAGCTTCTAAGGCATTGGTTCCGGGTATCGTCAGTTCGGCCATGAAGTTTTCCGCGGAACTACACCTGAGCCGGTCTCCTGTCAAGAGGCGCTCGGACGCAACGCTGGTGTTCGCCCCGCCCGACACCATGATAGCCCAAATCCGCTGAGGGCGGGCGTGATTTGAACGTGAACGGCGCGGCCGGCCCGACGCCCTGAAAGCACGCTTCCGATGGCTGCCGTTGGGGTACACTAGGAGAAGCGGCCCTCCGCCTCTCTCCCTATGATTGACGCAGTCCTGGCCAAGATCTTCGGCACCAAGAACGAGCGCGAAGTCAAGGTCATCCGGCCCACCATTGCGGCGATCAACGAGCTGGAGCCGGAGATGCAGCGTCTCTCCGACCAGGAGCTGGCCGCCCGGACCGTCCAGTTCAAGGAACGGATGGCCCAGGGCGCGGCGCTCGACGACCTGCTCGTCGAAGCCTTCGCGGTGTGCCGCGAGGGCGGGCGGCGCGTCCTGGACATGCGGCACTTCGACGTGCAGTTGATCGGCGGCATTTTCCTGCACCGGGGCAAGATCGCCGAAATGAAGACCGGCGAAGGCAAGACCCTGGTGGCGACCTTGCCCTGCTACCTGAACGCCCTGGAAGGCAAGGGCGTGCACGTGGTGACGGTGAACGACTACCTGGCCCGGCGCGACTCGGAATGGATGGGCCGCCTCTACAAGTTCCTGGGGCTCACGGTGGGCTGCATCGTGCACGACCTGGACGACGAGGAGCGCAAGGTCCAGTACAACAGCGACATCACCTACGGCACCAACAACGAGTTCGGCTTCGACTACCTGCGCGACAACATGAAGTTCCAGCTCGAGCAATGCGTGCAGCGGGGCCACCACTACGCCATCGTCGACGAGGTCGACTCGATCCTCATCGACGAAGCGCGCACGCCCCTGATCATCTCCGGCCCCAGCGAAGAGTCGACCGACAAGTATTTCAAGATCAACCGCATCATCCCCAAGCTGGAGCGCGGCGAAGTGCACGACGGCAAGGAGCCGGGGCAGAAGTGGACCACGGGCGACTACACGGTCGACGAGAAGCACCGCACCGTGGCCCTCACCGAGCAGGGCAACGGCAAAGTGGAGAAGCTGCTCAGCATCCCCAATCTCTACGACCTGGCCCATATCGAGATGCTGCACCACGTGGAGCAGTCGCTGCGCGCGCACGTGCTCTACCACCTCGACCGCGACTACGTGGTGAAGGACGGCGAGGTCATCATCGTCGATGAGTTCACCGGGCGCCTGATGCCGGGCCGGCGCTGGTCCGACGGCCTGCACCAGGCCGTGGAAGCCAAAGAGAGCGTCAAGATCCAGCGCGAGAACCAGACGCTGGCCACCATCACCTTCCAGAACTACTTCCGCATGTACAAGAAGCTGGCCGGCATGACCGGCACGGCCGAAACGGAAGCCGCCGAATTCGACAAGATCTACAAGCTGGACGTGACGGTGATTCCCACCAACCAGCCCATGGTCCGCAAGGAACACTCCGACATCGTCTACCGCACCGAAGTGGAGAAGTTCCGCAACGCGGCCAAGGAGATCCAGGCGCTGAACCAAAGGGGGCAGCCGGTTCTGGTGGGCACCATCTCGGTGGAGAAATCCGAGCGGCTCTCCGGGATCCTCAAGAAGATGGGCATCAAGCACGAGGTGCTCAACGCCAAGAACCACGAGCGGGAAGCGTTCATCGTGGCGCAGGCCGGGCGGAAAGGCGCGGTCACGGTGTCCACCAACATGGCCGGGCGCGGCACCGACATCCTGCTGGGAGGCAACCCGGAGTTTCAGGCGCGCGAGCACTGCCGCAAGCAGAACCTGGACCCGGACCAGATGACGCGCCAGGAGTGGGAAGAGACGCTGGCCCGCTTCAAGTCCGAGCGCGACAAGGAGCACGAGGAAGTGGTCGCGGCGGGCGGCCTGCATATTCTCGGCACCGAGCGCCACGAGTCGCGGCGCATCGACAACCAACTCCGCGGGCGCGCCGGACGCCAGGGCGATCCGGGCAGCTCGCGCTTCTACCTGTCGCTGGAGGACGACCTGCTGCGCATCTTCGGCGGCGAGAAGATGCGCGCCCTGATGCTGCGCCTGGGGATGGAAGAGGACGTCCCCATCGAGTCCAAGATGATCACCAAGCGCATCGCCGCCGCTCAGAAGGCGGTGGAGGTCCAGAACTTCGAAGCGCGCAAGCATCTGCTCGAGTACGACGACGTCATGAACAAGCAGCGCCAGGCCGTCTACGGCATGCGCCGGCTGTTGCTGGAGGGCGCCGACCAAAAGGAGCGCGTCTTCGAGATGGCGCGCGACCTGGCGGGCTCCTTCATCGACATGCGCTGCCCGGAGAAGGAGCATCCCGACACTTGGGATGTCGAGACCCTGCGCACCGACGTCTTGAGCGCGTTCGGCGTGCGCTTCGATCGCGAGGAGCTGCGCCCGCTGAACCGGCTGGAGATGGAGGAGTTCGTCGTCGAGCGGCTGACCCAGAAGTACCAGGAGAAGGAAGAGGTGGTCGGCGCCGGGATCATGCGCCACACCGAGCGCATGATCATGCTCCAGGTGATCGACGACCAGTGGAAGGACCACCTGCTGTCGATGGACCACCTCAAGCAGGGCATCAACCTGCGCGGCTACGGCCAGAAGGATCCGCTGGTCGAGTACAAGAAGGAGTCCTACCTGCTGTTCCAGGACATGATGGAGCGGATCGAGGACGAGACGCTGCGCTACCTTTTTTTTCTGCAAGCCGTGCAGGGTGAGCGGCCTCCGCTGCCCTTCCCCGAAGAGGAGGAATGGGACGAGGAAGAGGAAGCGCCCGCCGCGGCGCCGTCCGGTCCGAGCGCGGCCCAACGGGCCGCCGCGCAGTCGTCGATCGAGGACTTCACCCGGAATATTCAACGAAAGAAGGAAAAAGAGCTGGCTGAATTACAGTTTGCCGGCGGGGACAGCTCCGGAAATGGCCACAAACAGGCGGTCAGCCACAAGGTGGGACGCAACGATCCCTGCCCCTGCGGCAGCGGCAAGAAATACAAGAAATGCCATGGCGCCGCGTGAGGTGAAAATGGGTCTTTTCTTGCTTTTTTGCGCGCTGGCCGGCGCGGTTCAGGCGGGAATCTGGCCCGAGAAACTTGGAGGGGCCCAGCGGACCTCGGTCCAACCCCTCATCCTTCCCGACCAGAAGCTGTGGCTGGAGTATGGTCTGGAAGAGGCCGAGCAGGCCGCCTACGCCCTGGAGGGGAAGACATTCCAGGCCCAGGCCGTCCGCCTGCACGATTCGACCGGCGCCCAGGCCGCGTTCCAGTGGCAGCGCCCCCAGACCGCCAGGGAGTCCGACCTTTCGGGTCTAGCTGCGGAAACCGCTCAGGGCGCCCTGGTGGCCCGCGGGAACTACCTGCTGCGGTTCGAGGGCCGCATTCCCGAGGAGCAGGAGCTGGCCGCCCTGGTGGGCGTTCTGCCGCGTTTGGAGCAGTCCCAGCTTCCCGCCCTCACCAGCTACCTGCCGGCCGCCAACCTGGCGCCGGGCTCTCTACGCTACATCCTGGGGCCGGTATCGCTGGAGAAGTTCGAGCCTCGCATTCCGCCCTCGGTGGCCGCCTTTCATGTGGGCGCCGAGGCCCAGTTCGCCACTTACCTGGCGCCGGGCGGGGACCTGAAACTCGGGCTTTTCAGCTACCCGACCCCGGCCATCGCGCGGGAGCGGCTGGCGGAGTTCCAGAAACTGCCGGGCGCGGTGGTCAAGCGAACCGGGCCTCTGGTGGCGGTCTTGCTGTCCCCGCCCAACCCGGACGAGGCCGAAAAGCTGCTCGCCCAGGTCCGCTACCAGGCCTCGATTACCTGGAGCGAGCGCGTCCCCTCCCAGCGGGACAACATCGGGGACCTGGTTGTCAACATCTTCTTGTTGACAGGGATTCTGCTGGCCTTCGCGGTGGTTTCGGGGCTGGCTTTCGGGGGGTTCCGGGCGCTGTTGTTCCGCCGCTGGACCCGGCTCCAGGAGGAGCCGGTGATCCGTCTGCATCTGGAGCGGTAAAGCTCCCCGGATCTTCGCCTTAGATGGAAAACGGGGACCTCAAAAGACCTCCGGGTCCGTTTTTCAACAAGCTGTGGAAAACCTGTGGAATCCGTAACTCATTGATCATCCTTGGGTTAGAGGTAAGAAGGGAGCCTCGGTTTTTTCCTTGACTTGGGGGACGGCTGAACTTACTATCCAATCACTACAGTTTTTGATGGCTGCGAAGCCGTCGAAAATGATTCTCCCATGTAACATCCCCCGGGGTAGAACCGGGGTACAAGATGCCCACCCCAACAGGTGGGCATTTTTGTTGGTAGCGGCACAAGGAGTGGGGCTGTTCAGAACGTCAGGCGCAAGGCGAATTGCAC
>JACOSH010000390.1 GCA_016178945.1 Acidobacteriota bacterium
CGCCACAAGTATACACCGCGCGGCCCGCCTGGCCCTTCCGTTCCTCGTAGCGGAGCTGAGGCCAAGTATAATACTGGGGAAGCGCGCCGCCCATGACTCTCGACGACAAGTACACCCTCGAAGCCGGGTCCGTCTACCTGACCGGCATCCAGGCGCTGGTCCGGCTCCCCATCGACCAGATGCGCCGCGATCGCCGCGCCGGACTCCGCACGGGCGCCTTCATCTCCGGCTACGAGGGTTCCCCGCTGGGGGGCTTCGACCTGGCGCTGGCCCGCGTCCCTCAGCTTCTGCGCGATTACCACATCCATTTCGTCCCCGGAGTGAACGAGGATCTGGCCGCCACCTCGGTTTTCGGCAGCCAGATCGTGCACGTGCTGGGCGAATCCAAGTACGACGGCGTGGTGGGCATCTGGTACGGCAAGGGCCCCGGCGTCGACCGCTCCGGCGACATCCTGCGCCACGCCAACATCGCCGGTACCGGGCGGAATTGCGCCGCGCTGGTGCTGGCCGGCGACGACCATCTCTCCAAGAGCTCCACCATTCCCCATCAGAGCGACTTCAGCCTGTACAACTTTGCCCTCCCGACTCTCTATCCCGGCAACACCCAGGAGATTCTCGACTATGGCCTGATGGCGATCGCCCTGTCGCGCTTCAGCGGCGCTTGGGCGGCCATGAAAATGGTGACCAACGTCTGCGACGGCGGCGGCACGGTCCTGGTTGACCCCGAGCGCCTGGCAGTCCGCCTCCCGGGAGGATATGAGAAGAAATCCGACCCGCGCCTGATCGTTCCCTTCACCCTGATCCTGGAGTACGAAGTGAACCAGCGGCGCCTGGACATCGCCCGGGAGTTCGCGCGCCTCAACGGGATCAATACCGTGTCGGGCGCGGGGGAGGGCGCCTGGCTGGGCATCGCCACGGCCGGCAAGCCCTATTACGACCTGCGCCAGGCGCTCCACGATGCCGGTGTTCGCCCCGAAGAGCACGGCATTCGCATCGCCAAGTACGGCATGACCTTCCCGGTTGAGCCGCGTTTCACGGCCGAGTTCGCCCGCGGCCTCCGCAAGATCCTGGTCATTGAAGAGAAACGCAGCTTCCTCGAACTGCAGTTGCGCGAGGTTCTGTACAACCACCCCGATCGCCCCGTGATCGTGGGCAAGCAGGATGAATCCGGCGCCCCGCTTCTGGCCAGCACCGGAGAACTGGATCCGGAGGACATTCTCAAAGCCCTGGCGGGACAGGTCCCCGGCGTGCCGGCCCTGCCGGATCGCTTGCGCCTCATCGCCGAGATCCAATCCCGGCAGAGAGAACCGGCGCCCCCGCGCCATCCCACGTTTTGCTCGGGCTGTCCGCACAATCGGTCCACCGTGCTGCTGCCGGGGCAGGCCGCGGGGGGCGGCATCGGCTGCCACGCCATGGCGGCCACGCTCTCGCATACCGGGCGCGGGTACGCCTTCCTCACCCATATGGGCGGCGAAGGCGCGCCCTGGATCGGTATGTCGCCCTTCGTCGAGCGCCGCCACATGTTCCAGAACATCGGAGACGGCACTTATTTCCACTCCGGCGCCATGGCCATCACGGCCGCCGTCGCCGCCGGCGTCAACATCACCTACAAGATCCTGTACAACTCGGCCGTGGCCATGACCGGAGGCCAGCCGGTCTCCGGCGCGCTCCCCATCCCCGAGCTGACCCGCAAATTGGAAGCCGAAGGCGTTGCCAGGACCGTGGTTCTCACCGACGATCTGGAAAAGTACCGCACCGCCTCGCCGTTGGCCTCGAACGCCACGCTCCGCGATCGCGACGATCTGGCCGAAACCATGAGGGAGCTGGAACAGATCCCCGGCGTCACCGCCATCGTGTATGACCAGCAGTGCGCCGCCGAAAAACGCCGCCTCCGTTCGCGCGGTAAGATCGAGGAGCCCTCGCTCCGCCTGGTGATCCACGAGGAAGTCTGCGAGGGATGCGGCGACTGCGTCCGCCAGTCCAACTGCATGAGCCTGTACCCGGTCCAGACCGAGTACGGACCCAAGACCCGCATCCACCAATCCTCCTGTAACAAAGACTACTCCTGCCTATTAGGCGACTGCCCCTCCTTCGTTACGGTGCGCCTCAAGCCGGGCACGGGCCTCAAGAAGCGCCCTGTCCCGCAACTGCCCTCCACGGAAGTCCCCGCGCCGCGCGAGAAAGTCCCCATCGGCGACGCTTACGCCATTCTGTCGCCGGGCATCGGCGGCACCGGAGTGGTGACCATTAACGCCCTGCTGGCTACCGCGGCCTGGATCGACGGCGTCTCGGCCGTCACGCTGGACCAGACCGGCCTGGCCCAGAAGGGCGGCGCGGTCGTTTCCAGCGTGATCTTCAGCGAGCGCCCCATCGAGCTGTCCAACAAGATCGGCTACGGCAATGCCGATCTGATCCTGGGCTTCGACGTGCTTGGCGCCGGCGGCGCCGACAATTTGAAGCGCGCCCACCCCTCGCGTACGGTGGCGGTAGTCAACACCGCCGACGTCCCCACCGGCGACGCTGTCCGCGGAAAACAACTGGCCGGACCCGGACGCCTCATCGACCTGATCAACCAGTACACACAACCCGGCCGCAACCTGTTCGTCGATGCCAGCCGCATCGCCGAAGGCCTCTTCGCCAGCCACCTGGCGGTCAACGTGTTTCTAGTGGGCGTCGCGTACCAGGCCGGCCTCATCCCGCTTTCGGCGGGCGCTCTGGAAGAGGCCATCCGGCTCAACCGCGTGGAGGCCGACCGCAACCTGCAAGCCTTTCTGTGGGGACGGAAGTACTATTACGATGCCCGCTCAGTGGAGGAACTGGTCGCTCCTCCCACGCCGAAGATACCCGAGGCCCCGCTGGTCGAGCGGCGCGTGAAGGACCTGACCGCCTATCAGAGCGCCGCCTATGCGGCCGAATTCGAACAGTTCGTGCGGAAAGTGGCGGACCGCGCGCCGCAACTGGAGGAACCGGTCGCCCGATCCCTGTATAAGCTGATGGCATACAAGGATGAGTACGAAGTGGCCCGCCTGCTCACCAAGCCGTCCTTTCGGGAGCAGCTCGGCGGCATGTGGGAGCAGGTAGAATCGATCGGCTACAATCTCCATCCGCCCCTGCTCCGAGCCCTCGGCTTCACCAAGAAGATGCGGCTGGGCGAATGGTTCTCGACGCCGCTCCGCCTGCTGGCCAAACTGAAGTTCCTGCGGGGAACCCCGCTCGACCCGTTCGGCTACGCGCGCGCGAGACGCGAGGAGCGCCGGCTCATCGGCTGGTACCGCGAGCTGATCGAGCAGATCCTGGACCGGCTCACGCCCGGCAACCTGCAGCTTGCCCAGGAAATCGCCGCGCTCCCGGACCAGATCCGGGGTTACGAGCAGATCAAGAGCGCGAGCGTGGAAACCGTCCAGGCGCTGGCCGCGCAAAAGCTGGAGGAAATGGCGCCCCGGCCCGTGGTCCAGCTTGGATAAGCGCGCTACAGGTGTTTTTCGATGATCTGGTCGACGATGCCGTAGGCGCGGGCCTGCTCGGCGACAAGGATGAAGTCGCGCTCGACATCGCGCTGAATGCGCTCGACCGGCTGGCCGGTATGATGGGCCAGAATGTTGTTGGTGATCTCGCGCATGCGCAGGATTTCGCGGGCGTGGATGTCAATGTCGGTGGCTTGGCCGGATAGCCCGCCCAGCGACGGCTGATGAATCAGGACCCGGGCATTGGGGAGGGTGAAGCGCTTGCCCTTGGCGCCGGCCGCCAGCAGCAGCGCCGCCATGGAAGCGGCTTGCCCGATGCAGATGGTGCTCACGTCCGGACGGATAAACTGCATGGTGTCGTAGATCGCCATGCCGGCGGTGATCGAACCGCCGGGCGAGTTGATATACAGCGAGATGTCCTTTTCGGCGTCTTCCGCCTCCAGGAACAGCAACTGGGCGGTCACCAGGTTGGCCACGTTGTCGTCGATGGGGGTGCCGACGAAGATGATGTTGTCCTTGAGAAGCCGGGAATAGATGTCGAAGGCCCGCTCGCCGCGGTTGCTCTGCTCGACCACCATCGGGATGAGTGCCATAGAGTCTCTCCGTTCGTCAGTTTGTCAGCGGGCGGATTTAGTCGGCCACCTTTCGGGCATGCTCGAACAGGAAGGTGAGCGTTTTTTGGGTCTGGATCTGGGAGGCGATGCGGCCCAGGGAGCCGTCCTTCTCCATGCGCAGGCGCACCGCGGCGACGGGCTCGCGGTGCTGCCGCGCATACCGCTCCACTTCCCGGTCCACTTCGTCGCGCAGGGCGTTGATGGATTCCGCGTCGGCCACCTTGCCCAACAGCAGCGAGGCTTTGACTTCGCGAGTGGCCCGCTCGCGCTGCGATTCCTTCCATTGGGCCCAGTCGGGCTTGAACTTGGAGATGTCGATGCCGCGCTCCGCCATGGCCATCAGGCTCTGCTCCAGCTTGGTGCGGATCTGGCGGTCGATGTAGGTTTCCGGCACCGCGAAGTCGTGCCCATCCACCAGCACTTCCACCAACTTGTTCTTGGCCTCCTCCTGGGCCAGATGCTGGCGCTCGGCGAAGATGGCTTTGCGGATCTCCTCGCGCAACTCTTCCAGGTTCTGGTAATCGCCGACGTCCTTGGCGAACTCGTCGTCCAGGCCGGGCAGCTCTTTCTTGCGGATGCCCTTGACGGCGACCTGGAAGCGCACGGTCTTTCCGGCCAGCTTGGGCTGTACATATTCGGCCGGATAGGCCACGTCGAATTCGCGCATGTCGCCCGGAGCGGCGCCGCGCAGGTTCTCGCTGAAGGCTGGAATAGTGTCCCCAGCGCCGATGTGCAGCATCATCTCGTCCTGGCGCACCGGCTCGCCCTCCACGCCGGCCAGGCTGAGCAGGGCCACCACGGCGTGGTCGCCGTCCTCGATGGGACGCGGGTCCACATTGAGGTAGGTGGCCTTCCGGTCGCGGATCTCTTCCAGGCGCGCGGCGACGTCCTCGTCGGTGACCTCGGGCTCGCGGTAGGGGACCGTGAGATCGCGGTACTCCTGGAGCTCGATTTCCGGAGCGACCTCGAATTCCGCGGTGAACTCCAGCGCCTGGCCGGGCTCCAGGCTCACCTTGGTGATGTCCGGCGATCCCACCAGGCGCAATTCCTCTTCGCGGAGACGCCGTTCCAGATGCCGGGGGATCAGGTTCTCCAGCACCTTCCGGCGGACGTCGCTCGAGAACTGCTTGCGCACCAAAGTCGCGGGCACCTTGCCGGGACGGAATCCGGGCAGCTTGGCCCGTTTCTGGATGCCTTCCACGACGGTTTGTGTTTCGCTTTCGACTTCCTCGACCGGGACGGTGATGTCGAGCGAATGCTTGCAACCTTCGATTAACGCCAAATGGAAATCACCTCGGGAAAGAAGCTGGCGCGGGAGCGCTCCCTTGTATGATAGCAGTTCGTCAGTTAGTCAGTTGGTCAGTTGGTCAGCACTTACTGACGAACTGACTAACTGACGAACTGACAACTAGCCTCCGATTGGAGGATAATGGTCCGCCAAGGAGGCAGCATATGCATTGTCCGGATTGCGGCGAGCCCGACCGTCGCCGATTTCTGAAAACCACGGCCCTGGGCGGCGTTGCGATGGCGGCGTCGGCGGCGGCCAAGTTTACCGGTACGCCCGAGACCCTGGTGGGCACGCTCCACAAGAGCCTGACGCCCGAGCAGAGGAAGGTGGTGGCCATGCCCTTCGACCATCCCCTGCGATCCAAGGTCGACAACAACTGGCACATCACCAAGGCCAAGGTCGGCGAGTTTTTCACCGCCGATCAGCAGGCCATGATCCTGGAGATTTTCCGCGGCCTGCACAACCCCGACTTTGTCGACAAGGTCCTCTCCCACATGCAGGAAGACGCCAAGGGATTCGGCAACTACTCGGTGGCGCTGTTCGGCGAGCCGGGGACGGGCAAGTTCGAGTTTGTCCTGACCGGACGGCACTGCACGGCGCGCTGCGACGGCGACTCGGTGGACGGGGTCGCGTTCGGCGGGCCCATCTTCTACGGACACCAGGCCGGCCCGAATTTCACCGAGAATCCGGACCATCCCAACAACGTCTACTGGTATCAGGCCAAACGGGCGAACGAGGTATTCCAGGCCTTGAGCGGCAAGCAGCGGGAGACCGCCCTGCTTTCCGGCGAGCCGCGCAAGGAAGAAGCCACCGACACGGTGCGGTTCAGGAAGAAGAGCGAGCTGGTGGGCCTGCCCGTATCCGACATGACGCGCGACCAGCGAGGCCTGGTGAAGAAAGTGCTGGCCGATTTGCTGCTGCCCTTCCGCAAACAGGACGTGGCCGAAGCGATGAAGTATATCGACGAAGCCGGTGGCGTCTCCTCGCTGGCGATGTCCTTCTTCAAGAACCTGGATCTGGGCAACGACGGCGTGTGGGACGTCTGGCAACTGGAAAGCCCCAACATGGTTTGGTATTTCCGGGGCCATCCGCACGTGCATACCTGGGTCAATATCCGGAAGGGCTAGGGCGAACCACCATGACGCATCGAGCCTGGGTCTCCACTCTGGTCTTGAGCCTGATGGCGGGAAGCGCCGCCGGGCAGGACGGGAAGGCGAAGACCTATCGGACTTCGCCCATCGGGTATGACGATACGCCGGTGCTGCCCGGCCAGAAGTGGCGGGTGCACGACATCAGCCGGCCGCGCCCTCGCGTGGTGACTCCGGGCGAGCAGCCCGGCCGGCCGCCCTCGGACGCCATTGTCCTGTTCGACGGCAAGGACCTCTCGAAGTGGGTGGCGGGAGGAAGACGTCAGGCTTCGGCGCCGCCGCCGGGGTGGAAAGTCGAAAACGGGTACGTGGAGGCGGTGCACGGGACGGGCGATCTGGTCTCCAAGGAGAGGTTCGGCAACTGCCAGATCCACGTCGAGTGGGCGGCTCCCACCGAGATCGACGGCTCCAGCCAGTGGCGCGGCAACAGCGGTGTCCTGCTCATGAACCGCTACGAGATCCAGGTGCTGGACTCCTATGAGAATCCCACCTACGCCGACGGACAGGCCGCCGCCATCTACGGACAGTACCCGCCGCTGGTGAACGCCTCGCGCAAGCCGGGCGAATGGCAGACCTACGACATCGTCTTCGAGGCGCCGCGTTTCGAGGGCGAGAAGCTGGTGAAGCCCGCGTTCGTGACGGTGTTCCACAACGGGGTGCTGACGCATCATCGCCAGGAGATCACCGGGCGCATGGCCCACAAGGTGGTGGGCACCTACGCGCCGCACGCGCCGGAAGAACCGCTGGGATTGCAGAATCACGACACTCCGGTGCGCTACCGGAATATCTGGGTGCGGCGGCTGGGCGGCTACGATCAGCCCTAGCGCGCCCGGTAACAGGCGCGGCGCGGGTGTACAATCTGAAGGAGGCGGCCACTTTTTAGGCAGGGTCTTGCCGTGGCGCTCCGAATGAGGTTTTATGGACAAACCGGCGCAAAACATCCAAGATGGCTTTCTCAACAATGCGCGGAAAGAGAAGGGTGTTATCACGATCTATCTCCTGAGCGGGGTGAAGCTGTCCGGCCGCATCAAGAGTTTCGACAAGTACTCGCTGGTGCTGGAAACCAATAGCCAGGAGCAGTTGATCTTCAAGCACGCGATCTCCACCGTGGTGACCACCAAGAACGCCCATCCTCATGGAACGGCCCCGCACGCCGCCGCGAACGTCTCTACCACCGCGGCCGCGCACGGCGCGGCCCAGCCTGAACCCACGGAGGCCTGAATCCCAGTTCAGCAGTCTACGGCCGAGCGTGCGATCCTGGTCGGAGTAGAGATCCGGAATCGCAGAACGACTTCCCGCGACGCGGAAGAGTCGTTGGAGGAACTGGCGGAATTGGCCCGCAGCGCCGGGGCCCGGGTAGCCGGCCGGGTCATGCAGTCGCGGGCGGCGCCGGAAGCGGCCACGTTGATCGGATCGGGCAAGGTAGAAGAACTGGCCCGCGAGGTGGCTGGGGGAGGCGCCGATGTGGTGATCTTCGACCACGATCTGAGCCCCACCCAGCAGCGTAACCTGGAGAAAGAACTGGGAACCAAGGTCCTGGACCGCACCCAGCTCATCCTGGACATCTTTGCCAGCCGCGCCCGCACCCGGGAAGGCCGCCTTCAAGTGGAACTGGCGCAACTGAACTATCTGCTTCCGAGGCTGGCCGGACGCGGCGTCGAGATGTCCCGCCTGGGCGGCGGCATCGGCACTCGCGGACCGGGCGAAACGCAACTGGAGACCGACCGGCGCCGGATCGCCCGCCGCCTCCGCAAGATCCACCAGGAGCTGGAAGGCGTGCGAACCGGGCGCGCCCTGCACCGCCGGCAGCGGTCGGCCGTGCCGCTGCCCTCCCTGGCGCTGGCCGGCTACACCAACGCGGGCAAGTCCACTTTATTCAACCGGCTCACCCGCGCCGGCGTGCTGGCCGACGCGCAGATGTTCGCCACGCTCGACCCGACCATCCGGGCGCTGAGGCTGCCCTCGCATCGCCGCGCGCTGGTCAGCGACACGGTGGGCTTCATCCGCAGCCTGCCCACGACCCTGGTGAAGGCCTTCCGGGCCACTTTGGAGGAAGTCGCCGAAGCCACTCTGATCCTGCACGTGGTGGATGCCTCCTCCGCCCACGCGGTCAGCCAGAGCGCGCATGTGCGGGAAGTGCTGGCGGAGATCGGAGCCGCCTCCACGCCGCAGTTGCTGGTGCTGAACAAGAGCGACCGGCTGTCCGATCCGGCGGCCGAAGTGGAGACCCTGCGCGCCCGCATCCTGGGCGAGGCCGCGCCCGCCCGCGCCGTGGCCATCTCGGCGCTCACCGGCGAGGGCCTGGACCGCCTGCTGGAGGCGATCGACCAGGTCCTGCCCTTCGATCCACTGGTGCGCGCCCGCTTCCGGCTCGGCGCCGCCGATGGCGCCGCGATCCACTTGCTCCACGAACTTGGACGCGTGGTGCAATGGGAGTATTCTGGAGAGTACTGCGATATCGAGGCGGACGTGTCGCAGTCCCTGAGGAACCGCTTGGCCGAGTACGCCGTGACGGAGTCTGGCGCATGAACATCCCCAACATCCTCACGATTCTGCGCATCTTCTTCGTGCCCCTGCTGGTGGCGGCGCTGGTGCAGGAAAACGTCACGATGCAGGTGGGAAGGGTCCTGGTGACCAATGAGTGGCTGGCGCTGGCCATCTTTCTGGCCGCCGCCGCGACGGATATGCTGGACGGTTACCTGGCGCGCCGCTGGGGGCAAGTCACCACCATTGGGACTCTGCTCGATCCCATCGCCGACAAGCTGCTGATCTCCGCGGCTCTGATCTCGCTGGTGCAAGTCCGGGCCGTGCCGGCCTGGATGGTGATCCTGATCGTGGGGCGCGAATTCGCCGTTTCGGGGCTGCGCAGCATCGCCGCGGCCGCCGGCTACACCATCCACGCCAGCGAGCTGGGCAAGACCAAGATGGCGGCCCAGGTGCTGGCTGTCTCCTGGCTGCTGGCCAGCATCCGCCATCCGGCGCTGGCGCCCACCGCCGCGCTGCTGATGTGGGGCGTGCTGATCTTCACCCTGGTCTCGGCGGTCGACTATTTTCGCAAGTTCTGGCACAAGGTGGAGGTGGAGGTTAAGGATCGCCGGCGGCGGGAGTTGCTTCTCCTGGAACGCAGGCGCAAACGGGCCGAGCGTCTGGCCCGGCGCGCCGCTCAGAGCGGCTCGGCCGTGGGCGGTTTCCGCGAGACGATCTGAAAGCCGCGCGGTGTGAACTCCACCACCCGCACTTGACCGCGCGGGCCGATCGGGCCGATGGGATTGCCGTTCAGGGTGATCTCCAGTCCACCCGCATTCCCGACCACCAGGCGCACTCTCGCAACGGCCTCGATGGTCTTGCTCTGGCTGGGTTGTAGCGTGCTCGCAAAGACCCGCTTGCCGTCGGAGGAAACCTGGATCCAGGTCCTCTCGCCCGCCGCGATACCGACTCGCAGCGGGAATGTGGACGCTGGCTCAAGCGGCTGACTGGCGGGGGCCAGTCCGGCGGCGGCCGCCGGGGGCGCCTTCTCGACCACCGGCGGCGCGGGTAGGGGCGCGGGGACAGCCGCCGCGGTCGCGCGGATGACCGGCTGTGGCCGGCTGTTGCCGCCCGCCTTCTGCCACCACACGTACACCCCGGCGCAGCCCAGAATCACCGCCGCCAGCGCCGCCAGGGCCCCCAGCGGCTTCACCACTCCGCTCCAGTCCCGCCCCGGCTGGATGGGCGGCATGTCACTGCCGAACCTGGGGGTCTCCCGGCCGGGTATGTCCGGTTCCTCGTCGAATTGGCTCAGATGCTTCAAGTCCACGGCCAGGGCTTCGGCGTCCATACCCACGGCGCGGGCATATTGTTCGATGAATTTCTTGCGAAAGACGCCTCCGGGCAGGCGGTCGTACCGCTCGGCCTCGATGGCCTGCAGCATCCGCACACTGATCTTGGTCTGGGAGGCGATCTGGTCGAGGCTTACGCCGCTCTCCAGGCGCCGGCGGCGCAACTTTTCACCCATGGAGGTCATACCGAACCCGGCGGCTCGGCGCCGCGCTGACTCCTTCGGACTCCTGCTTGTATAATACAACATGGAGGTCCGCTCTCCTCGCGAGGACACGCCCCGCCCGTGATCTCTGTCATCGTGGTGAACTGGAACCGGCGGGAGCTGTTGCGGGCCTGTCTCAAGTCGCTGGAGAGCCAGACCGGCTTCGATCCCGGCGCCGTCGAGGTGATCGTGGTCGACAACGGCTCGACGGACGGCTCCGCCGAGATGGCCGAGCGGGAGTTTCGAGTGGTCCTGATCCGCAATCGGGAGAACCGGGGCTTCTGCGCGGCGAACAACCAGGGGATCGCGGCCGCGCGCGGGCAATGGATCGCGCTGCTGAACAACGACGCCGAAGCCGATCCGTACTGGCTGCGGGAACTGGAACGGGTCTTCGAGGGCCGGCCGGAGGTGGGGATGGCCGCCTCCAAGATTCTGGTGCATGAAGATCCCCGGCGGATCGACAAGGCCGGGCACCTGATCTACCTGGACGGGCAGAACCGGGGACGGGGCAGCGGCGAGATCGATCGCGGCCAGTACGATCGTCTGGAGGAAACCCTGTGGCCAGACGGCTGCGCCGCCATGTACCGCCGGGAAATGCTAGACTTGATCGGCGGATTCGACGAAGACCTCTTCGCTTACGCCGACGATGCGGAGTTGGGCCTGCGGGCCAGGATCGCCGGCTGGAAATGCCTGTATGCGCCGGGCGCGGTGGTGCGGCACCACCGCGGCGCGACTCTGGGAGTGCAGTCGGCCCGGAGGTTGGAGTTGATTGAGCGCAACCGGGTGCTGCTGGCGGCAAAACTATTTCCATGGAGCCTGCTATGGCTAAACGGCGCGTACTACCTCGCGCGGATCGCGGCCGGGACCTGGGCCTCGATCCGGGGCCAGGGGGAAACGGCCCTGTATCCGGGAGTGCGCGGCAAGTGGACCATGGTGACGGCGCTGATCCGGGGCGACTGCCAGGCCTTGCGGCTCCTGCCGCGGATGTTCCGCAAGCGCCGCCAGATCGAGCGCATCCGGAAGCTCTCCCCGCGCCAGGTGCGGGAGCTGATCCAGGCCCACCGCATCTCGCTGCGGGAGATGACCCGCCAGTCGACCCTGAGCTGACCCGGCGCGGTCCGTGTCCGGCCTGCGAGTCCCGCGAGTCCCGGCCCCTGTTCACCGCCACGGACCGCCTGTACCACACCACCACGGAGGAGTTCCAGATCGTCGTTTGCGGCCAGTGCCGCCTGATGCGGCTGTGGCCGCGCCCGTTGCCGGAGCAGTTGCGCCAGTATTATCCGCCCCACTACTGGCACGTGCCCGAAGAAGATACGGCCGGGCGCCTGGAAGAGATCTACCGCCGGCTGGTGTTGCGCGACCACCTGCGCTTTGTCGAGCGGGCCCTGCGCGAAGCCGGCGAGACCGGCCCGGTGTTGGACGTAGGTTGTGGCGGCGGGCTTTTCCTGCGGCTGCTGCGCGAGCGCGGGCTGGACCACAGGGTCCTGGGCCTGGACTTCTCGCTGGACGCGGCCGGCATCGCGTGGACGCGAAACCGGGTCCCGGCCGTGTGCGGGACGCTCTCGCGCCCGCCCCTGCCGCGGGAGAGCTGCGCCGCCATCACGATGTTCCACGTGCTGGAGCATCTCTACGATCCGCGCTCCTATCTGGATGCGGCGTATGAGCTGCTGCGTCCGGACGGCCGCCTCATCGTGCAGGTCCCCAACGCCGCCTGCTGGCAGTTCCTGCTGCTGGGGGAAGATTGGAGCGGCGCGGATGTCCCGCGCCACCTGTTCCACTTTCGCGCCTCGGACCTGGAACTGCTGCTGGATGCCTGCGGGTTTGAAGTGCTCCGCCGCAAACATTTTTCGCTGCGCGACAACCCGGCGGGCCTGGCCACCAGCCTGGCCCCCGGTCTGGACCCCATGGCGCGGCGCGTGCGCCAGGTCTCCGAGAGCCCCCGCGCGCGCCTGCTCAAGGACCTGGCCTACGTCGCCCTGGTGCTGGCCGCGCTGCCCCCGACGCTGCTGGAAGCGGCCTGCCGGGCCGGGTCCACCATCATGATGGAAGCGCGCAAGAAGTCATGAGGTATTCCGCTCCGGCGGAGCGCCTGCCCGCGTTTCTGCGGCGCCACATCCTGCACTTCGAGTCCGCCATCGAGGACGCGGTGGCCGGCTTTGCCGCGTCGCTGGAGCCGGGCGCGCGCCTGCTCGACGCCGGCGCGGGCGAGGGCCGCTACGCCCGCTATTTCCCGCGCGCACGCTACTGCGGCGTCGACCTGGCCGTCGGCGATGCGGCCTGGAACTACCGCAACCTGGACGCCATCGCGGACCTGTCCGCGCTTCCGTTCCCGGACAGCCGCTTCGACGCCTGCATCAATATCGTGACCCTGGAGCACGTGCGGGAGCCCGCTCGCGTGCTGGCCGAAATCGCCCGCACGCTGGCGCCGGGGGGGCGTCTTCTTCTGGTGGCGCCGCACGAGTGGGAGGTGCACCAGGCGCCGCACGACTATTACCGCTATACGCGCCACGGAGCCGCCTGGCTCCTGGAGCAGGCCGGCTTCAGCAGCGTGAGCATCACGCCGGTAGGCGGCTTCTTTCGCCTCCTGGCGCGGCGCCTGCTCAACGGGCTACAATTCTTCTCAGGGGGATTTCGCTGGATCGGGTTCCTGCCCGCCGCCCTGTTCCTCGTCCCACCGGCATTGATTCTGCCCTTTCTGGACTCTCTGGACCGGGACCGCAATTTCACGCTCGGCTACCTATGCACGGCAACCAAGTCACCCTCGACGGCGTCATCGTCGTGGACAAGCCCGAAGGCTGGACCTCCCACGACGTAGTCAACAAGCTGCGCCGCCTGGCGGGAACCAAGAAAGTCGGGCATCTGGGCACGCTCGACCCGATCGCCACCGGCGTGCTCCCGGTGGTGATCGGGCGCGCCACACGCCTGGCCCAGTTTTTCACGCGGAACGACAAGGTGTATGAAGGGCTGGTGCGCTTCGGATACTCCACCGGCACCTACGATCGCGCGGGTGCGCCCACGTCGCCGGAAACGGAGCCGCAACTGGACGCCGCCCGCATCGAGCCGGTTCTCAACCACTTTCGCGGCCCTTTTCTCCAAACCCCGCCGCCCGTCTCGGCCAAGAAAGTCGGCGGCGTGCCCGCCTACAAGCTGACTCGCCGGCAGAATCCGCCCGAGCTCGCTCCGGTGGCCGTAGAGGTGTACGAACTCGCGCTGCTGGGCGTGGAGGGGGCCGAAGCGCGCCTGCGCTGCCACTGCTCGGCGGGCACCTATCTGCGGGCCATCGCTCACGAGCTCGGCGAGGAGCTGGGCTGCGGGGCGCACCTGAAAGACCTTCGCCGCACGGCCTCGGGCGATTTCTCCATCGACCGTTCCCATACCGTCCCCGCGCTGGAGGAAATGGCCGCCGCCGGCCGCCTCGGGGAGGCGCTGATCCCGGCCGCGCAGTTGCTCCCCGACTTCGCTTCGCAGTTCGTCGACGACATCACCGAGGGCCGCATCCGCCAGGGGCGGGATTTCCCCGTCTCCCCCTACCGCCAGAACCGCGCCTCCCGCTACGTGAAGGCGGTCTCCCGCGCCGGGGATCTGATCGCCATCGGCGAGATGAAACTCCCCAATATCTGTCATCCGATCGTGGTGTTGTGAGCGCGGCCCGGGCTTCCTGTACCATAGAAGCATGGAGCTTTCCGGCAAGACCATCGCCATCCTTCTCGACAACATCTACCAGGAGATGGAGGTCTGGTATCCGCTGCTGCGGTTCCAGGAAGCGGGGGCCAAGGTGGTGACCGTGGCTGCCAGGGCCGGAGAGACTTATACCAGCAAACTCGGGTATCCGTGCAAGGCCGACAAGTCCTACGATCAGGTTTCGGCGGACGATTTCGACGGCGTGGTGGTCCCCGGCGGCTATGCGCCCGATCACATCCGGCGCCATGTCATGGCCAACCAATTGGTGGCCGCCATGGACCGGCAGGGCAAGCTGGTCGCCGCCATCTGCCACGGCGGCTGGGTCCTGTGCTCGGCCAAGATCCTGAAAGGGCGCCGGGCCACCTCCTTCTTTGCCATCCAAGACGACCTGATTCACGCCGGCGCGGCTTGGGAAGACGCCGAAGTGGTGGTGGACCGGAATCTGGTCACTTCAAGGAAGCCGGAAGACCTGCCGGCCTTTTGCCGCGCGTCCATCCAGGTGCTGGCGCGGTAACCCGGCGATGAAGCTCTTTGCCTCATGATCCAGTTGACCGGCGCGGCCAAGCGTTTTGGCCCCAAGATCCTCTTTGAAAACGCGGACTGGCTGGTGACGCCCAACGAGCGGGCGGGCCTGGTCGGCGCCAACGGCACGGGCAAGTCGACGCTGCTGAAGATCCTGGGCGGCCAGGACGGCCTGGACGGCGGCTCGGTCACCGTCATGAAGGGCGTCGACACCGGTTACCTGCCGCAGGATGGACTCTCACTCTCGGGACGAACCGTCTTTGCCGAGTGCATGTCGGTATTCGCCGATCTCCGCGCGATGGAAGAGGAGCAGGAAACCCTCACCCGGCGCATGGCCGAGCTGGACCCGGCCGGCGCGGAGTATGCGCGGGTCTCGGAGCGCTTTCACCGTGTGGATAGCGAATTCCGCGCCCGCGACGGGTACGCCATCGAGGCTCAGGCGGGGGCTGTGCTCAGCGGCCTGGGTTTCCCCACCGAAGACTGGACGCGGCGCACCGAGGAGTTCTCCGGGGGCTGGCAGATGCGCATCGCGCTGGCCAAACTGCTGCTGGAAAAACCCAACCTGCTGCTGCTCGACGAGCCCACCAACCACCTCGACCTGGAGGCGCGCAACTGGCTGGAAGGGTACCTCTCCTCCTATCCCTACGCCTTTGTTCTGGTCTCGCACGACCGTTATTTCCTGGACGTCACGGTGAAGAAAGTGGTGGAGCTGTGGAACCAGCGCCTGAACTTCTACAGCGGCAATTTTTCGAAGTACGAGACACTGAAGACCGAGCGGCGCGCGCAGCTCCAGGCGGCCTACGACAACCAGCAGGACCGGGTCCGCCAGTTGGAGGCGTTTATCAACCGCTTCCGCTACCAGGCCACCAAGGCCAAGCAGGTGCAGAGCCGCATCAAGGAGCTGGAGCGGATGGACAAGATCGAGATCCCGCCCGAAGAGAAGACCATTCACTTCCGCTTCCCCCAGCCCAAGGCGAGCGGCCGCATCGTGGCCGAGTTCAAGGGAGTCCACAAGAGCTACGGGTCGAAGCAGGTGTTCGCGGGCGTGGACTTCGCGATCGAGCGCGGCGACCGGATCGCGCTGGTGGGCGTCAACGGCGCCGGCAAATCGACTCTGATCAAGATCCTGGCCGGGATCGAGCCGGTGTCGGGCGGGCTCTACACGCTGGGGCACAACGCAGAGCCGGACTACTTCGCCCAAGACCAGTATAAGGAGCTCGAACCCGAGGCGCGCCTGATGGACGACCTCGGCACGGTCGCCCCGCGAGCTACTTACACGGAATTGCGCAGCATCCTGGGCTGCTTTCTGTTTTCCGCAGACGATGTCTTCAAGCGGATCGGCGTGCTGTCGGGCGGCGAGCGCAACCGCTACGCGCTGGCCCGCATGCTCATGATGCCGTCCAACTTCCTGCTGCTCGACGAGCCGACCAACCATCTGGACATGCGCGCCAAGGACGTGCTGCTCACCGCGCTGCAGGAGTTTTCCGGCACGGTGGTCTTTGTGTCTCACGACCGCTATTTCATCGACAAGCTGGCCACGCGGGTGTTCGAGATCGGCGGCGGCGCCGTGCACGTGTTCCCGGGCAACTACGAGGATTATCTGTGGCGCAAGGAAGGGCAAGCCGCGGCGCCCGAGCCGCCTCCCGAGGCCCCGCCGCCGCCCCCCAAGGCGCCCGCGAACGCCGGGGCCGGACGAAAGCCCGTCCTACGGCTGAATCCGATCAAGCTCCGCCAGATGAAAGAGCGGCGCCGGGCGATCGAAGACGAAGTGACCCGGCTGGAAGTGGAGATCGCCGACTTCGAGAGCGCGCTGGGCAACTTCCACAGCGTCGAGCAGACCGTGCAGTTGACGGAGCTGCTGCAGGCCCGCCGCGCGGACCTGGAGACGCTGCTGGGAGAATGGGAGGAAGTGGCCCAGGCGATCGAAGCCAATCGGTGATAGAATCAAGCCCCATGAAGAAAGCTCTGATTCTCCTGTGCGCCTTGCTGCCGGCCTTCGCGCAGGACAAGAAAATCGTCGTCACCGGCATGGGCGCCAGCCTCGTTTCGGAAATGCAGCAGGCCGCTCCCGGCGTGAAATTCGTGGCGGCCAAACCCGAGGAGCTCCCCGGCCAAGTCGCCGACGCCGACGCCATCCTCGGGACCATCAGCCCGGAGTTGTTCCGCGCCGCCAAGAAGCTTAAGTGGGTGCATGTCTTCTCGGCGGGAGTGGAAACCTATCGCTTCCCCGAATTCATTAACAGCAATGTCACGCTGACCAACGGCAAGATCATCCAGGGCCCGGAGATCGCCGACCATGCCTTCTCCCTGCTGCTGGCGCTCACGCGCGACCTGCACCGGGTGATCCCCAACCGCACCAAGGAAAAATTCGCGCGCGGCGACTACAAGGCCATCGAGCTGCGCGGCAAGACGGCCGTGATCGTGGGGGTCGGCGGCATCGGCTCCCAAATCTCCCAGAGGGCCCATGCGTTCGGCATGACCGTGATCGGCGTGGACCCCAAGGAGATGCCGCTCAATCCCTACGTCAGCAGGATGGTCCCGCCGGATCGCATCGACACGGTGCTGCCGCTGGCCGACGTGGTGTTCATCTCGGCCCCCCACACTCCGCAGAGCGAAGGCATCATCGGGCCGAAGCAATTCGACCTGATGAAGAAGGGCGCCTACTTCATCGCCGTCTCCCGCGGCAAGCTTTACAACACCGAAGCTCTGGTGAAAGCGCTGGACGAGAAGAAACTCTCCGGCGCCGGGCTGGACGTCACCAATCCGGAGCCGCTGCCGGCGGGTCACGCCCTGTGGAAGTTCGAGAACGTGATCATCACGCCGCATGTGGCCACCGTCTCGGATGGCGTCGCCGCGCGCCAGCGCGAGCTGGTTCTGGACAACGTGGCCCGATTCGCCAAGGGCGAGCCCCTGCGCAACGTAGTGGACAAGATCAAGGGGTACTAGGCCGCCGCCACCTTATTCCGCAGCACCCCGATCCCCTCGATCTCCACTTCCACGACGTCGCCGGGGACCATGCGGGTGGTGGTCCCGGAAGTCCCAGTGAAGATCAGGTCTCCCGGCATCAGGGTGAGGTAACGGCTGACGAAACTCACGGTAGCCGGGCCGTCGTGCACCAGCGAGGAGGTCGAGTCCTTCTGGACCACCTTGCCGTTGAGCCGGGTCTGGATGGCGAGGCGGCCGTAGTCCAGGCCGCGCGCGATCACCGGGCCGACGGGGTCGAAGGTGTCGGCGCCCTTGGCCCGCCACCACTGGACGTCCTTGTTCTTCCCGTTCTGCCATTGCCGTTCCGAAACGTCGTTGCCGCAGGTGACGCCGAAGATCGCCTCCCGCGCTTCGGCGACCGATAGATTCCTGGCGCGCTTTCCGATCACCAGAACCAGCTCGCCTTCGTAATGTACGTCGGTGGCGTCCTTGGGAATGAGGATGGGGTCCTCCGGGTTTTGCAACGCCGACACCGGCTTATAGAAGATCTCCGGATACGGATGCGCGGGCTGTTGTCCGAGGTGGCTGCGATAGTTCCCCGCCAGGGCGAGGATCTTGGTCGGCTCCACCGGGTAGAGCAGCTTGACGTCTTTCAGGGCGTGCTTCGCGCCGCTCTCCTGGCGCGAGTCAAACAGGCCGCCGCGAATCTCGCGGATGGCATCCCCGTCCAGGATGCCATGGGCGGTTTGGCCGCCCTTGCGAAAGCGGACGAACTTGACGGCCGGAGACTGCGCCTGTGCGGCGGCCAGGCCGCCCATCAGGGTGGTGACAACTTCACGTCTGGAGAGGCTCATGGCCAGGTATGCTATCACGCTCCCGCAGGCAGCGGTAAGCGCGGCGGGCGACGATGAGCTCCTCGTTGGTGGCCAGGGCCAGCACGGTGACCGGAGAGGAGTCCGAAGAAACCACCCGATCGCCGGAGCCGGCCTCGTTGCGCGAAGGATCCAGGCTGACGCCTAGGAACTCCAGCCCCCGGCAACACTCCGCGCGCAGTCGCGCTGAATTCTCGCCGATGCCGCCGGTGAACGCGACGGCGTCGAGACCGCCCATGGCCGCCGCATAGGCGCCGATGTTCTTTCGCACCTGGTAGGAGAAAACCGCCACAGCCATCCGCGCAGCTTCCGTGCCGGCCTGCTCCAGATCGCGGAGGTCGCCGCCCGGGATGCCGGAGAGCCCGGCCAGCCCGCCGCCCCGCGCCAGTTGGCTGGAAACCTCCGCCGCGCTCCAGCTCCGGCGCTCCATCATGAACAGGACCGCGAACACGTCGAGGTCGCCGTGCCGGGTGGCGTTCTCGAGGCCCGACTGTGGCGAGAACCCCATGGTGGTGTCGACGGAGCGTCCCCGATCGATGGCGCACATCGAGGAGCTGCCGCCCAGGTGGCAGCTCACCAGCCGGAGCGAACGTCCCAGGATGTGGGCAGCCCGCTCCGCGACGTACTGGTGCGAAGCGCCATGAAAGCCGTACCGGGCCACGCCGGCCTCGCGCCACTCGGCGGGCACGCCATACTCGCGGGCGTGCGCCGGCATGAGCGCGTGGAATTCGGTCTCAAACGCCGCCACCAGCGGCACGCCGGGAAGCGATTCCCGAAAAGCCCGGATGGCCGTAAGGTAAATGGCGTTGTGGGCGGGGGCGGCGGGAAGAAACTCTTCCAAAGCCTGCTCGACGGCGGCGTCGACGAGAAATGTTCCGCGATACCGCGGGCCGCCGTGGACCGCCTTGAACGCCACGGCATCCACTTTCACGCCGGCCGTCTGGATCTGGCCGATCGCCTCCCGATAATCGCGCACGCGCTCGAAGCGTCCCCGGGCCAGGACCGTCTCGGCGGGCATCTCCAGGATCTGATACTTCAGGGAAGTGGAGCCGAGATTCGGGACCAGTAGGTTCACTTCTTCTTCTGCTTCTTGGCCGCGGGCGGCGCCCCGGTGGTAACGCCTTGGGCGCGCAGCACCTTGGCGTTCTCCGCGGCCTTGGCCTGGAAGGGGCTCTTGATCGCCGCGCACTGCTGGCTCAACTGCAGCGCCTCCGGCAGCTTGCCTTGTTTGTGCACCGCCAGAGAGAGATAGAACAAGATCTGCGCCTTCAACTGCTCGTTGCCCTCCGAAGGCGCCAGGCCGGCGCGCAGGGCCGTCTCGGCCGCCTTGAGCTTGTTCTGACCGAAGTAGGTGCTGCCCGCCAGAAAGTACGCCACAGCGGACGTTCCGTTCTTCTTGTTGGTCCAGTCGGCGTCGCTGACCCCCTCGGGCTTGGGCTTGGTATTCAAGAGCTCGATCGCCTTGTTGGAGTACTGGATCGCCTTCTCAGCGTCCTTTTTCTCCGCATTGGCGTTGGCGGCAAATACCAGGATGTCTTCGTCGGTCTGGTCGGTGGCCAGGACACGCTCGGCCGTCGTCAGTGCCCCGGCCCTGTCGTTGAGCTGCAGATAGGCCTTGAACTCGACCGGGTCCATCTTCTTGGCGTACTCGCTCTGCGGATTGCGCTGGCGGAGCGCCTCGGCCAGCTCGATGCGCTTGCGCGGATCGGGCGCCTGCACCGCGGCGGCGAACAGCGAGTATTCCGTATACGTGTTCAACTGTTTGGCGAAGTCGACCCGCTGCTTCCAGGCCTCCACTTCATCCTCTTCCTTGGGCTTGGGCGTGGCGGCGAGCTTCACCGCAAGCTGCGAAGTCAGGCCCGCCCATTTCTTGACCACGTCGGGGTCCTTCTTGCCCTCGGCGGCCTTGAGATTGTTGTGCGCACACTCCAGGTCGCTGGGATCCTTCTCGGCCAGCTTCTCGCCGGCTTCCAGCGCCTTGTCGAACTGGCCGGCCTTAAGGTGGAGTTGTTGAATCTGGGACCATACCCAGCCGATCTTCTCGCTCTTGGCGTACTTGCCTGCGAAGTCGGTGAGGAGCGCCAGTTTCTTGGCCGCATCCTCCTCGTTGCTGGCCTGATGCAGCAAGTTGCCTTCCTCGGTCCCGGCATCCACCGTGCCAAGGCTCTGCTGGGCTAGCGCGCAAGCCGCCACTGTCATCCATACCGCCAGAAACTTCGCGATCATGTCACCCTCCCGGTTGTCGGATGTTATCACAAGAGGGCGACGGAAGTCAGGGGGCCGCCGAAGGGTATTTTTTACACACTTTGACCTTGTCAAATCCTCCCCCCTGACATACACTGTCTGGACGAGGGGTTCCGATTTCACTTCTTTTGAGAGGGGTAACCATGCGTCAAAGGCTGTTTCCGTGCTTCTGTCTGGCGGCGATTCTGGCCGTCCTGGTGCTGGCCGCACATCCCGCCAGTGCGCAAATCCTGTACGGTTCCATCGTCGGCAACGTCAAGGATCCTACCGACGCGGCCATCGCCGGGGCTAAGGTCGTGATCACGCACAAGCAGACCAACCAGGTGCGCGAGACCACCACCAATGAGGCCGGCGGCTACAGCTTCCCGACCATCAGCGCGGGCCCCTACGAGCTGCGGGTGACCAAAGAGGGCTTCCGG
This sequence comes from Acidobacteriota bacterium, assembly GCA_016178945.1. Taxonomy (GTDB): domain Bacteria; phylum Acidobacteriota; class Terriglobia; order Bryobacterales; family Bryobacteraceae; genus JACOSH01. The sequence continues at coordinate 21,199 of JACOSH010000390.1, forward strand.
ATGGCCAAGGAAGACGAGGTATTGGTGACCATCAACTCGGTCAGCCGCGCCGATCTGTCGATGCAGCTCGGATCGGTGACCGAGAC
>JACOSH010000391.1 GCA_016178945.1 Acidobacteriota bacterium
AATGCGCGCGTGCCGCTGCTGGCGCGCCAGGTGCTGCGCGTCGATATCGCCATCGAGGTCGGCAGCGTAGCGGACACCATCAACGTCGTGGCCGAAGCGCCGGTCATCAACACCGACGTGGCGACGGTAGCCGAGTCGCGCGGCTCGCGGCTGCTCAGCCAGGGACCGCAGGGCACCCTGGTGATGGGCACCTTCGGGTACAACACCAGCAAGTACTCGCTGCTGGTGCGCGACGGCGGCTGGGCCGAGGCCTCCTTCAAGGCCAGCGGCAGCCGCGCCCGCCAATGGCAGGCTTCGATTGACGGCAATGCCGCCGAAACGGCCTACCCCGGCCTGGGCATCCCCTACCAGGCCGTCGCGGACGAGAACGTTACGGTGGTGAGCGCCCCGGCCGAGTTCCGTACGCCGGTCACCATGGACGCCGTCACCAAGGGGGGCGGCAACCAGTTGCACGGCTCCTATACGATCGGCTTCGGGCACCAGCGGCTGAACGCGCTGTCCGCCACTTCGTCCACATCCACGCGCGGCGCGCAGCGGCCCAATCATAATTGGAACGCCACCGGCGGCGGGCCGGTCTACATCCCCAAGATTTACGACGGCCGCAACCGCAGCTTTTGGCTCTTCTCGTTCGAGCGGAACCCTCCTTCCAGCAGCGTCAACTTGCAGACCCAGAGCAGCCGCGCCTTCAATGTCCCCACGCTGGCGATGCGCCAGGGCGAATTTGCCCGCTACTTCGCCGCCACGGGCCAGGCCAGCCGGCAGTTGACCGATCCCCTTACCCGCCAGGCGTTCCCGGGCAACCTGATCCCGCGCTCGCGCTGGAATCCCGCGGCCATCCAGGCGGTGGACAAGTTCTATCCCGTCCCCAACATCGCCAGCGCGAACCCGGACGTGCCCTTCGGAAACGCCGACGCTCTGTTCGCCAGCTCCGGGTCCATTCACCAGTTGTTCCTACGCGGCGACCAGAAGATTTCGAGCCAGAACACCTTCGGCTTCACTTACGCCGAGCGGCCCAACATCAGCGTGTTCAGCGAAGGCACGCCCTACAACACGTTGCCCTCGACCCCCGGCGGCCTCGACCCCGCCTCGCAGTACGCCAGCCCCAAGCAGCTCGGCTGGAACGATACCCACGTCTTCTCCCCCTCGATCGTCAACGAGGTTCGCGCCGGCTACTATATCCAGACCCAGAACCGGAACGTCAATCACAAGCCGGCCGGCGCCATCACCGACGCCCTCGGCATCGACCTCGGAGGCGATGCCGAAGCCCGCAAGAAACTGCGCCAGGCGCCCAACATCAATATCACCGGGTACGACCGCATCGGAAGCGTCTACAGCGCCGACGACATCCGCATCGAGTGGTGGCAATTTCGCGACAACCTGTCGATCCATCGGGGGCGCCACAGCTTCAAGTTCGGCTACGACCACCGCCTCAAGTTCGCCGACCAGACCAACACCAACAGCGCCGGCGCGGGCTCCTGGAGCTTCACGGGGCGGTTTGCCGGCGACGCCTTCGCCGACTTCATCCTCGGCCTGCCAGATTCCACCTCGCGGTATACGCCCAGCGTGCCCGTTCGCTTGCAGCGCTATAACGAACTGGGTTTCTACGGCCAGGACGATGTCAAAGTCACGCCGCGGCTCACGCTCAACCTGGGCATGCGCTTCGACCGCATCAGCCCGCGCCGGGAGATTCAAGGCACGTTCTACAACGTCAATCCCAAGACGGCGGCCCTGGTTTTCCCCGACGCGAGCTCCCTCGGCAAGATCAACCAGGCTTTCCCGGCCACGGCGAAGCGCGAGACGGCGCAGGAGGCCGGCTTCCCCTCTGCGTTAATGAACGCCACGATCGCGTGGTCGCCGCGTTTCGGCTTCGCCTACCGCCTCACGCCTAGCGGCAGCATGGTCGTTCGCGGCGCCTACAGCATCTTCCGGGCCGACTCCGGCTGGCTGAACGGCGACTTTCGCCTGCTGCAAACCGGCGGGCCCTTCGCGGTGTCCGAGACCTTCGTCAATACGATCACTAACGGCGCGCCGCTAGTGACGCTCAATCGCCCCTTCCCGGCCAATCCTTCCAGCGCTCCCTCGGCCATCAGCGTGGTGGGCGTGAATCCGGACCTGGGCGTGCCCTTCATGCAACAGTGGAACCTGACGCTGGAGCGGCAGCTTTCCGGCAACTGGGCCGCGCGGCTCAGCTACGTGGGCAGCCGGAACACGCAACTCGCCTACCGCCGCGACATCAACCGCCCGGCCGCGAGCACCATACCGTACACCGCCAGCCGCCTTCTTTACCCTGGTTATCAGTCCATCGCCTACATCGACAAGGGCGCCAGCGCCAGCTATCATGCCATGCAGTTCGGCATCTCGCATCGCTATAGCAACGGGCTGCTGGTCGACGCCCTGTTCCAGTGGATCAACGAAATCAGCGATGCCGCCGAAGGCGGATCCGGCGGTATCGATACCAACTTCGACACGATCCCAGACCCCTACTGCCGCACCTGCGAAATGGGCAAGGCGTTCCTGGACCACCTGGATTTCCGCGCGAACTTCATCTACGAGCTGCCGTTCGGGCGCGGCAAACGGTTCGGCGCCAACCTGAACTGCGTCGCGAACGGATTCCTGGGCGGCTGGGTGATCTCGGGCAGCCCCGACGTTCGCAGCGGCCGTCCGGAAACGGTGCTCTTCTCCGGAATCGACACCTCCAACACCAACCTGCGCGGCGGGCGCGCCGACGTGGTGTCGGGCTGCAATCTCCGCCCGAGCGACGGAAAGAGCGGGCCCTACCTGAACATCGGATGCTTCGCGATTCCCAAGAGCGGCTTCTTCGGCAACGCCAACCGCAGCCTGTTCCGCAAGCCGGGCTCGTGGGACGTTGACGGCGCGGTGTACAAGTACTTCCCGTTGTACAAGGAGAAAGCGCGGCTGCGCATCAACGGCGTCTTCAACAATCTGTTCAACCACCCCACCTGGAACGACGTGGGCAACAACATCAGCACGCCCGCCAGCTTCGGTAAGCTGACCTCGCAGGGCGCTTTCGGCCGCTGGGCGGGGCCGCGATCCATCCGGTTGCAGGGGCAGATCGAATGGTGATGGGAGAGGATACCTCTTCAAAGGAAGATATCGGCAGGCGCGTGGAACACCTTGGCGAGCTTCTTCGCCTGCGCCTTGCTGATCGCCCGCTTTCCGCACACAACCTCAGAGGCTATGCCGCGGGAGCCAAACACGTCGAGCAGGTCGCGCTGACGCAAGCCGTGCTCTTCCATCAGGCTGCGCAAACGGCTGCCGGACGTGGAGCCTTCGAGAGCGTAGTTGGCGTCCTCGAAATCTTCGATTAGGACAGTCAGGAGTTCGCAGTACTTCCGCTCTTCGGGTGTCAGTTCTTCATAGCGTCTCTCGGACTGCTCCAACTCGGCGATGAGGCGCTCATTCTCTTCCTGGGTACGAATGACCCCCGGCAGCTTGCGCGCCAACAGGCGGCCGTAGCGCTTTGGATCTACTTCGAGCGCGGAATTTTTCATGGCTGCTTCCAATCCCCCCTGCTGTATTGCTCGTGCGTCATCACGTGGCGAATGTAAACCTTGCCGGTTCGATAGTTGATGTACGTCGCCAAGCGGTACTTGTTTCCGCCAATGTTGAAGATCGTGAACTCGCCCACGGCATCCGCATGTGGATACGTCTTGCGAACATCCACGAGACTGGTCCACCGCAATCGCTTGGCTATCCGATACCAGTCATCGAGCGGCGTCTCTGCGTCTTTATGAGCGCTGGCGAATTCGCGAAGGGCCTTGCGACTGACAACGCGCACGTCTGTATACTCTCAAAATGAGAACACTTTGTCAAGCGAGTAACGCAGTCAACCGCGCCCCCAACCTCTTCCGGCGGCTCTGATCCAGGGCCTGGGCGATGGCAGGTCCATGACCTGCTTTCAAGATTGGAGTGAACAATTGGCGTTGTGCCACGATAAGTGGTTCCGGGAGGCAGTCATGACAACCATTGGCGCAAACTTTCCAAGTGTTCGGCAGGCGGTCATCGCGTCCGCGGCGTCGAGGCGGGTAGTTGTAGCGACTCCAAAGCTACCACCCCCAAGCCCGTCGGTCATTTCCAGAATCGTGGGAGCCCGAAAGACGACTGCTTCCGGGGCCCTTGAAGGCGCTTTTCAGACTGGGCAGGACATCAAGAATATCCTGGCCGAGGCAAGAAAAAGAGGGCTCTCCGACAGCGAGGTCTCCCAGTTGGAACAGATCCTCCGCGACCCGGTGGGCCAGAAAGGCCGCATAACTCTGGCGAAGGACCTGTTGAACGAATTCCGTCCGGGGACCAGCGCGATCAGGACATTTCTTCAGCTCGAGAGCCTTGGCAAGACTTATCCGAATCGGATCACTTTGGATTTCATCACGGCGGCCTCGCTCGGAGTGGTATACGGCCGCCTGACCAGATCCCAGGCTATGGAGGCCGCGGACTCACTGGTCGGGATGTTCGACGCCACCTTCAACCGCTTCAAGGCTCTCTGGAATCCGCTCTTCTTTCAGACGGACCAGTGGAATCTTCTTGTCCTCCTCGCCCGGGACAACCAAAAGTTGACCTCCCCCGACATGACCGTTCAGAACACAGGAATGAGTGTGATCGAAAAGGAATTCACGCACCAATAGATCGATTCGCCGGGCAGCCCTTACGAGGTTTCACCGCTCGCCCTTCCTTTGAACCCAACGCTCAAACCAGGCCAGGTTGCGGTTCATGACGTCCCTCTGGTGGGCGGGTTCCACGAAGCCGTGGCCTTCTCGCGGGTAGAGCGCGTATTCGACTGGAACCTTGTGGCCGGTGAGCGCCTGGTAGATCTCCGCGCAATGATTGATGTCGCGGTCGCCCACCTGGAGCAGCGTGGGGGTGCGGGCCTGGGCGAGAGCGGCGCGGGGCGAGTGGCGGAGGTAGTTGGCGGCCTTGTCCCAGGGGTTGCCGCCGAAGTAGGTCCAGAGAACTTCGCGAGGGCCGTCCGACTGGCCGTAGTACGTGATCCAGTCCGTGGCCGGGGCGCCGATCGAAGCCGCCTTGAAACGGTGGGTGTGGCCGATGATCCAGGCCGACAGAAATCCGCCGTAGCTCCAGCCCATCACTCCCAGGCGGTCGGGGTCGGCGATGCCTTTCTCAATCAGCAGATCGACTCCGGTCATGACGTCGTCGAAATCGCCGAATCCCTGCGACTCGATGTTCTTCAGGCGGAACGAAGCGCCGTAGTTGGAGCTGCCCCGGAAATTGGGAGCGAAGACGGCGTAGCCCTGCTCCAGAAACACCTGCGTTGGATAGGTGCGCGGCGTGGGGAAGGACTCCAGGGCCACGCCGGTGGGCCCGCCGTGCAGCTCGACCAGCAACGGCACGCGCCCTCCGGGCTGGTAGTTGAAAGGCAGCCACAGAACGCCCTCAATCCCGAGACCATCGCGCGACTTCCACCGCAGG
>JACOSH010000392.1 GCA_016178945.1 Acidobacteriota bacterium
CACAACGCCAGATAGATAGCCGCGCGAACCAGGAAGAAGGGGCGATTCAGCCAGAAACGCTTGAACCACAGGAACGGCTCTTCGGCGCCGCTGCCGTGGCGGGTCCAGGAGTAGAGGGACGGCTGGAACAACAGCACGATCACGATCGCCGCCGCGCCATACGGCAGCACGGCGGTCATCGCCTCGGGGACGCGGCGGAACGCGGCGCTCCATCCGGCGCCGGTCATGTACTGGAGCGCGACAAAGAACGCGCCCGCCAGGCCGAGTCCCAGCAGGTAGTAGGCGGCCAGCAGCAGATTGGCCCACGCGCGCTCGGGCGCGAGCAGCATGCCGGCCGCAGCCGTGACGCCTCCGGCTACGCAGAACATCTGGAGCAGCCGGACCAGGCGAGCCGGGGGCCGGTAGATGAGATCTCCGCGTCTCAGCGCGGGGCGGCCGTCTCCGGCGCCGGCTTCTGCAGCGCCCGAATATGTAAGATGACTTTCCATCGATCCTCCCGCGAAAGCTGCGACGCGTGTGAAGGCATGTTCTTTTGTCCGAAAGTGACAATGTGAAAGATCTGGCCGTCCTGGAGCTCCCGCGTCTTATCCGACGTCACCGGCGGCGGCGCGGGATATCCCTTCATGACCACCGGCCCGTCGCCGTTTCCGGTGGGACCATGGCAAGGCCGGCAGAAGGTGACGTACAGGAATGCGCCGCGCTCGACGGCCTCAGCGCTGGCCGACGTGAACGGATTCCGCAACTCCAGGGCGGCGCGGGCCGCCTCCTCCGGCGAGGCCGTGTAGTGCAGGGGCAGATACCCTCGGGGGATGGCGCCGGGGACCGGCGCCTGAAGCGTCTTGCCGTCCGCGAAGTTCGGATTCTCGGAGAAGGACTCATAGGGAACGGCCCGGACCATTTCGGGCAAGAACTGGAAATTGGGCGCGGCCGGATCGTTGCGCACGGTCAGATTCAGCCCGGCGAGAACAGCCAGCCCCATCAGCAGCGCGATATTGAGCGGGGTACGCACCATCAGTCCTCCACCCTTTCTTCGACGTGCACGGCGTTGTGCTCGTGGAACAACCGGCGCAGACGCGCCGGATCAAAGGCGGCGTCGGTCTCTTCCAGGACCAGCACGAAGCGGTCGTTGGTCACGGCCGGGTCGAAGATGAACGCTTTTTTGCCCGGCCAGAAACGGCTCACGATGAAGAAAGCGATCACGGTGCTGACGCCGGCGAACAGCACCATCACCTCGAAGGTCACGGGCACGAAGGCGGGTAACGAGTTCCAGGGCTTGCCCCCAACGTTGATCGGCCAGGCCGAGGCGGTAGTCCAGAATTCGAACCACACTTTGAAGGCCGCGCCGAGCACGCCCAGCAGGAAGCAGACCAAAGGCAGGCGCGATGGCTCCAGCCCCATGGCGCGATCCAGGCCGTGGACCGCGTACGGCGCGAAGACGTCGGCAATCTTGAAACCCGCGCGGCGGACTTCTTGGGTCACGGCGAGGATGTCCTGTTCGTCCTCGAAGAAACCGACTAGGGTGCGGCGAGTGTTGGATGGGTGGCGGCGGTTCATGAGCGGCCTCCCGGGCGGCTCCGGCCATAGCTCAGCACGCCCTTGACCTCGCTGATGGCGATCACCGGGATATAGCGGCAGAACAGCAGGAAGCAACTGAAGAACAGCCCGAAGCTGCCGATCAGCGTGGCGATCTCGATCGAGGTGGGCGCGTAGCTCGACCAGCTAGATGGAAGATAGTCCCGGTGCAACGAGGTGACCACGATGACAAAGCGCTCGAACCACATCCCGATATTGACGAAAACGGTGATCGCGAAGACCAGCGCCAGGTTGCCGCGCAGGCGCTTGGACCAGAACATCTGGGGCGCGAGCACGTTACAGACCACCATCACCCAGTAGCTCCATCCCATGGGTCCCAGTGCGCGGTTGATGAAAGCGAAGCGCTCGTAGCGGTTCCCGGAGTAGGCGGCCGTAAAGAACTCGGTGAGATACGCCAGACCGACCATCATCGACGTGACAAGAATCAGCTTGCACATCTTGTCCACGTGATCGACCGTGATGTATTGCTCCAGCCGCATCGCCTTGCGAACCACCAGCATGAGGGTCAGGACCATCGACATCCCGGAGAAGATCGCGCCGGCCACAAAGTAGGGCGGCAGGATGGTGGTGTGCCATCCGGGAATCACCGAGGTGGCGAAGTCCCAACTGACGATGGTGTGGACCGACACCACCAGCGGCGTCGCCAGCCCAGCCAGCAGCTTGTAGACGGTCTCATAGTGGAGCCAGGTGCGATAGGAGCCGTCCCAACCCAGGCAGAAAAAGCTTGTGATCGAGCGCCGGAAACCGGGCCGCGCCCGGTCGCGAATGGTGGCCAGATCGGGCAGCAGCCCCATATACCAGAAGACCAGGGAGATCGTGAAGTAGGTCGAAATCGCGAAGAAATCCCAGACCAGCGGCGACCGGAAGTTGATCCACAGAGAGCCGCGCGAGTTCGGGTAGGGGAACATCCAAAAAGCCAGCCAGGGCCGCCCCATGTGAATCAAGGGAAAGATGCCGGCGCACATTACGGCGAAGATGGTCATGGCCTCCGCCGAACGGTTCACCGACGTTCGCCAGCTCTGGCGAAACAGAAACAGAATCGCGGAGATGAGCGTGCCGGCGTGGCCGATGCCGATCCAGAAGACGAAATTGGTGATGTCGAAGGCCCAGCCGACGGTGCGGTTCAGACCCCAGGTTCCGATGCCCGTGGTGAGCAGGTGATAAACAGCCGCCACTCCAGCGAGGAGAGCGGTGAGCGCGGCCAGGAAGGCTCCCCACCACAGGGCCGACGGCTTCCGCTCCATCGAGGCGCAGACGTCTTCCGTCACCCGGGACAACGATTTGTCCCCTTCAATCAGCGGACGGCGCAGAACGGAATAGACGGTTGCCATGATTCTCTCTCTACGTGTCCCGGTTTCGCACCAGCGCCAGGTACCCGATGGACGGAAGCACGTTCAGATCCTCCAGCACGTGATAGCGGCGCGGGCTTTCCAGAAGTTTCGATATGCGGCTCTCCGGATCGTTCATGTCCCCGAACACGATCGCGCCCGCGGGACAGGTCTGCTGGCAGGCGGTCCGGATATCGCCATCCTCGATCTCCTCGCCGCGCCGCCTGGCCTCGATGCGCGCCTCCTGGATGCGCTGAATGCAGAAACTGCACTTCTCCATGACGCCGCGCGAGCGCACCGTGACATCCGGGTTGAGCACCATGTTCTGGAGCTTGTCCTCGTGCGGATAGTCGAACCAGTTGAAGCGCCGCACCTTGTACGGGCAGTTGTTGGCGCAGTAGCGGGTGCCGACGCAGCGGTTGTAGACCTGCTGGTTGAGGCCGTCGGCGCTATGCACGGTGGCCAACACCGGGCAGACCGTCTCGCAGGGAGCGTGCTCGCAGTGCTGGCACAACATGGGCTGGTGAGCGACAGTAAGCGAGTCTCCCTCGCCCGAGTAGTACCGGTCGAGCCGGATCCAGTGCATCTCGCGCTGGCGGCGCACCTCGTCCTTGCCGACCACCGGGACGTTGTTCTCCACCTGGCAGGCGATCACGCAGGCCGAGCAGCCGGTGCAGGCGGTAAGGTCGATGGCCATGCCCCAGCGCTGCCCGGGAACCGCATGGTCGGGGGGCCAGAGGTCGGCGGCGTGCCCGGTCTCCGGCCCCCGCCGGCGGGCTTCTTCCAGCGTGCGCTCCTCGATCACCGGCCGCCGCTCCCCGCCCAGCTCCTTTGGAACGTGGATATTGTGATGATGCTGGGTGGCGGCCAGCTCCTGGCGGCGTCCGGTCTTGCCGATTTTGTCGCAAACGGCGCTATAGCGCAGCGTGGAGCCGGAGAAGGCCAACAGCGGAGAGGCCGCCTTGCCTACGTAGCCATCCTCGCCCACGCTGAGCCGGCGGTGCAGCCAGGCTGGGCCAATCTTGGCGAATCGCTGCGTCTCTTTCCGCCCGTAGCCCAGCGCAATGGCCACCACGCGGTCATGCTGCCCCGGCTGAATCAGCGCCGGCAGCTCCAGCGTCTTGCCCCGCGCTTCGAGCCGGACGACATCGCCATCGGAGACGCCCAGATTGGCTGCCGCCGTGGGCGACAGGCAGGCATAGTTGTCCCAAGTCACCTTGGTTATCGGATCGGGCAGTTCCTGGAGCCATGGATTATAGGCGTGCCGCCCATCGAGCATTCCGGCCTTGGGATAGAGAACCAGCTCAAAGGCCGCTCTTGCTGGCGGCTTCCGCTCCACCGCGACCATCGAGAACGGGCGGATCGCGGTCCGCGCCGGGGCGACCTCGACACAACCGTCGTGGACTGCCTTGTCCGACCAGGTCTGGAAGGATTTCTCTTGGGTCTGGCGCGGGAACACCGAGGCTTGCCAGCTTTCGCGCGACAGATCGTAGGCGGATTTCCGAATCCCCTGCCAGGCAGCCAGGCTTTCCAGCACGGAGCGGGTGTCGCCCAGCGGGCGGATCACCGGCTGCGTCAGGCTGAGGACTCCGCTAACCGGTTCGGCGTCGCCCCAGGACTCCAGGTAGTGATGGTCCGGACAAACGTAGCGCGACACGCTGGCGGTTTCATCCAGCCGCTCGGCGAAGCTCACGGCCAGCGGGACCTTCTGGATCGCCCGGGCCAGCGCTTCCCCGTCCGGAAGATCGTAGACGGGATTGACGCCGTACACAAACAGCGCGGCCACCTGGCCCTCCCGCAGCTCGCCGATCAGGCCTTCAAGCTGCCGGTCGTTGCCCTGGCGCTGGGCGGATGGGCGGTCCAGATCGAGCGTTGCGCCGTAGTTGCCGAGCGTGTGGTTCAGATAGTTGACCAGGACCTGGGTCGTCACGTCCTGGCTGCCGGAGACCACCAGGCTGCGGCCGCGCGCATTCCACAGCCGGTCCGCGAGCGGTTCCAGGGGCGCCGGGGGCGGTCCCAGCGGGCCCAGATCCAGCGCGGCGCCCGCTTTCATGGCGATGAGCGCGGCCAGGTGGGCCACCACGGTCTCGAGCTCGGACGGAGCGACTCGGATTCGCCGATCCGCTTTGCTACCGGTGATCGAGAGGCGCGGCTCGAACTGGATGTGGTAGGAGAACCTGGCCGGCTCGCCTTCCAAAGACCGCCCGGCCGCGTAGCCCGCCGTGAACTCCACCGGGCTGATCCAGGTTCCCAGGAAATCGGCGTCGAAGCCGGCAATCACTTCGGCCCGCTCGAAGCGGTAATGCGGAAGAACACGCGCACCGTGCGTCGCCTGGTGCGCGTCCAGAATCGCCGAACAGGAGAGCGGGTCGTAGACCACGTGGCGCGCGCCGGGAAAGCCCTGGAGGAACCGGTCGATCATGTGGCGCAGCGTGGGGCTCAAAATCGCCGGCGAGAGGAAGCGGACCGCTTTGCGATCGCGGCGGAATGCGTCTAGCTCCGCGGTGATCTCGCGATCCACTTCCTCCCAGCCGGCCTGGGTCCCTCCTCTCAGGGGACTCTTCAGGCGCAAACTATCGTACAGTCCGAGAATCGAGGCCTGCCCTACGGCGCACAGGGCGCCGCGTGACAGGGCATGTTGCGGGTTGCCTTCCAATTTCACCGGCCGCCCGTCGCGAACCTTCACCAGCAGCCCGCAACCGGCGCTGCACGCCCCGCACGTGGACGCATAGTGATAGGCGACGCCCGGCGTGATCTCCTCGGGTTTGTTCAGGTGGGGAATGGCCTTCTCGACCGGAGCGCGGCTGCAGCCGGCCAGCATCGCCCCGGCGAAGCTGAACCCAGCGGCCTTCAGGAAGCCGCGGCGGCCGAAGCCGTGGCTGCCGATTTGCAACAGCTCCGGGAACTCGTCCTGCTCGCTGCTCGGTTCGTTCAGGCTCTTCCAGTATTCGGTCATCAGAGCCTCCTCAGTAGTGGCAGGTCTGGCAGTCAATCGACGCCTGCACCGGTTTGCCGGCCACTCCCGTGCGATTTACGTCGCGATGACAGTTGACGCACCAGCCCATGCTCAAGTCCTCGGCCTGACGCATCCGCTCCATGGTCGTGACCTGCCCGTGGCATTGCTGGCATTCCACGCCCACCCCGACGTGCGCGCGATGATCGAAATAGGCGAAGTCGGGCAGTTTGTGAATCCGCACCCAGGCGACCGGTTTCTGCTCCTTGGCCGGGTCGCGCTCCAGATTCTCATTGAGCCCCAGCGCGTCATAGAGCTTCTGCAACTCCGATGACACCAGCCGCCGCGGCGGCCGCTTCTCCTTCTGCGCCACATCGTCCTCGGCGTGCATGGCCCCCAGCGTGGCGGTGACAAACTTATGGCAGTTCATGCAGATGTTGGCCGACGGGATCCCCGCGTGCCGGCTCAGCTCGGCCCCTGAGTGGCAATACAAGCATGCGATCTGCAATTCGCCGGCGTGCAAACGGTGAGAGTAGGCGATGGGCTGCACCGGCTCGTAGCCCTGCTGGTTCCCGGGCAGGCGAAACGCGCCCACTTTGCCGAACAGCATGAAGAAGCTGAACCCGAGTCCCACCACCAGCACCCAGGTAACCACGCGCTGGTTCATTTCAGAACTCCCCCGTTGTCCGGCTGCTCCCGCGCGGGCCGGGCGGCAGGCTCCAGGGGCATCTCCCGGGTGTATTTCAGGATCCAGGCCATGGAAAGCGAGAACAGCGCCAGAAAAATGAAGACCACGAAGCCGATCGCATAGCCGCGCTGTCCCAGATCGCGCACCGCGAATCCAAGCACCGGGGGAATGAAGAATCCTCCCAGCGCCCCCAGACCTCCGACCCAGCCGGCGCCGCCGCCCACCGCCTGCGGGATCTCTTGAGGAACCAGCTTGAAGACCGCCGCGTTGCAGACTCCCATTCCAAACGCCATCAGAACCACTCCGGGGACGGCCAGCTCGAACTGCGTGGTGGTCGTCATCACCATTGCGCCGAAAAGCATGACGAGCAGCGCCAGGATGGCCGTGTTCTCCCCGCCTTCCCGCAATTCGTCCGACAGGATGCCGCCGACGATCCGGATCACCGAAGTGAGAACCGAATAGAGAGCGGTGAGCAAACCCGCGGTGATGGCGCTGACCGCGAAGAAGGATTTCCAGTAGATCGGGAACCAGGCCGTCAGCGCGATAAACCCTCCGAAAGTGGTGAAGTAAATCCACACCAGCGCCCAGGTTCTCCACACCCGCGCCGAGATCCGCAAGCTGTCGGTCAGACTGCCTTTCGGAAATAGCCCCTGTCCCCTCTCTCGCGCCATTTCACGGGCCTTTTCCGGAGGCTGGCCCTGCTCGAGGAACTGGAAGTACCAGGCGTTGCGGCCGAACATCGCATAGAGCGCCGTCCCGGCCGACAGGAAAATGAGCCAGGCCAGATAGGACCCAGCCAGTCCCAGACCGGCCAGGGCGAAGGGCAGCAGCAGGGAAAACAATCCAGGCGCCAGGTTGCCGGCCCCCGCATACACCGCCAGCGCCTTGCCTTGTTTGCCCTGCGGAAACCAGTAGGAAACCTGGCTGACGCCAACCGAAAACGTGGCGATCCCGCAACCGCAGAACAGGCCCAGCAGCAACAGAAGCGGATAGAGGCCCGCGGACAGGTGCTGCGGGTAGAGCAGATTCACCACCAGGTAAAGACCCAGCATGCCCGCCACAGAAAGGGCTAACAGGATCAAGAAGGGCTTGCGCCCGCCCGTGGTGTCCACCCAGGCGGAGAACGGGATTCTCAGCAGCGCCCCGGAAAGCGCGGGCATGGCCACCAGGAACCCGATCAGCATAGGGCTCAGATGCATGACCTCCTGAAAGCGGCTAGCCGTGGAACCGAACAACGCAACCGACGCGAAGCCGACGAAGAACCCCAGCGTGGCGCCCGCCAGCCCCTGCCGGGGCGTGCCTTTGATCTCACCCACTGCTTCACCCTCCTTTTCCTAGGCGCCGGCCCGTCTATACCAGCGCACCACCTGCGGTTTCCGCCACAAATACGGGTTCGGCACGACCAGAATGTGCACCAACCGGGTGAACGGGAAGAACCCGATCAGCGCGTACGCGTTGACGATGTGTACCTTCACGGCCAGCGGCATGGCCGCGATCGATTGGATCTCCGGATTCAGCTTGAGCAGCGACCACAAATATGGGGTGGCGGTGGCGGCAAACCAGGATGAGCCCCAGGGGTGGAACAGGGCGACCCAGATCCCGCTCACCACTTGGATTACCAGCAGGACGAAGACCACCCAATCCGAAGTCGTGGTCACGCGCCGGATCTTGGATTCCGAAAGACGCCGCGCGATGGCCGCGCATAATCCCACCAGCGTCAGGAGCGCGAAGATCAGTCCCGACACCTCCAGGAAGTAGAGCCGCAGCGGGACGCTGTTGAACAGCAGGACCTCTCGGGGAATCAGAAAGCCCAGGATGTGCCCGGTCAACACCGCCAGGATTCCGTAGTGGAAGGGCACCAGTCCCCAGAAGTGCTGCTGGTTCTCCAGGAACTGCGACGACAGGCTGGAGTAGCTGAACGACTGCATCCGGTAGCGCTGGATCGTCACCAGGAAGAACGTAAAGAAAGCCATGTACGGGAAGACCGCGAACAGCAGTTCATCCAGGTAGTGTGGAGAGCCATTCATTGCTCGACTCCTTCCAAGATGGGAAACAGGTTCATCTCCGGCTTCCGCTCGCCCGGGGGAAGGCCCGTTTGATGGCACAACTCGGTGCGAATCGCCTGCAGCAGGAACTCATAGGGATTCCCCTTTCCCTGGAGGCCGGCGAGCATCTTCTCCACCGCCGGCAGGACAAGTTGGGCCGCGAATTGGGCCGCCTCGGTGGGTGTCATCCGCGCCAGAACCATCAGGACCTGGGTGAGGTGGTCCGGCAGCTCGGCCGACTCGGCCAACTCGAACCGGCGCAGTTGCTGCCGCATGGTCACCAGGAAGCGGCCGCGCTCGTAGTTCTCGCCGTAAAGCTGCCAGCCGGCTTCGAGCGAGCAGAGCGGATTGATGTCGAAGGTGCGGGTGTAGAGTTCCTCGCGCTCCTCGACGTGGAGAGCCAGGACGGGCTTGGCGAACTCTCCCAGCAAACGCGCGGTCTCCGGATTCTCCGCCAGCGGGATCTTCAGCGGACCCAGCGGGTAATCCAACAAAGCGGCCAGATCGTCGTACAGCATCAGATCCCCCTCCTGGGCCCGCTGAGGAAGCCAAAGCCTGCGGACTGCCTGTGCTCCTCCGGACTCTCGAGCATTTGGATCGCCTCCTCGCGGTGCGACGGAGGAATCACGAAGCGGTCGTCGAACGTGCAGAGCGAGGTCAGCCGGTAGATCGCTTCCGCCTCTTCGACCGTGGAATCCGCCTCGCGAAGCATGTGCTCGGCGGTGGACATGGGGACGTCCCCTACCGTCACGGCCCGGCGATACCAGCGCACGGCCTTCTGCTTGCGCAGCGCGTAGCGCACTTTCCCCTCATGACCGGCGCCGAACAGATTGGCCAGGAACTTCATCGGGACACGCGACTCATCGATGTCATGGAACAGGTCTTCGGACGTATGGTCAATGGTGTTGCCCTCCTTGGTCGCCATCACCGGCGACATCGGCGGGACGTAGAACAGCATGGGCAGCGTGCCGTACTCGATGTGCGGGGGCAGCGCGATCTTCCATATCTTCACGAACTGGTAGACCGGCGACTTCTGCGCCGACTCGATCACGGATTCGTGGACGCCGTTGGCTCGCGCTTCCGCGATCACCACCGGATCGAAGGGATCCAGGATGATCGACCGCTGCGCTTCCACCAGCTCCTCCGGCGGCCTCTTGGCGGCCTCCTCGATGCGATCGGCGTCGTACAGCAGCACGCCCAGGTAGCGGATGCGTCCCACGCAGGAGTGGAAGCAGGCCGGCGCCTGGCCGGTCTCGATGCGCGGGAAGCAGAGGATGCACTTCTCGGACTTGCCCGTAAACCAGTTGTAGAAGACCTTCTTGTAGGGGCAGGCGGCCACGCAGGACCGCCAGGCCCGGCAGCGCTTCTGGTCGAGCAGGACGATGCCGTCCTCCCCCCGCTTGTAGAGCGCGCCCGAAGGACACGCCGCCACGCAGGCCGGGTTCAGGCAGTGGTTGCAGATGCGCGGGAAGTAGAAGAAGACCAGCCGCTCCACCGCCGAGAGCTGGGCCCGCTGCTCGTCGCTTAATCCGGCCAGATTCGGATCGTTCTCGGCGTAGACCTTGGAGCCGCCCAGGTCATCGTCCCAATTGGGTCCCGACTGGATGTTGATCAGCTCGCCGGTCACCATCGACACGGGACGCGCCGTGGGCTGGTCGGGGCCTTCCGGAGCATTGAACAACTCCTGGTAGTCGTAGGTCCAAGGCTCGTAGTAGTCGTCCATGCTGGGCTGGTGCGGGTTGTGGAAGATGTTGAAGACGATCTTCCCCTTACCGGTGGACTTCAAGCGGAGATCGCCATTGTGGGTTTCCCAGCCGCCGCTGTACTTGTCCTGGTTCTCCCACTGCGTGGGATAGCCGGTTCCAGGCTTGGTCTCCACGTTGTTCCACCACATGTACTCGGTGCCCTTGCGGTCGGTCCAGATGTTCTTGCAGGCAATGCTGCAGGTGTGGCAGCCGATGCACTTGTCCAGGTGGAACACCATGGAGATTTGGGAGCGTACGTTCATCGCGATTCTCCTTTCCTCACCACTTCAGCTCCGGCAGCTTGCGCACCAGCACGTGGGTGTCCCGGTTCACGCCGGTGGGACCCCAGTAGTTGAAGTGGTAGGTGAACTGGCCGTAGCCGCCGACCATCAGGTTGGGCTTCAGCCGGACGCGGGTGAGGCTGTTGTGCCCGCCCGCTCTCCGGAAGCCCCGCAGCGGAGACTTGGGCACCGAGTAGGTCCGCTCCGGGGAGTGATAGATGATGCAGATGCCCGGCGGGATGCGGGCGCTCACGGCGGCCCGCGTCACCACCACGCCGTGATCGTTGTGCACCTCCACCCAATCGTTGTCGGCGATCTCCAGATCGGCGGCGTCCTTGTCGTTCATCCAGAACGGCTCCACTCCGCGCGAGAGCGTGCACATGCGCTGGTTGTCGCCGTAGGTGGAGTGGATGTGCCACTTGCCGTGCGGCGTCAGATAGTTGAGCATCTTGGAGGGCCCGGCCTCCTGGCTGAAGCGTAGGTCGGCATACTGCGTGGGCAGCGGCTTGGGCTTGTAGGTCGGCAGATGCTCGCCGAACTGCAGGTAGCCGGGATGATCCAGGTACAAGTGCTGGCGCCCGGTCAGGGTGCGCCAGGGCACCAGGCACTCCACGTTGTAGGTGAAGGGCGCGTAGGCGCGGCCGTTCTCGATGAGGCCGGACCACATCGGGCTGTTGACGAAGCGATGGGGGCGCGCTTGCAGCCCCGCATAGTCGATCGAAACCCCCCGGTTCTTTTCGGCCAGGTGCGCCAGCGGCAGGCCAACCTTTTCCTCCATGTTCTTGTAGGAACGGTAGGCCAGCTCGCCGTTGGTTACGGAGGCAAACCGCAGGATCAGGTCGCAGACCTGCTCGTCTTTGGCCAGCGAGGGATAGGCGTTCCCGTTCCAGCGGTAGAGCGGGTGGTCGCGCAGCGTCTGGTCGTAGACGTCCTTGACGTCGTAGGAGGTGCCGTGCGCGCCGACGCCGTTCTCGCGGACCAGCGGCCCCAGCGAGCAGAACTGGTTGTAGAGGTTCTTGTAATCGCGGGTGACCACGCGCAGGCCCGGCATGGTCTTGCCCGGAATGGCGTCGACCTCTCCGCGGTACCAGTCCTTCATCGCCGGCTGGGCGATCTCGGCGGGCGTGTCATGGGCCAGCGGAAGCGCCACGATGTCGCGCACCGGCTCCGGAAAGTGCTTCGCCGCCAAGGCCGAGAACTTGCGCGCGATGGCCTCGAACGTCTGCCAGTCGCTCTTCGACTCCCAGCAGGGCGGTACCGCCGCCGACAGCGGATGGATGAAGCTGTGCATGTCGGTGGAGTTCGGGTCCGCCTTTTCATACCAGGTGGCCGCCTGCAGCACGATATCGGAGTATAGCGCCGACGTGTCCATGCGGAAGTTCAGGTCCACCACCAGGTCCATCTTTCCCTGGGGGGCGCGCTCATGCCAGGCGACATCTTGGACCGCTCCTTGAGCCAGGTCTTCGGCGATCGCGTTGGTGTGGGTGCCCAGGTAGTGTTTCAGGAAATACTCGTGGCCCTTGGCGCTGGACATCAGTGCGTTGCCGCGCCAGATGAACCACACTCGCGGCCAGTTCTCCTCCGCGTCCGGATCCTCCACCGAGAACTTGAGCTTGCGATCCTTGAGTTGCCGCACGGTGTAGTCGACGACCTGCTCGGGCGTCTGCGATCCGGCGGCTTCGGCCTCCTTCACCAGCTCCAGGGGGCTCTTGCCGAACTGGGGATAGAACGGCAGCCAGCCGTTGCGAACGGCTCGGACTTGAGCGTCCATGGTGTGGCCCTGGGCCAGCGAATTCTCGGGCTGGTTCCCCGGAACCGTGTGATAGTCGGTGAAACTGCGTTCATAGCGCCACTGATCGGTGTGGACGTAGTGCCAGCTCGGCCCGTTTTGCAGCCGCGACGGCGGGAACCAGTCCTTGGCGAACGCGATCGCCGACCAGGACTCCATGGGCGCCAGTTTTTCCTGCCCGACGTAATGCGCCAGGCCGCCGCCGTTGACGCCCACGCAGCCGCAGAAGGCCAGTGCGTGGATGCCCGCCCGGTACATCAGATTGTTGTGATACCAGTGGTTGATGCCCGCCCCGATGATGATGGTGCACTTGCCGTGGGTCAGCCGGGCGGTGTTGGCCCACTCGCGGGCGAAGCGGATCAGCAGCGCGCGATCGAGACCGGTGTACTTCTCCGCCCAGGCCGGCGAGTAGGCCTGGGTCTCGTCATCGTAGCCGGCGGGATACTCCCCTTCCAACCCGCGCGAGACGCCGTACTGCGCCATCATAAGGTCGTACACGGTGGTCACCGTGACGGTCTCTCCGGTGGTGGTCACCAGCTTCTTGACTGGAACGCCCCGGCGAATCTCTCGCCCCTGGCCGAAGTCGTCCAACCTGACCGCCGCCACGCCGTCGAGGCCGGAAAGGAAGGTCAGCGCGGGATGGATCTCGCTGCCGTCCAGCCCGTCCTTAAGCAGCAGGTTCCACTTGCCCTTCTCTTTGCCCCAGCGAAAACCCGAGCTGCCCATCGGCATTTTGGGACGCGCGTCCTGCTCGTCCCACATCAGGAATTTCCAATCGCCGTTTTCGACCTGGGAGTAGGCCGCCAACCGGTTGGCCCGCAGCAGTTGGCCTGGACGGTAGGAGCCGTCTTCGGTCTCGCACAACTCCACCAGGTAGGGCGCGTCGGTGTAGCGCTTGGTGTAGTCGATGAAGTACGGAACCGGCTGCTCGTGGTGGAACTCCTTGAGGATGACGTGATTGACGGCCATCCACCAAGCCCCGTCCTGACCCGCGTTGATGGCCACCCACTCATCGGCGTACTTGGACACCTGGCTGAAATCCGGCGAGAAGACCCACATTTTCGAGCCGTTATGCCGGGCTTCGGCGGCGAAGTGACAATCGGGCGTGCGGGTCATGTTGAGATTGGAGCCCATCACCGCCAGCAGCTTGGCGTTATACCAGTCGGCCGATTCGTTCACGTCGGTCTGCTCGCCCCAGGTTTCCGGCGAAGCCGGCGGCAGGTCGCAGTACCAGTCGTAGAAGGACAGCGAGATCCCGCCCATGAGCTGCAGGAAACGCGCGCCGGCGGCGTAGCTGATCATCGACATCGCGGGGATCGGCGAGAAGCCCGCGATGCGGTCCGGGCCGTGCTTCTTGATCGTGTAGATGTTGGCCGCGGCGATCAATTCCAGCATGGTGTCCCAATCGGCGCGGCGGAATCCGCCTTTGCCCCGCGCCCTCTGCCAGCGTGTACGGGCTTCCGGATTCTCGACCAGCGATTTCCAGGCCTCGACCGGATCCTCGTGCTCGGCCCGCGCCGTCTTCCAGAGGTCGAGCAGAGCGCCCCGCACATAGGGATACTTCACCCGCAGCGGGCTGTACAGGTACCAGGAGAAGGAGATTCCGCGCTGGCACCCGCGCGGCTCGTAGGGCGGCAGCCCATTCTCGAGCGACGGGTAATCCAACCCCTGCATCTCCCAGGTGACAATGCCGTCCTTGACGTGGATCTGCCAGGTGCACCCGCCGGTGCAGTTGACGCCGTGCGTGCTGCGCACGATCTTGTCGTACTGCCAGCGGTTCCTGTAAAATTCCTCCCAGCTTCGCAGCGCGGGATCCGCCTCGTCCTTGATCCAGTTGATACTGCCGTTGGGTTTCATCCATCACCTCGTCAATTCCATCCCCCGAACCAAGGGGCGGCGCACCGCCCGGAACCGTCTCTTCCACGCCGCGTCGCAGGCCGCCAGCCCGATCACCGCCCCGCCCAACGCCAGGAAAAAGAAGTTGAGCAGCGCCACGGAATCGTCCTGCCCGCCGCGCTTGGCCGAGTCCTCGAACAGGGCCACCAGCAGCAGGGCCTCGTTGGCGTCCAGCGGGTGCTTGCGAAAGATGGGCTGCATGGTGGGCGTGGCCGGCGCAAACAACCAAGACGCCAGGTTCTTGCGTCCTTCCAGGCGTTCGAAGACCCGGGTCAAATCCGGCGCCAGCCGGCCGCCGCCGAGCCCTCCCAGGTCCTTCATGGTGTGGCAGGAGATACAGGGCGGCCCCCCGTTGAGCAGCTTCCGGGTTCCCCGGAACATTCGCCGGCCCTGCTCGATGTCCTCTCCGGTGAACGGGCGGTCGCTGATCTGCAGGCCGATGAACTGCGATTTTTCCAGCTTGGATTCGGCCTCGATCAGGCCCAGCAGCGCTTCGGCGCGCGCTTTGTTCATCCCCTGGACGGTGGGCATCACCACGCCGCGCGCCTGCTGCTGGAGCTGGAGCGCATAAGCGTCCCCGCTGTTGATCATTCCCTGGGGATTCATCAGGAATCGCGTCAGCCAGGCGGGGTCCTTCCGCTGGCCCACGTCCTTGAGGTCGGGCCCGGTGAGGCGCCCGCCGCCGATGGTGTGACAGCTTACGCAGTTCTGACGAAAGAACTCGGCCGCCTCCTGCGCGCCTCCCAGCGCCGGGAGAATCGCGGCGACCAGTAGCCGGACATTGAACCGATTCATGACTCAGCCTTCTCCTTGCCGCTCGCGCGACCGATGCGCGCGATCGTGGTGGTTTCCAGAAACCGCATGTGCGCCTCGCGCAACGCCCTGTAACTCTCGTGCGCCGCGCAGGGAGTATCTTCCGAGCACCTCTCGTGCTCTCCCAACAGGCAGCGCGGACGGCTCTGGGTTCCATCGAACAGCTCGACCACGTCCAGCAACCGGATCTCCTCCGGGCGCTTCGACAGACCGTAACCTCCGCCCGTCCCGCGGTGGGCGGTGACGATCCCGGCATGACGCAGCGCCAGAAGGATCTTCGCCAGGTAATTCTGGGGGATGCGGGCTTCGTCGGCCAGATCCCGCCCCAGGATCGCCGCCCCCTCGGGCACCTGCGACATCCGGATCAGGGCTCGAAGCGCGTATTCGGACGTGGCGGAGAGCATTTGTTGACTTCTGGATCTACATATACACAATCACCGCCCGCTCTGTCAAGAAAAAATTTTCCGCGCTCGATCGATGGCTCCAAGTAGTAGTAAAGGAGGGAGTTATACGCGGCGGACCGGCGTCACGGGAGAGGCGCCGTGACCGAGGTCACTGCCTCGCGGGCTGGTCCAGGCTACGGTGGAGGCATGACCATCACCGAACAACAAACCGTCGCCGAAGTGGCTGCCCAATCCCTGGGCGCTGTCCGCACTTTTGAGAAACATGGCATTGACTACTGCTGCGGGGGCAAGCGCCCGCTGGAAGAGGTGTGCCGCGAAAAGGGCCTCGCTACCGGACAACTGCTGGCGGAGCTCGCCTCGGCCACCAGCGTCGCCGGCGAGCAGGACAAGGACTGGCAGAGCGCCTCGATGCGCAGCCTGATCGGCCACATCGTCCAGACCCACCACGCGTATCTGAAGCGTGAGCTGCCCGCGTTGACCGAGCGCTTTCGGAAGGTCGTGTTCGCGCATGGGGAGCGCGATGGGGCCGTGTTACTGCCCATGGAAGGGATTTTTGCGGACATGCGGGAAGAGTTAGAAGCCCACATGTACAAGGAGGAGTTCATCCTGTTCCCCATGATCGGCCGCTACGAGGCCGCGGCCGAAGCGGGAGCGCCGCTGCCCATGGCGCCTTTTGGCTCGATCGCCAATCCTATCCGCATGATGGAGCGCGAGCACGACAGCGCGGGCGGCGGGCTTGCGCGGATACGCGAGCTGAGCGGCGGATTCGAGCTTCCGGCTCACGCTTGCGGCGCCTATCGGGCGCTTTACCAGGGGCTCCAGGAGCTGGAAGCGGATCTCCACGTCCACATCCATCTGGAGAACAACATCCTGTTTCCGCGGGTGATCCGGTTGGAGGCAGGGCGTTAAGCAGCCCGGACTTGCCCCGGTTGTGCATTTCGGTAGATACTCATCTACAAGTGCACAATGCTCTCCACCACCTCGCAACACGCGCTGCGGGCGCTGACGCACATGGCGTCCCTGCCCGAAGGGACTGCCATCCTGGGCCGGCAGTTGTCTGAGCGGGCCGGCATTCCGGCGAACTATCTCTCCAAAATTCTGTTGACGTTGGGCAACGCCGGTATCCTCGACGCCACACGCGGAACCGGCGGCGGGTACCGGTTACGGAAGAAGCCGGAGCAAATCCGGCTCATCGAGGTGGTCGATCTGTTCGATCGGGCGCGGGCCCGGCCGGAGTGCTTTCTGGGCGGCGGCAGGATCTGCTCGGACACCAGCCCCTGCACCGCGCACGGGGAGTTCCGCGATGTGCGCGCCACCTACCTCCGATTCCTGGAATCCACCTCGATTGCCGATATCTCTCTCATGGAGCGCCCCAGAGGACGCAAGCGATGAAGATTCGCGTTGCCAATGCCCCTGTAAGCTGGGGAATCATGGAGATCGAGGGCTGGAGCCCTCCTCTGCCGGCGGCAAGCTTCCTCGACCAGTTGCAGAGCGCTGGCTATACCGGCACGGAACTGGGTCCGTACGGCTACCTCCCCACCGATCCACTGGCCCTCGGCCGGGAATTGGAGCGCCGCGGTCTGACCCTGACTTCCGCCTTCGTCCCGCTGCGGCTGAAGGAGCCCAATCTCGACCTGACGCCTGCCGAGACGGTAGCCCGGCTGCTGGGCGCGCTGGGAGCGCGATACCTGGTGCTGGCCGATGCGCTGTGGCCCGAGCGGGAAGCCATCGCCGGCCGCGTGCAGCAGTCCAACGTCCGGCTCAGCGAGGCGGAGTGGAACACGGCCAGCCGCAACCTCGCCGCGGCATCGCAGCTCGCGTCCGGATTCGGACTCAGGAGCGTCTTCCACCATCACGCCGGCACCTACATTGAGACGCCCGCTGAGATTGCCCGACTGCTGCAGGCGGCCCCGGTAGGGCTGTGCCTGGACACCGGCCACTACGTCTACGGCGGCGGCGACCCGGTCGAGGCGCTGGAGACTTTCGGCGCGCGGGTCGAGTATCTGCATTTCAAGGACGTCGATCCAGGCCGCCTGGAAGCTGCCCGAAAGGCCGGGCTGGGCTTTCTCGATGGAGTGCGCGCCGGCGTGTTCTGCCCCCTGGGCCAGGGATGCGTCCGGCTTGCCGATCTCCTGGATCGCCTTGACAAGATGAACTACGACGGCTGGGCCGTGGTGGAGCAAGACGCCGATCCGGCGGGCCGGTCCGACCCGTTTCAGGACGCCCTCGCCAGCCGTGAATTCCTGCGCTCCACGCTCGGGCTATGATTGACCAAGGAGACCGCCCCTATGACGCGACGACTCACGATGGCGCAGGCCGTCATTGAATTCCTCAAGCGGCAGAGCGTGGAACGGGATGGAAACCGGCGCCGGTTCTTCGCCGGCTGTTTCGGGATCTTCGGCCACGGCAATGTCGCAGGGATCGGGCAGGCGCTCCAGCAAAACCTCGACTTCCCCTTTTACCTCTGCCGCAACGAGCAGGCCATGGTCCACACGGCCGCCGCCTTCGCCAAGATGAGCAACCGGCTGCGGACATTGGTCTGCACTTCCTCGATCGGGCCCGGCGCCACCAACATGATCACCGGCGCGGCCGCCGCCACCATCAATCGCGTGCCGGTGCTGCTGCTGCCGGGAGATATCTTCGCGCGGCGCAACGTCGCCCCGGTCTTGCAACAACTGGAATCGCCCTGCTCACAGGACATCTCGGTCAACGACTGCTTCCGGCCGGTCTCCCGCTACTGGGACCGCATCCAGCGTCCCGAGCAGATCCTGACCGCGCTCCCCGAGGCGATGCGCGTGCTGACCTCGCCGTCCGACACCGGCGCGGTGGTGCTGGCCCTGCCCCAGGACGTGCAGGCCGAGGCCTTCGATTACTCCGCGGCTTTGTTCGAAGAGCGGGTTTGGACCATCCAGCGCCCGCGGGGCGATGCCGGGATCTTCCGCCGCGCCGTGGAATGGATCCGCCAGTCGCGCCGGCCGATGATCGTCGCCGGGGGAGGGGTCCTCTATTCCGAGGCCACCGAGGCGCTCTCCCGCTTCGCCGCCCAGACCGGGATTCCGGTCGCCGAGACGCAGGCCGGCAAGGGATCCTTGTGCTACAACCACGGTCAGGCCTTGGGCGCGATGGGCGTCACCGGCACTCCCGGCGCCAATATCCTGGCGCGGGAAGCGGACCTGGTGATCGGGATCGGCACCCGTTACAGCGACTTCACCACCGCCTCCAAGACTGCGTTCCAGAATCCCGGCGTGCGCTTCATCAACATCAACGTCGCCGAGTTCGACGCGGCGAAACACTCCGGTCTGGCGTTGATCGCCGATGCCCGCGTCGCGCTCGACGATCTCGGCCAAGCCCTGGCCGGCTACCAGGTCTCTGGAGAATACCGCGGGCAAATCGATCGCTTCCGCGCCGAATGGGAGCAGGAGGTCGACCGGATCTACGGCCTCGGCCACGGCCCGCCCATCAGCCAGGGCGAGGTGATCGGCGCCGTCAACAGCTTCTCCCGCCCCCAGGACGTCATGGTCTGCGCCGCGGGCAGCATGCCCGGCGATCTCCACAAGCTGTGGCGGACCCGCGATCCCAAGGGCTACCACCTCGAGTACGGCTATTCGACCATGGGCTACGAAATCGCCGGAGGCCTGGGGATCAAGATGGCCGATCCGGCGCGCGAGGTCTACGTGATGGTCGGCGACGGCTCGTACCTGATGATGGCCCAGGAGATCGTCACCTCGATCCAGGAAGGCTACAAGCTGAACATCGTGGTGGTCGACAATCACGGGTTCAGCAGCATCGGGGGCCTGAGCCGCGCCTGCGGTAGCGGCGGATTCGCCACCGAGTATCGTTACCGCGGCGATGGAGTCCTGGGCGGCGAGACGTTGCCGGTAGACTTCGTGGCCAACGCCGCCAGCCTGGGCGCGTACGCCGTTCGCGCCCGCACCCGCGAGGAGCTCGGAGCGGCTCTGTCGGCGACGCGCGGCCAGGATCGCACAAGTGTAGTGGTGGTCGAGACCGACCTCAACCAGCGGGTCCCCGGCTACGAATCCTGGTGGGACGTCCCCATCGCCGAGGCATCCGAAATGGAGGCCGTGCGGACCGCTCGTCGCGAGTATGAGATCGCCCGGAAGAGGGAGCGATACTTCCTGTGATCGACGTCTCGATTCTGGGCCGCATCGGCTACGACCTGTATTCGGAAGAACCCCACGTGCCGCTCCCTCGCGTGCGGCGCTTCTCGCGCTACTTGGGCGGATCGAGCGCCAACATGGCGGTGGGGCTGGCGCGGCTGGGCGCCTCGGTAGGCATAGCCGGCTGCCTGGGCACGGACGCGTTGAGCGACTATCTGCTGGAGTTCCTCCGGTCCGAGAAGGTCGACACCTCGCGGGTGCTCCGGGCTCCGGGCTTTCTCCCCTCGCTCTGCCTGACCGAGGTGGCGCCCCCGGACCGCTTCCCGCAGGTCTTCTACCGCCGCGATCCCGCCGACACGCAGGTGGACCTGGGCGAGGCGGAGTTGAGCTACCTGGCCTCGGCCCGGATGTTCATCACCAATGGCACCTCGCTGTGCGCCTCGCCGTCGCGCGAATCGACTTATCTGGCTCTGGAGCGCGCCAAGGCGGGCGGCGCGCGCGTGGTGCTGGATGTCGACTACCGGTCCATGTCCTGGCGCAAGCCGGAGGAAGCCGGCCTGGCCGTGCGCCTGGCGCTGCCGCTGGTCGACGTCCTGATCGGCAACGACCTGGAGCTGAAGCTCGTTGCCGGCGCGGACACGCTCGACCAGGCGATCGCCAAGCTGCGGGGCGCCCGCCTGCCAATGCTGGTTTCAAAACTGGGCGACCAGGGCACGCGGGTGTGGATGGGTGGCGAATCCGTCTTTCAGGAGCCTTACCGCGTCGAAGTGGTCTCGACCATCGGCGCGGGCGACGGCTTCGCTTCGGGCTTTCTCTACGCGCTGCTGCGCGACATGCCCGTCTCCGAGTGCCTCCACTACGGGAACGCCGCGGCGGCGATCGTGGTCAGCCGTCTGAGCTGTTCGGAAGCCATGCCGGCGCTGGCCGAGGTCGAAGCCCTCATGGGCCGGCAGCGGGCGCGGGCCTGAGCGCCCCAAAAACAAGGCCTTGACATTCCCCGCCCGCTACTATATAGTTCTTCATGTGGAACTCTACAACTCCACAACGGGAGCCGTCGAACCCCAGCCGGGTGATCCATGGCGGATACACGTCCAAATACTGAGAGCAACGGCAAGCCTACTCAGAACCGCCAGCTCGAAAGGGTTCGGGGATGGCGAGCGCCGCTGGCGCACCTCACGTCAGGGCTCACTGCCTTCCTGACGATCAGCGGTCTCGCCATCCTTCTGGCTCCCTTCCACACAGCCAACCAGGTGGCTGTGCTGGTCCATGCAGCGGTGGGAGTGGCGTTTCTGGTCCCCTGCGGCTGGTACTTGGCCCGTCACTGGCTGGCCTATTGGCGCAGTCCCCTCAGCCACCACCTGGTGCTCGGATACCTGGGCGGCGCCGCGCTCCTGGTCTGCTCCATCTCCGGCCTGGTCCTCACCTGGCAAGCGGCGTTTGGCTCGCGCATCAGCTACGGCTGGGATACGGTCCACAACATCACGACCTTTGCGATCCTGGCGTTTACCGTTCCCCACGTGGTGCTGGTGGCGATCCGCGCGGTGGCTCCCGCGGCGCCCGGCGCCTTCGTCAAGGCTGTGCTGGCGGTAACGCTGGCGGGTCTGGCGATGGTCGCCGCCGGAACCATGGCGGTGCGGCCGGCGAAGCTCCGCAATGAATTCCCCGCCGATTACAGCTACAAGTATGGCGTCGACCGGCCCTTCGCGCCCAGCCTGGCCAAGACCGCCGACGGCCGGGCCATGGATGCCCGCCTGCTCTCGGGCTCCCGCTCGTGCGGAACCTCCGGGTGCCACGAAGAGATTGTCCGGGAGTGGGAGCCCAGCGCGCATCGCTACGCGGCCATGGACGTCGCGTTCCAGAAGATTCAAATGAACATGGCCAAGCAGAACGGGCCGGAATCCACCCGCTACTGCGGCGGATGTCACGACCCGATCTCGTTGTTCTCGGGCGCCAAGAACCTGTTTGTGGAGACCGAAAAGCTGACCTCCCTGGAGGGTTATCAGGAAGGCGTCTCCTGCCTGGTCTGTCACTCGGTGCGCAAGGTGGATGTCAAGGGCAACGCCAACTACGTGATCGCACACCCGGCGCGTTACCTGTTCGAGATGGAGGACCAGCAGACCGGCGGCCGGACCACCCGGCTTCTCCGCGACTTTCTGATCCGCTCCTACCCCCGCCAGCACGTCGCCGACCTCAGCAAGCGCCTCTTCAAGACTCCCGAGTACTGCGCGGCCTGTCACAAGCAGTTCATCGACCAGGAGATCAACAACGTCGGATGGGTCCAGCTTCAGAACCAGTACGACAACTGGCGCCAGAGCCGCTGGAACCATCCCGGCGATGCGCGCAGGACCATCGAATGCCGCGAGTGCCACATGCCCCTGGTGGCCTCCTCGGACCCCGCCGCCGGCGACGCCCAGGACTATAACCGCTCGCCCAAAGACGGAAAACACCGCAGCCATCGTTTCGTCGCCGCCAACCAGATGATTCCTCCGCTGCTGAAGCTGCCCGGCTGGGAGAAGCACGTCGAGCTGACGGAGCAGTGGCTGAAGGGCGGCTATGAGGTGCCGGAGATCGCCCACAAGTGGCGCAGCGGACCGGTGGTGTCGCTGGAGATGATCGCGCCCGAAAAAGCGCGACCCGGCGAGAAGGTGGACCTGAAACTGATCGTCAGCTCCAATAAAGTCGGCCACGATTTCCCCACTGGTCCCCTGGATATCATCCAGACCTGGCTGGAGGTCGTGGTCCGCGATGGCGCGGGTAAAATCGTCTTTTCGAAAGGTACCGTCGACGATCAAGGTTTCATTGAGCCCGGAACCTTCATGTTCAAGGCCGAGCCGGTGGACCAGCAAGGCAACCTGATCGACCGCCACAATCTCTGGGAGATGGTCGGCGTTCGCTACCGCCGCTCGCTGTTTCCGGGCTTCTCCGACACGGCCGAGTTCAATTTCCTCTGCCCGCAACTGGCGCCCGTGCGCACGAAGGTTTTTCCCCAACAGGTCTCTTATCCGATTGGGGTTCCCCGGAGCGCCTCCTCGCTTACGGTACAAGCCCGGCTCCGCTACCGCAAGGTCGACCAGTATCTGGTGAATTTTCTGTTTGGGAAGGAGAGCCGGCTGACCGCGCCCGTCACCGAGATGGCGGTCACGACGCGGGTGATCCCGGTGGAAGTCGCTGCCCGCGCTCGGGGAGCCGATTAGCAAGCAGGTCCGATGTTTAAGCATGCCACCCTGACTCCTCGCAAGCGTCTCATCCTCCGGCACACCTTGACCGGAATGACCCTGGTGGTTCTGACGACCGGCATCCTCTTTTCTCTGCGCAAACGGCCCGAGCCTTACGCGCCTGGCGGCGAAATCGAGGGCGTGACCAGCGAGCTCAGCCGCCGGGCGCCCGCCGGTTACCCAGCCGTCCGTTTCGTGGATGTGGCCCGCGAGGCCGGAATCGGCTTTCGCCACTTTCCCGGCAAGCGGACCACTCAACTCCCCGAAGACATGGGCTCGGGAGCGGCCTGGGGCGATTTCGACAACGACGGCTACCTGGACCTGTACGTCTGCGATGTCGCCGGCCCGGCTCAGGGCGGCAACCGGCTCTATCGGAACAACGGCGACGGCGCCTTCACCGACGTGACGGCAAGAGCCGGCGTGGGCTACCGGGGAGCCTCCATGGGAGCAGCCTGGGCCGACTACGACAATGACGGCTACCTCGACCTCGTGGTCACCAGCTTCGATCGCATCGTCCTCTACCGCAACCTGGGCAATGGCTCGTTTGCCGACGTCTCCCACGCCGCCGGCCTGGACGGATTCCGCGGCTTCTGGACCGGCGCCTCCTGGGCCGACTATGATCGCGATGGCCACGCCGATCTTTACATCTGCGGCTATGTCCGGTACTCTTTCCAGCCCGAGTTCGCCGGCAAGACCTCGCGGCAGTTCGAGACCCTGGTCCCCTTCACCCTCAATCCTTCGTCGTACCCGCCGGAGCGCAACCTGCTCCTGCACAACAACGGCAGGGGGGGCTTCACGGATATGGCCCGCCAGGCGGGCGTCGCCAATCCCACCGGTCGCAGCCTCTCGGCCGCCTGGTGCGACTTCGACGAGGACGGCTGGCCCGACCTGTACGTGGCCAACGATGTCTCCGATAACGCCATGTTCCGCAATCTGGGCAACGGCAGGTTCGAAGATATCTCGCACAGCGCCTGGGTCGCCGACTACCGCGGCGCCATGGGCCTGGCCATCGGCGACTTCGACCGCGACGGCGATTTCGACATCTTCATCACCCACTGGATCGCCCAGCAGGACGCGCTGTTCTGGAACCTGCGCTACAGCCACGATGGGGGTTCGAAGCCGGGACCGCTCCGGTTCACCGACATCGCCGACATGAGCGGCGTTGGGCAGATCTCCCTTGGCGTGATCGGCTGGGGAACTTCGTTTTTCGACTACGACAATGATGGCCAGCTCGACCTGTTCGTGGCCAATGGCAGCACCTTCCAGGACGAGAAGGATCCGAGCCGCCTGGTCCCCATGAGGAACTTCCTCTTCTGGCAGAAGAGCCCGGCCGACGGTTTCTTCGAGGTCGGCCGGCTCAGTGGAAAGGTCTTTGAGGAGCTGCATGTGGGACGCGGCGCCGCGTTCGCCGATTACGACAACGACGGCGACGTGGACATTTTCGTGGTCAACCACTCAGGCCCGCCGCTGCTGCTGCGTAACGACGGCGGCAACCGGAACAACTGGGTCAAGGTGCGGCTCCGCGCCCGCAAGAGCAACCGCAGCGCCATCGGCGCGGTCGTTGAGATCGAAACCGCGGGCGTCCGGCAGAAACATCAGATCGGCAGCCAGCCCTCGTACCTCTCGCAGAACGCGCTGGAGGCGCACTTCGGCGTGAGCCGCCACGCCGTGGTGGACCGTCTGACGGTGCGCTTTCCGAGTGGACTGGTCCAGGAGCTGCGCCAGGTCCCCGTCAACCGCCTGATCACGGTGGAGGAGCCATGAGGAGCGCTTGGCTTTGGATTGGCGCCTCGGCGGTCAGCGGGCTGCTGGCTCTCTGGGTGGTCACCCCGGGCTCCTCGGTGGGATCGCGCGAGGCGGACGGTCCACGGGAGGCCGAAAAACAGCGCATCAGGAGCTTCTGGAATTCCTACCACCAGGCCAACTCCCTGCGTCTTCAGGGCGATCCAGCCGGCGCGGCGCAGCTCTACCGGCAGTGTCTCGATGTCGACCCCCATCATGAGGACTCTCTCTACTACCTGGCAGTCAGCCTTGAAGAGATGGGAGACTACCAGCCGGCCGCGGCCACGCTGCGGAAGCTGATCGAGCTGAATCCCTCCAGCGGCCGCGCGCTCTCGGAGTTGGCCAACGTCTTATCCACACCGGCGCCCGGCGCGCCCGCCGGCTTCCCCGAGGCTCGACGGGCCCTGGAATGTACCGTCGAAGTGAACCGGGAGCAAGCCGGCCCCTTCCTGCGGCTATGCCTGCTCGATCTCAACGAAGGGAAGTTCGACGCCGCCCTGGTCCGTTTCCGAACCGCCGCCGGATTCGGCTCTCCCGAAGGCAACTACTGGATCGGGTACACCTACTATCTGCTCCACCGGCGCCCGGAAGCCCTCCAGTTCTTCCACAAGGTGCTCGACCGGTACGCGCAGGAGCGAAAAATGGCGGGACAAGGCATCCGCGCCGAGGGCGACGTATGGCCCGATGCCACCAAGCCGCTGACCGCGCTGGAGCGATCCGCTCTGAAGGCGACGCTCTTTTCCCGCTGGATCGAGACGTCCGGCCCGGAAGTCGCCGGCATCAAGCTGGAAGGGGGCCGCGCGGCGCCCTCCTTTGAGGTCCAGCGCACCGGGCGCCCCAGGGCCCGCGTCCTGTTGATCGACCTCGACGGAGACGGCCAGGCGGAGCGCGTCGAGGCCGGCGCCGAGCTACGCCTGTATCGCCGCGAGGGCGACCGCTGGGTCGAGCGAACCGCGCACTCCGGACTGGTCTCCGCAGGATGGGTCACCGATATCGTCGCGGCCGATTTCAATGGTGACGGCCGCCCGGATTTGTTCGTGCTCCGGTGGCTCAAAGACGCGGCGCTCTACCTGAATCGAGGCGGCGGCCTGTTCTCCGATTCGACCGCGCAGTCCGGGCTGCAGGGCATCCGCGGGCGCAGCTTCAGCGCGCTTTCCTTCGACTACGACCGGGACGGCCGCCTGGACCTGCTGGTCAGCGCGCATGCGCCCTTCGACGATGTCGCCCGGAGTCTCCTCCAGCCCGAATTCAAACCCGCGGCCCACACGCCCCGGCTCTTCCACAATCGTGGCGAGGGTTCCTTTGAGGACGTCACTGCCGCCGCCGGGCTCACCACCTGCTACGGCACGATGCAGGCCCTGGCCGCCGACCTGGATTCGGATGGTTACCCGGACCTGCTTCTGGTCAATGGCAGTCCGGATGCCCTCCGCCTGGAGCCGACCGTTCTCCTGCGAAACGTGGAGGGCCGGGAATTTCGCCCCTGGCCACAGGCGCTGGGCATGGACCGCCCAGCCAATCGGATCGGCGCATTGGTTCAGGCCCCGGGAATCAATCTGGTCCCCAATCCTTTGCTTTCGAGGAGGGCCGCCCGATGATGCCGGCCCTGGCGCCTACGGTAACCCTGCGTGACGCCGTGCGCGAGGCCTACTCGGCCGCCGCCGCGGATCCCGAGCAAAGGCACCAGTTCCCTCGCGGGCGTGAGCTGGCCGCGAACCTGGGCTACCCCCGCCACCTGCTGGCCGACTTGCCCGAAGAGTGCGTTGAGGCTTTTTGCGGGGTTTCCAACGTGCCGCTCTTCGCCGATCTCCCGGGCGACGAAGTCGTTCTCGACTTAGGATGCGGAGCGGGGCTGGACTCGCTGGTGGCCGCCCGGCGAGCCGCCGAGGTAATCGGCGTGGATTTCAGCCCCGCCATGATCGCTCGCGCCCGGCGCGCCCGGCAGCGGGCCGACGCCGCCAACGTGCATTTCTGCATGGCCGCCGCCGAAGCTCTGCCTCTGCGCGGCGCCTCCATCGACGTGGTTCTGGTCAATGGCATCTTCAACCTCAATCCCGCACGGGACGCGATCTTCGCCGAGCTCGCGCGGGTCACCCGCCCCGGAGCGGTGGTGTATGCCGCCGAGATCGTTCTGCGAGAGCCGCTGGCCCGGCTCCGCCGGCTATTTCCGGGGAAGCGGGACGAAGTCCCCGAAAACCCTGCCGGCTGGTTCGCCTGAATCGCCGGCGCCAAGGAAGGCGGGGCCTTCCTCAACGAGTTCCGCGCCGCCGGATTTGGCCAGGCGCGCATTCTCCGCACCACCCGCAACGCGCGCACCCGGAACCCGCTCGTGGTGGTGGCGGAAGTTGTCGCCCGGAGGACATTCTGACCGCCGATAAGCATCCCAAGGGCTCTCATGCCCGTATCCTGCTGACCTCCGTCTTCGGTCCTTTCGCCCAAGACGATGAGTTCGGCAGCCGTTCCATCAACCCGATGGAGCTTTATCACAACCAGGTGACCCGCGCCCAAGGCGCTTTCTCCCTGCGCATGTTTCACCGGTCCTGGGGCATCATGCTCATCCAGGAGAACATCTCGGCCCCCTGCACCGTGCTCGACTTTCCCACTCGCGAGGCCTTCGCCCGGGAGCTTCAAGCCCATCGTTACGACATCGTGGGGATCTCCTCCATCATCGTCAACGTCGGCAAAGTCCGCGAGATGTGCCGCATGGTCAGGGAGGTTTCCCCGCACTCCACCCTGGTGGTGGGCGGGCACGTTTCCGCCATTGCCGACATAGCGAGCCGGGTGGACGCCGACCACATCGTCCGGGGCGACGGTGTTTCCTGGATGCGCCGCTTCCTGGGCGAGGATGCCGCCGCCCCGATCCGCCATCCGGAAATCGTCTCCGGTTTCGGACATCGCGTGATGGGCCTGAAACTGCCGCGGAACAGCGGCTCGACCGCCGCCACGGTCATCCCCTCGGTCGGCTGCCCGCTGGGCTGCAACTTCTGCACCACCTCCGCCTTCTTCGGCGGCAAAGGCAAGTTCCTGAATTTCTACCAGACCGGCGAGCAGCTCTACGAGCTTATGTGCCGCCTCGAGCAACGGCTCAAGGTGCGATCCTTTTTCATGATGGACGAGAACTTCCTGCTATACCGCAAGCGCGCCATCCAGCTCCTGGAGCGGATGAAGGAAGGTGGAAAGAGCTGGGAGTTGTACGTGTTCTCCTCGGCCAACGCGATCGGCAAGTACACGGTCGAGGAGTTGGTGAGCCTGGGCGTTTCCTGGGTTTGGATGGGCCTGGAGTCGCCCCACTCAAGGTATGCCAAACTCCAGGGCGCCGACACTCTCCAATTGGCCCACGAGCTGCGCCGGCACGGCATTAAGCTGCTTGGCTCCACCATCGTTGGCCTGGAGCATCACACGCCGCAGAACATGGTCGAAGAGATCGAGCACGCCGTGGCCCATGAAACCGACTTCCACCAGTTCATGCTCTACACCCCGGTCCCCGGCACCCCGCTCTACCAGGAAATGGACCGGCAAGGGAAACTCCTCGACGTGGATCTGGCCGACATCCATGGCCAGGACAAATTCAATTTTGAGCACGCGGCCATCTCCCGCGAGGACTCGAAGCGGTTTCTCGACTGGGCCTTCTGGCGCGACTTCGAGCGCAACGGCCCCAGCCTGTTTCGCATCTGCCGCACCACCCTGGAAGGCTGGAAACGCTACAGGAATCACCCCGAGCAGCGCATCCGCGAGCGCTTTGAGCGGGAGGCCAGGATGCTCAAAAGCGCCTACGCCGGAATGCTCTGGGCGATGGAGCACCATCTGCGCGAAACCAACCAGGCGGTCAGCCAGCAGGTCCGGGCGCTGCGCCAGGACATCGCCCGCGAGTTGGGGGCCGCCTCCCAGTGGGCTGCGCGCCTGCTCGGCCCGCTCCTGCTCTGGACCGCGCGGCGCGAAGAAAAACGGCTGGCCCGCGGCGTCACTTACGAGCCGCGCATGATCGTCGAGCGAAGAAACTGGGCTTAGGAAAAGCTGAAATGGCGTGCCGTAGAATAGAGTTGTCGTGCAAAAGTTCCAGGCTGTTTATGAAGGAGGCGTCTTGCGGCCAGTTGAGCCATTGTGTCTCGACGAGCACCAGCTTGTCAGCGTGGTCATCCTGGATGAGATCGCGTCCGGCGACGACATCCGGTTCGAGGCTCCGGAGCGCTTCGCGGCACTGGCGGATCGCAACGTCAGCCTGGAGAACGTGCGCCGGGCGCTATCCAAGATTCCGGGTTCGCTGGACCCCGACTTCGTGGCTGAGCGGAACCAGCGCTGATTAAGTGCCCGGCTACTTCATCGACACAAGCGTCCTGGCGAAGTTGTACCATCCCGAGATTGGGAGCGAGGGGATGGAGTCGCTGGCGCGATCGCCCGGAGTCAGGCTCGTCATCTCCCAACTTTCCTTGATCGAGATTCAATCTGTCTTCGCTATCAAGGTCAGGACGTGGCCACCTTGGAGCGCCTCACTGTACTCGATCCAACGCAGACTCGGTAATCGCGGAAAAGTTACACCTTCCCGCCCGCCTTCCGGATGTGAATGTTGCCACCGGAGGTGTGTAGCCGAAGCGCCGGTCCGCCGCCGTTGATGGACGTGCGCAGCACGTCGCGCCGCGACTCCGGCTGGGGCTCGCCAAACTCGCTGTGCACGCGCCCGCCGCTGGCGCTGGCGTCCACATCCACGCCCGCCGAAGGCGCAAGCTGCACCGTAATGCTGCCGCCGGAGGTCTCCAGCTTGGACGGCCCCTTGGGCTTCTCGCGCAGGTAAGCGCGCACGCTGCCCCCCGATGTGCTCGCGTCGATCGCGCCGACCGACTCCTTGACTTCGATGCTGCCCCCCGAAGTCTTGGCGGTCACGCGCCCGCTGGCCCGCTCGATATGGATCGATCCGCCCGACGTATGGGCCTCGACATCCCCGGAGACATCGCCGATATGGATCGACCCTCCCGAAGTCCGGACATCCGCCGTGCCGGCGCCGCCCTCCAGCCGGATACTCCCGCCCGAGGTTCGCCCCCAGACGGGCCCATCGACTTTTCCGAACTGCAGCGATCCGCCGCCGGTCTTCCCGCGCACCGAGCCTTTCAGGTCGCCCACCGAGACCGAGCCGCCATGCGTGCTCAGGTCGGCGTTGAATTCGCGCGGCGTCAGAATCTTGTAGTGGTGCGTCCGCAGGAACTCGGCGTACTCCAGGCAGCGCCCGTCCCGGCAATGCTGCCGCCTGCCACTCACCTGCGAACGGGCCACCCACCCGGTCTTGAACACGCCCCGGACCGTCACGTCATTTCCGGTTTGCGTCACCTGCAGGTCGAAGTCCTTGAGGATTCTCTCCGACTCGGTCCGGTCGCGCCCCTCCACTTTGCGGGACACCTCCACCTCGACCTTGTCGCCCGGCCCGGGCAGGACTTCGATCGAGCCATACTCGGCGTCGACCGTCAGTTTCCCCCCGGCTTTCGCCGGAACCGAGCGGTTCATCCGGTCTTCCAGTTCCACCCCGGCCTGCAGGACGGCGACCGCCGCCAGCAGCCCGGCACTGAGCGCACTCCTGATCATCGTCATGTACCTCCCCGCACTGCCGGTAGACGTTGGAAACCCCGTTAGGTCACGTCTCATAGTACAATTCCTCGGGAGTTTCCATGTCCTTCACCCCGAGATACATCGCCACTTCGCTGTGTTTGCTGGCGGTCTGTTCCGCCCAGTCCCCGCTGCCGGTCAAATGGGAGGAGCTGACCGCCGTCGACTTTGTAGACGCGATTCGCAAATCGCAAGGCGTCTGCCTGCTGCCCATCGGCATCCTCGAGAAGCACGGCCCGCACCTGCCCCTGGGAACCGACCTGATCAACGTCCGATACGTCTCCCAGCGCGGAGCCCAGCAGGAGTACGCCGTGGTTTTCCCCGAGTATTACTTCGGCCAGATCTTCGAGGCCAGGCAGGAGCCGGGGACCATCGCCTACAGCGCCCGCCTGCAGCTCGAACTACTCCAGGAAACCGCTGACGAAATGGCTCGTAACGGCTGCAAGAAGATCCTGATTGTAAACGGGCATGGCGGCAACAATCATCTGCTGCCCTACTTCTCCCAGTCGCAGATGGCTTCGCCCAAGGACTACGTGGTGTATGTCTACCAGCGAGGCGCCTATCCGCCCGGCCGCCCTCCCATGAAGACTAAGGTGGACGGCCATGCCGGAGAGTCGGAAACGTCGCACACCTTGGTTTCCCGCAAGGACCTTGTCCGCATGGACCGCGCCGGAACGCAATCCGGCGCCGACCGCAACCGCCTCGATCTGCCCCCCGGCGTCTACACCGGCATCTGGTGGTATGCCAAGTTCCCCGACCATTACGCAGGCGATGGCACGGCCGCCAGCCTCGAGCTGGGCGAGTTCGACATGAAGGCCTGGGCCGACGGCGTCGCCAACGCAATCCGCGCCGTCAAGGCCGACCAGAACAGCCTCCGCCTTCAGGACGAATTCTTTGAGAAATCGAAGCGCCCGCTGGAGACTCCGCAGTAGCCGCGACCGCGGCGCCGTTTGCCAACGCGGCGATGCGGCGGTATAACAGACTGACTGGCGTGGCGCCCATCCGAACCACCGTCGACCGCAACTCCGAGCTCTACCGCTCCAACTACGCGAGCATGCAGGCCGCGCTGGAACGCCTCAGGTCCGAGCTCCAGCGCTCGACTCAGGGCGGCGGCGAGAAATACGTGCGGCGGCACCTGGAGCGCGGCAAGCTGCTGCCGCGCGAGCGGGTCGAGATGCTGCTCGACGAGGGCTCCTACTTCCTGGAGCTGGCGCCGCTGGCCGGCATCGGCCTGGACAACGAATCGCCGGGCGCGGGCGTCATCGGCGGCATCGGCGTGGTGAGCGGGCGGGAATGCCTGATCATCGCCAACGAGGCCACGCTGAAAGGCGGCGCCACCGGCGAGGCCGGCCTGTGGAAGAACTCGCGCCTGGCCGATATCGCCTTGGAGAACCGCCTGCCCGCGATCCTGTTGGTGGAGGCGGCCGGCGCCGACCTGCCGGTGCAAAGCAAGATCTTCGTCCCCGGCGGGCGCGGCTTCCGCGAGATCACGCGCCGCTCGCGCCGCCGCATCCCCACCATTGCGGTGGTGTTCGGCAACGCCACCGCCGGCGGCGCCTACCTGCCCGGCATGGCCGATTACGCGGTGATGGTCAAGAACCAGGCGCAGGTGTTTCTCGCCGGACCGCCCTTGGTCAAGATGGCCACCGGCGAGGTGGTCGACGAGGAGTCGCTGGGCGGCGCGGAGATGCACTCGCGCGTTTCGGGTCTTTCCGACTACCTGGCCGAAGACGAGCTGGACGCGCTGCGCATCGCCCGCGAGATCGCGGGTCATTTCAACGCTGAGAGGCCCGCCGTGCCCAACCGCCGCCAGGCCGAGGATCCGGTCTACGACCCGGACGAGCTGCTGGGCATCGCCTCGGCCGATGTGCGCGTGCCCTTCGAAGTCCGCGAAGTGATAGCCCGCATGGTCGATGGATCGCACCTTTCGGAATTCAAAGCCTCTTACGGGGCGACGCTGGTGACGGGCTTCGCTCACATCCACGGCTTTCCGGTGGGCATCCTGGCCAACAACGGCGTGCTGATGTCGGAGTCGGCGGCAAAAGGGGCGCAGTTCATCGCCTTGGCCAACCAGCAGAACATCCCGCTGGTGTTCCTGCAGAACATCACCGGGTTCATGGTCGGGCGATCCTATGAGGAGCAGGGCATCATCCGCAACGGCGCCAAGCTGATCAACGCCGTGTCGAACTCCACCGTCCCGGCCTTCACGGTCATGATCGGCGGCTCCTATGGGGCGGGCAACTACGCCATGTGCGGGCGCGCCTACGAGCCGCGCTTCCTGTTCACCTGGCCCAATCACCGCATCGCCGTCATGGGCGGCCAGCAACTGGCCGGCGTGATGGACATTATCAAGCGCGATGCGGCGGCGCGCCAGGGAGCCGCGGTCGATGAGAGCCAGCTCGCCGCGGCGCGCACGGCCCTGGAGCGGCAAATCGACCGCGAATCCGATTGCTACTTCGCCACCGCGCGCCTCTGGGACGACGGCATCATCGACCCGCGCGATACCCGCACGGTGCTGGGTATCTGCCTCTCGGCGGCCGGCAACCGGCCTATTGAAGGCACGATGGAGTGGGGCGTATTCCGCCACTGATATGGGCGCCTTCCGCCGGATCCTGATCGCCAACCGCGGGGAGATCGCGCTGCGGGTGATGCGCGCCTGCCGCCAGATGGGCATCAGCCCGGTGGCGGTGTATTCGGAGGCGGACCGGCTCTCGCCGCACGCGCGCCTGGCCGATGAAGCCGTGGCGATCGGCCCGGCGGCGCCGCGCGAGTCCTACTTGCACGCCGGGCGCATCATCGAAGCCGCGCGGAGAACCGGCGCCGAGGCCGTCCACCCCGGCTACGGCTTCCTGGCCGAGAACGCCGAGTTTGCCGAAGCCTGTGAGCGCGCCGGCCTGGTCTTCATCGGCCCGCGCCCGGAGGTCATCCGCCGCATGGGGCGCAAGGACCAGGGACGCGCGCTGGCCGCAGCCGCCGGGGTGCCGGTCGTGCCCGAAGGCGTGGGCTTTCCGCTTCTAATCAAGGCCTCGGCTGGGGGCGGCGGACGCGGGATGCGCATCGTCGGCCGGGAAGCGGAATTGGCGGAGGCGCTGGAATCGGCCCGCCGGGAAGCCGAGGCGGCCTTCGGCGACGGATCGCTGCTCCTGGAGCGCTACATCGAGGGTGCGCGCCACGTCGAGTTCCAGATCCTGGGCGACTATCACGGAAACCTCGTCCACCTGTTCGAGCGCGATTGCTCCATCCAGCGCCGCCATCAGAAGATCATCGAGGAGAGCCCCTCGCCGGCGCTCGACGAGGAGTTGCGTGTGCGCATGGCCGAGGCGGCCCTGTCGGTGGGCCGCGCTCTGGGTTACACCAGCGCCGGGACGGTCGAGTTTCTTCTGGCCCCCGGCGGCGAGTTCTACTTCATCGAGGTCAACACGCGCATCCAGGTCGAACACCCGGTCACCGAGATGATCACCGGCCTGGATCTGGTTCGCCTCCAGATTGAAGTCGCCGAGGGCCGGCCGCTTCGCCTGCCGACGCCGCGGCCCGAGGGCCACGCCATTGAAGCCCGCCTCTACGCCGAGGACCCGGCCAGCGGCTTCCTGCCTTCAACCGGCCGGATTGCGGTGTGGTCGCCCCCCACGGGCGACGCGGACCTGCGCATCGAGTCGGGCGTCGAAGAAGGGCTGGAAGTGGGCATTCATTATGACCCGCTGCTGGCCAAGCTGATCGCCCGGGGACCCGACCGCGAGACCGCCCTCCGCCGGCTCTGCGGCGCGCTGCGGCGACTGGCCGTGCACGGCGTCTCGACCAACCGCGAGTTCCTGCTCTGGGTCCTGGAGCACCCGGAGTTTCGCGCGGGCCGCGCCCACACCGGCTTTCTCGATCAACACCCCTACGAGGGAGGCGCCGGCCCGGGCGAAGATTTCCTGTTCGCCGCCATCGCCGCGCTGTGGCTGGATCGTACGCAGTACGCGCATCGGCGCTTGCTGCCCGATGTGCCCTCCGGCTTTCGCAACAACCCGTTCCGCGATCCGTCCCTGCGCCTGCGCGTCGGCAGCGCTGTGATCACCTTGCACTGGGGGCGCCTGTCGGGTGATCTCTATCGGGTCTGCGCCGCGGACCGCCAAGCGGAAGTCCAGGTCGTCTCCGAAGGAGCTTCCCGCCTGACTGTCGCCTTCGACGGTCTCCAGCGCACTTTTGAATTCCGCGAGTCCGGCCAGGAGCTGTTCGTCCACTGCCCCACCGCCAGCCGCGCGATCCACCGCCTGCCGCGCTATCCGGAGCCCCAGACCGCCCCGTCCCACGAGACCGCCAACTCGCCCATGCCGGGACAAGTCCTCCGCATTCTGGTCCGGGAGGGCCAGGCCGTCCGGGCCGGTGATTGCCTGATCGTGCTCGAAGCGATGAAGATGGAGCAGAGCATCCGGACGACCATCGACGGCGTCGTCGGCGCCGTCCTGGTCGAAGCCGGTCAGGTGGTGGCGCCCGGACAGAAACTGGTCCAGATCCACCGCGAAGAAGATGGAGCCGGTTACCGGGCCAAGGAAGCCGAGTAACGAACGAAGTCCCCGTCCAGCACCTCAATCACCTGGCTGGCTTTGACGCCATCCTTCTCCACGGTCACGCGGTGTTTTCCAGGCGGCAATGTGATCTGCGCGGGCGTCTTCTTGGGCCACAACTTGTCGTCGATCCAGATCGACGCATCTGGCGGCTGGGTTTGCAGCAGCACATCGCCGGCCAATGGAATCAGGGAGATGGCCGGGAGTTCCAGCGTCCCCCCGGAAACCTGGATCTCGCGGCGTTGCTCGCGATGCCCCTCCAGCGTCAAACGCAGCACGTGCTTGCCCTGCGTGGCTTCCAGCGCGCAGGGCGTGGTGCACGACTTTTCCGTCTCGTCCAGACGCGCCTTGGCGCCGGCGGGCTCGGTCTTAATCGCGACCTCCGCGACCACTGGCGCCGGAGGAGGCCTCTTGGTGGGCGCAGGAGGAGCGGGCGGCGTATCCGTTTTACGCGGAACTGGCTTGTCGACCGGACTTTGAGCGATTGGAGGTGCGGGCGCGGCGGGTGCGGGCCTGGGAGGAGCCGTCGGCGTCCGGTTCAGTTGAAACACGACGCCCCATCCCGCCAGCCCGAGTACCACCAGCGCGCCCGCCGCCCACAACCCCCGTCTGGCAAGCCGGCTGGCTGGCCGGGGCGGCGCTTCCCGCCGCACTGGGGGAGGTGTTTCGATAACTTGAGGCTCCGGGGCGCGCGGCCGCGGTGTGGCTGCTGCTGGCGCCCGAGGCCGTCGGGCCGGAAATACCGACTCCAGCGCCACTCGAAACTCTGCGGCCGTCTGAAAACGCTCGGTAGGCTCTTTGGCCATCGCCCTCAAGATCACTTCGGACAGCGTCGCGGGCAGCCCGGCGGCCACCTCGTGAGGAGGCGCAGGTGTCATCTGCAAGTGCGCCAACATGATCGCGAACTCGCTTTCGCCGTCGAAGGGGTGTACCCCGGTGACCATCTCGTACAGCATGATGCCCACCGAGTAGATGTCCGTGCGCGGGTCTGACTGCTGGCCCTTCACCTGCTCCGGAGACATATAGTATGGCGATCCGAGCGCGGAGCCGGTGATCGTCAGCTTGTGCTCCGTGGCCGCCTTGGCGATTCCGAAGTCCAACAGCTTGACGATTCCGTCCATCTGGAGAATGATGTTGGCCGGTTTGATATCCCGGTGTACTAC
The DNA here is from genome assembly GCA_016178945.1 of Acidobacteriota bacterium. Lineage (GTDB taxonomy): Bacteria > Acidobacteriota > Terriglobia > Bryobacterales > Bryobacteraceae > JACOSH01. The sequence continues at coordinate 35,950 of JACOSH010000392.1, forward strand.
ACCCTTGGTATGGGCGTACTGCAACGCCTGGAGCACCTGGGACGCGTAGCCCGCGGCCAAGCGAACGTCGATCGGGCCGTCCTGCAACTTCGTCGACAGGGAGACACCATGCACCAGCTCGATGATCATGGCCAGGCGGTTCTCCAGACGCAACGCGGTGTAGAGTTCCGCAATATTGGGGTGACGCAGGCTGGCCTGCACCTTGATTTCGCGGACGAAGCGGTCGCACAACTCCGGCGAGTTCCGCAGGTCCGGCAGGAGCACCTTCATGGCGTCGACGCGGTCGGAGATCACATTTCGAACCTTGTAGACAGTACCCATCCCCCCGGAGCCTAGTAGTTCCAGGATCTCGTAGTCGCCGATTGTTGAACCCACTTCGAAGGCCATAACCAAAACGTTCCTGCTGCAATCCGATTTATACATTACGCCTTTTTATTCAAGAATGAAATCCTTTTTTTCGGCGCTAGTCCCGGCGGAGTCGGGCGGGGAGGCCCGCCCCTCTTGGGCCTGCCTCGCTGGGCCCAGAAGGGAGTAGAATGAGTCTCCAGATGCGCTCGCTGCTCCTACTGGCATTTCTCCCGGTGGTCTGTGCGCAGCCCGTCAAGCTGCGGTTTCAGTGCACCGCCGAGGACATCCACGCGGGCGGGCTGGCCTGCACCGAGGAGGAGCCCTGCGCGGTCTATCTGGAACTGTCCGCGCTGGAGCCGGTGGGTAGCCAGGCGTTCTTGATCGGCAACATCCACTCCCAGACCACCACGCTCTACGCTTTGTTGCTGGCCTCCGCAGATGGCGGCAAGACCTGGCGCGAGCCGATCGAGCGGCTCCCAGACGCCAGCCTGGACCATATCCGTTTCGCCGATTTTGAATACGGCTGGATCAGCGGCCAGCCGCTCCATCCCCTGCCGCACGACCCATTCGTCCTGCTCACCAACGATGGCGGCAAGACCTGGCGGCGGCAGCCTGTCTTCGATGAGCCGCGCGCAGGAAGCGTCTTGCAGATGTGGTTTGAATCCCGCGGCAGCGGCAGCATGGTCATCGACCGCGGCCAGTCCACCGAAGGAATGCGCTACGAGTTGTACGAATCCCTCACCGGCGGCGAGAGCTGGATGATCCGGGAAGCCGCCGAGCGTCCCATCCCCATCAAGCGCATGCCGGTCTCTCCGGCCAACACGGACTGGCGGATCCGCCCGGACGGCGCCAGCAAGACTTTCCGCATCGAGAAACGCGAGGCGGGCAAGTGGCATCTCCTGTCGAGCTTTCTGATTTCCCTAGACCCCTGCAAACCTCCGCCGCCGCCCGCCGAGCCGCCGCCCGAAGCCGCGCCGCCCGACGAGGCGAAGCCCCCGGCCGACCCCGCGCCCGCGCGTCCCAAGCCGAGTCTGAAGCGTCCTCCCGCGCCCAAATGACCACCGCCATCGAACTGGAACTGTTCCGCCATCTGTTCGTGTCCATCGCCGAAGAGATGGGCGTGGTCCTGCGTAAGACCTCCTACTCGGCCAACATCAAGGAACGTCGCGATTATTCCTGCGCGGTCTATGACTCGGCCGGCGAGACCGTGGCCATGGGCGACCATATGCCGGTCCATCTGGGAGCCATGCCGCTCTCGGTAAGACACGCCCTGGAGGCCTTCCCGCTTGGCCCCGGCGACGTCGCGATCCTGAACGATCCCTTCCGCGGCGGCACTCACCTGCCAGATATCACCGCCGTTTCTCCCGTATTTCTGGGCCGCCGGCCGGTCTACTACCTGGCCAACCGCGCCCACCACGCCGACGTCGGCGGCATGAGCCCCGGCTCCATGCCACTGGCCCGCGAGATCTACCAGGAGGGCATCCGCATTCCGCCCGTGTTGCTGGTCCGGGGCGGCGTGCTGGATCGCGAGCTGCTGCGCCTGGTGCTGGCCAACGTGCGCACCCCGGAGGAGCGCGAGGGCGATCTTCGCGCCCAACTGATGGCCATCGCGCGGGGCGAGCGCCGGCTGCGCGAGATCACGGCCAAGTATGGCTTGGCGCGCGTCCGCCGCAACATGGCGGCCTTGCAGGACTACAGCGAGCGAATGACCCGCGCCGCCATTTCCAGGCTCCCCGGCGGCGTCTATCGATTCACCGACTACCTGGACAACGACGGCATTTCCGCGCGGCCAGTCAAGATCGCGGCCGCCATCACGATCTCCGGGGACGGCGCGCATGTCGACTTCACCGGATCGGACCCGCAGGTGGCCGGATCCGTCAACGCCAACTACGCCATCGCCGTCTCCGCCGCCATGTATGTGTTCCGCTGCCTGGTGCCCGGCGACGTGCCGTACACGGCGGGCCTGCTCCGCCCAATCCGCATCACCGCACCCGAAGGCACGGTGGTCAACGCGCGGGAGCCGGCGGCGATGGCGGCGGGCAATGTGGAGACCTCGCAGCGCATTACCGACGTGCTGCTGGGTGCGCTGGCGCAAGCCGCGCCGGACCGCATCCCCGCGGCCTCCTCCGGCACCATGAACAACCTCACCATCGGCGGTCTTACGGTCCGCTTCGCCTATTACGAAACGATCGCCGGGGGAATGGGCGCTTCGGCCGTGGGCCCCGGCCCCAGCGCCACCCACACGCACATGACTAACAGTTGGAACACGCCGGTGGAGGCCTTCGAGCACCAGTATCCGCTGCGCATCCGCCGTTACCGGATCCGCCCGGGCTCGGGCGGCCCGGGCCGCCAGCGCGGCGGCGACGGCTTGATCCGGGAAATCGAGTTCCTCACCCACTGCGAAGTGACCATCCTCTCGGACCGCCGCGCCCGCGGCCCCTACGGCCTCTACGGCGGCCAGTCCGGCCAGCCCGGCCGCAACACGCTGCTGCGCGCCGGAAAGGCTCTGCCGCTTCCAGCAAAGACTAATTTTCAGGTCCGGCCCGGCGACATCCTGTGCATCGAAACGCCCGGCGGCGGGGGATGGGGTTACGGGGCCAGCACGCGCTCCCACCGCGCAACGCCGTCGCCGGCTGCCTCGGCCAATCGCAGCAGCTCGGCATCCAGCGGTTCCGGGCTGTAGACGTCGGCTTGCAGCGCGACCGTGCCGCCCTCCCCCGGACGTGTCTCGACGGCCTGCAAGCACAGCCCGCGGCTCTGCACCGCGGCCAGCAACTGCTCGCGCGTGGAGGTTTCACGCTGCTTGGCCACAGTCCAGATCAATCGATAGTGGAAATCCAGACCAGCGAAACCGCCGCGGCTGCGGTCGAGCCGGTGGGACGCCGCATGTAACAGGGTGTTGACGGCGAGTACCGCGAGCGCGCCCAGGCCTGCCTGCCAGAACAGGCCGTAGCCCGCCAGGGCCCCGATTGCCGCCGCGCACCACAGCGTCGCCGCCGTGTTCAGGCCCCGCACGTGCAATCCATCGCGGATAATGATGCCGGAGCCGAGGAAACCGATTCCGGTGACAATCTGGCCGGCGATGCGCAGGTCCTCGGTGCGCAGCGGCAGCGAGACCCCCAGCAGCACGTACAGAGCCGCGCCGCTCGACACCAGCGCGTTGGTTTGCAGCCCGGCCACGTGCCTGCGGTACTGCCGCTCCAAGCCAATCGCCGCGCCTAGCAGCAGGGCCAGCGCCAGGCGCGCCGCAAATGAATCCCACGGAAGGCTCATCGCCGTGGTTGATAGTATAGCTCAGCGCGGAACATCGGCCTCCCCCGACGCGTAGTACCCTTCGTAGTATCCTTGAGAGGAATTCCGATGGCGCTGAAATCCATGCAGGCCGTCGCGCTGCTGGGGCTGGCCGGCTGCGTGATCACCACCACTCCCACCGGCGAAACGCGGCGCGAGTCCCGCTCCATTGATCTCGACAAATCGGAGATGGTCCGCGTCGATCTGAAGATGGGCGCAGGGGAGCTGAAGGTCAGCGGTGGCGCGCTGAAGCTGATGGAAGCCGACTTCACCTACAACGTACCTTCCTGGAAACCGGATGTCCGCTACAGCTCCGGAGGCTTTCGTGGGAACCTCACGGTGGAGCAGCCCGGGAAAAGCTCATCCACGCTCGGCAACGCCACCTACTCCTGGGATATCCGCCTGAGCGATGACGTCCCCTTGGACGTCAGCGTGAAGTTCGGCGCCGGCGAAGCCCGCATGGACATCGGGAGCCTGGCGCTCCGAAGTCTCGAGGTGAACATGGGGGTCGGCGAGTTGAAGCTCGACCTGCGGGGCCGCCCCAAGCGCGACTACTCCGTCAACATTCACGGCGGGGTCGGCTCGGCGACCGTCCGCCTGCCCAAAGACGTGGGCATCGTCGCCGACGCCGCCGGCGGCATTGGCGGCATCAGCGTCAGCGGCCTCCGCAAGGAGGGCGGGCGCTGGGTCAGCGAGGACTACCAGCACGCCAAAGTGACGATCCGGCTCAGTATTCGCGGCGGCGTCGGCGAGATCAAGCTGGTCGCCGATTAGTCGGTCGACTTCTGGGTCACACGCTTCCCGTCCGAAGACGCCTCCACCTTTATGGTGAAGCCGTTGGTGCCCTTCAGGTCGTACGACTTGCCGAACCCGCGGTAGTAGTGATCCGAGTAGTACAGCGAGAAGGGACCGTTCCAGTTGGCGGCGAAGTACTTCAGGTTGGCGATCTGGGTCGGTTTGTTCGGTTCGTGACCCGCGTATCGCACCAACTTGACTTCAGCCTTCCCGTTGCCAATCTTGGCATGAGCCGTCTTGCCATCCGGCGAGATCGACCAGGTGATCTCGGAGGTATCGGTCTGGAACGACTTCCACTTGACCGGATAGATCTTGCCCAGGATGGCCCCCATCGCATCGCGCTGTTCCTTGGTGCTCTTCGGCTCGAAGGTCACCACCAGCCAGTCGGCCTCGCCCTTGGTGGCCCAGTCGGCGCCCAGATCCCCGTTGAGCCAGATCTTCATGCCTTTCAGGTCTACGTCACCGTAGTTTCCCGCCAGCACGCGGGGCACGTTATTGAAGTTGCAGTGATGCTCGCCCGTGTGGTGATCCTGGGCGTACTTGTTGAAATAGCAGGGGCAAAACAGGCTGCAAGAACAAGCCTCGATATACTCCAGGCTGATCTTCCAGGGTTTGTCCTGTCCCAGGGCTACCACCGTTGCGATCAAGAAAGCGGCCAGTCTCTTCATGGAATCTGCCTCCAGGACCCATCTTGAAGCTAGGTCCGGGTGCGAAAGCAGTGTCGGGCGGTAAAAAGTCGGGGTTCTTACAGTAAAAAGCCTCGGTTACTTGGACGGCCGGGCGATCCAGACGCTGCCGGTGACCTCCGAGGCGCTGAAGATCAGCTTACCCGGCGCCGCGGCCAAGCCGATCGCTCCGACGTCGCCGCTGCTCAAGGAGCGCCTGGCCTGGTGCAGGTGCAGGACCGGGAAGGGGAGGCCCTGAGGCTCGGCCTGGCGGTCCAGCCGCTGCGCCCAAATACAGCGAAACGCGTCCCGTTCCGAGAGCCAGTACAACAGGCTCGAGTCGGGCGACCAGGCGGCGTTTCGCTCCAGAGCCTGGCCGTCGGTGACCGGAAGCCACCCTTCTTCCCCGACTGGCGCTCCCGGCTTGACCGGCGCGACGAAAATCTGCCGGCGCACTGGGCTCAGGATCGCGTGGAACGATACCCAGTGAGAGTCCGGCGAGAAACCAGGGTTAGCCAGGTTCCAGGTGGCGTGCTGCAGCAAGGGGGTGATCTGACGCGTGGACAGCCGCAGCGCCCCCACCCCCAAGGGACCCGGCGGCCGTTCGAGCTGGAACAGGATCTGCGCCTCATCCGGCGACCAGCCCCACGCCCGCGAGCACCCCTCACAGAGGGTCTCCCGGTCGCCGCCGGCGGCTGAGACCAGATAGCTGGCCGAGCGACCGCCGGCCTGCTCGGAATAGACGATGCGGGATCCGCTGGGGCTGATGCGCGGATA
>JACOSH010000086.1 GCA_016178945.1 Acidobacteriota bacterium
CCCGCGACTCCACCCAAATTCTGCCGCCATGCAATTCCACGATCTTCCTGCAGATGGCCAGCCCGGCGCCCGTCCCCGGGATCTCGTGCGGGCCGTGCAGCCGCTCGAAGATCTCGAAGATCCGCCCAAAAAACTCCTCCGGGATGCCGATGCCGTTGTCGGCCACCGAAACCACCCACTCCGCGCCTTGCCGCTCCGCCTCCACCCGGACTCGCGGCGCCTCCTTCCCGTGAAACTTCAACGCATTGCCGATCAGGTTCTGGAACAACTGCACCAGCAGGACCTCGTCCCCCAGCACCGTGGGCAGCGGGCCGCACAGGATTTCCGCGCCGCCTTCGAGGGCCGCCAGATTGGCCAGCGCCTGCCAGACCGCCTGGCCGCAGTCCACTGGCCCGAATCTGCCGACCCCCGTCTTCGCATACTGGAGCCAGGCCTGGACCAGCTCGCGCATGCGCCCGACGCCGTCCAGAATCGAGCCCATGTATTCGTCCACCTTGGGGTCGGCGCTGCCTTGCAGCCGCTTGGCCAGCAGTTGCGTGAACCCCGCCACCTGGCGCAGCGGCTCCTGCAGATCGTGAGTAACAACGGCGGCGAACTCCTCGCGATCGCTCACCCTTGTCTATCGCCAGATCCTACTCAATCCTGAAGGTCGGCTTGGTTTCGTAAGTCTGCGTGCCCGCGTGATCGGTGGCGATGATCGTGATGCTGTACTCTCCGCGAGCAATGTTGGGCGTCAGGCTCAGGTTGAACAAGGACGGGGTATATCGCTTGGGATAGAAGGACGTGCTCTTCTCCACCGTCGGCTCTTTCTGGGTGAACAACACCTTCCCGCCCGGTGAGGTCACCGAAACGATGTAGGATACATGCACTTCGTTCCCGGGCCCCAGCTTGTATCCGGTCATGTCGAAACGAACACAAACCGTATCCCCCGGCCGATAGGCCGCGATGGCCAGCGGCTGCGCCTCGTCTTCACTGCGATAGAACCGCAGGTTGCGCAGAATCAGCGTGTCGCTCGGCTCCACATCCTGCCCGCGAACCGTGAACGAGACCTCCTTGACCGCCGTGGTGTTGTTCAATTCGTCCTTGGCCGCCACCCGGACCCGGTAGCCGCCGCTGTCGGCCAGCGGTGGAATGAAGACCTCCTGGCGGATCTTGGGCCGCCAGTTCTTGTCCTCCGCCGACAGCTCCGCATCCACTTTGCCCGCCACCGCTTCCATCAGGGGAATGTTTTTCGCATCCAGGGCCTCAATCCTGTAGCTGATCAGCACGCGCTGCTTCGACACCTCGTACTTGTCGAAGAAGGCGGTAAAGAAGATGGTCTCGCCGGGCACAAAGACCGTTCCCGGCGTCATGGCGGGGCCGTCGTCGGTCTGGTGAATCGATGCCTGGGCGATCACCAGTTGCTTGGGCGCCGCCGCCCAAAGCGCCGTTACTGCCAGGGCCGCAGCCCTGTACTTAGCGGAGAGGTTCATCTGTCTTCTTATCCGTAATGCTGGGCAGCGGCGGCGCGCCCTCTTCCAGCCGGAGCGGCAGGTCCACGAACGCGGTCCAATCCGGCTCGGACTCCTCGGCAATTCGCAACCGGTACCGGCGCGGCTCCGCGTCGAAGACCACCGTGCCCTCCAGTTTCTCGGCGGGCTTGACTTTGCGCACGATCCCGATCCACCCCGGCGCGCCGGCGGTGTCGGACAGCTCGGGCACGGCCTCGCCGGAATTACCCACCACATGCAGCAGGGGCACGTAACGATCGGAAGCCCCGCTGTTGACCACGCTGAACGACACCAGCAAGTAGCGGTGGACCGGTTTCCGGGCCTCGCCGCCGTCGCCGATCTGGGTCATCCATTTGGCGTCCATCACGTTGTAGATCAGCGGACCCACCTGCGCTTTCTCTCCCATCTGGTAGAAAACCGGTTGCGCCGGGCGATGGCCCCCGCATGCCAGGGCCAAGGCCACGGGCGCTACCCAGATTCTTCTCATCGCCAAGATCATGACCCGCCGCCGGTGCGGATGTCAAACCACCAGAGCCGGGCGAATCCGTTCGAGCACCTCGGCGGCCAGGAACGGCTTCCGCAGCACGGTGAAGTCGTACTTCTCGCAGGTCTGCCGGTCCTCGGGCGACAGATCCAGCCCCGCCATGATCACCACCGGGAGCCGCGGATACGCCCGCCGCAGCTCGACCGCCAGGTAGACGCCCGTGCCATCGGGCAAGTGATAATCGAGCAGCGCCGCCGCGGGCCGCTGGCTCGAGATCAGGTTATGAGCCGTCCGCGCCGACTCGGCCGGCAGCAGCCGCCAGCCGGCGCGCAGCAGCAGGCGCTCCAGGAAGTGCACCATCTCGTGGGTGTCGTCGACCACCAGCACGGTGGGCGTGGCCGGCTCGGCCGCCGCCGGCGGCTCCGCGATCCCGATGCGCAGATCCTGTCCCTCCGCGTCGAGTTCCACCCGCACCCTGGCGCCCGGCTCGATGCGCCCGCCGGCGACCAGGGCGGCCAGCGGCTGGACCAGGCGCCGATGGAGAGTGCGATTCAGCTCGCGCGCCCCGTATTCGGAGCTGGTTCCGAGCCGCAGCAGCCACTGGCGGGCCTGCTCCGGCACTTCCAGATAAAAGCGGCGGGGCCCCAGCCGCGTGTTGATGTGCTCCTGTAACGCCTCGATGCGCTGATCCAGAATCGCCTCCAGCGAGGCCTGGCTGAGCGGCTGATAAGTCACCACGCAGTCGATGCGATTGACGAATTCCGGCGAGAATCGCCGCCGCACCGCCGCCAGCCCGATATGCTGGAGCTTCGGCTCCAGGTCCGTTCGCGGCCCCGCGGCCGCGGCCTGAAAGCCGAAGTCCGGGTTGATCTCCTTCTGCATTTCGCGCGCGCCGAGGTTGCTGGTCAGAAAAACCAGACTCCTTTCGAAGCTCACCGACGTATTGTCGCCCAGCCGCAGGATGGCTTTGTCCAGGACCCCCAGCAGCAGCCGCGTCATCGACGGCGCGGCCTTTTCAATCTCGTCAAACAGCACGATGGACAGGCCGCATTTCTCGCTGGTGACCGAATTCAGCCGGGTCTGGGTCAGGATGGGCTGCGTCTCGCGATGTCCCAGGTAGCCCGGAGGGGCGCCGATCAGCTTGGCCACTTCGTGTTCCATCTGGAACTCGCCGCAGTCCACCTTGACCATCATCTTCTCGTCGCCGTGCAGCATCTCGGCCAGCGCTTCGACGGTGCGGGTCTTGCCGGTTCCGGTCGGCCCCAGCAGCAGGAAGACGCCCGCCGGCCGGCCCTCGGGCGACAGGCCCGCCTGAAACATCTGAACGTACGGAATGATGACCCGCGTGGCAGCGGGCTGGCCGATAATCTTGCGCGACAGCACCGTGGCCAGATCCTCCTGGGGCGCCGTCCCTGGGCCCCGGAATCCCTTTTCCATGGTCTTGAGCACGTCTACCGCCTCTGATCCGATTATAGGAGCCAGCATCGCGGGCCTCCTCCTCTACAGAGGCTTACGGAGCCGGACCCAGCCCGGTTCCAGGGCCCTAATAAGTTCACAAAATCAAGAAGTTAGCCGCGACCCGGTGGTGCCCGGAGAAACCTCGGCTACGGCTGTGACCGGTCTGGAGCTATTGCCCGAAACCAAGGCGGGTGAACTAGCGTTACGCGGCCTGCCGTCCGATTGACTATTGGAAGTCCGCTTGCCCCAAATTGCCCAGGCTCGGCCCGCTCTGGCCGCTGCTCACGGCGATACCCGTCTGGAGACACGGGCGCTCATTCTCCTGGCCGGATTCTCGGGCGCCTATTCGGCTATGTATGAGGCCTTGGAGCCGCACCGGCTGGAAATGGGCGCCGGCGCCGAGCAATTGCTGGAGATCCTCACCCGGGAGCCGGTCGATCTGGTGATTCTCGACGGCGACGCGGGCGGGACCCAGGTCCTGGATTGGTGCCGAACGATTCGCGCGGACTCGCTTGCCGGGGCGATTCCGATCCTGCTGCTGACCGGCCCGGACTGCCTGGATCTGGAGCTGGCCGGCGCCGAAGCGGGCGCCGACGAGTTCCTAGCCGCGCCCTTTCATCCGGAGGCGCTGCGCGCGCGGGTGCAGCGGATGTTGCGCTACAGAACCTCTAACGAGCGCCTGGAGGAATCCGAAACACTGCTGTTCGCGCTGGCCCAGGCCGTGGAGCAGCGCGACCAGTACACGGCGGGACATTGCGAACGGCTGGCGGTCTTCAGCGTGGCCATGGGGATGTCGATGCGCCTGTCGCGCCCCGAATTACTGGCCCTGCATCGCGGCGGATACTTGCACGATATCGGCAAGGTGGGGATGCCCGATGCGATCCTGTTCAAGCCTGGGTCCCTCACCCCGGCCGAATGGGACATGATGCGCACCCACACGATCCGGGGCGAGCAAATTTGCCGCTCCATGCGCTGTCTGGCCCCGGTGCTGCCCATCATTCGCAGCCATCACGAGCGCTGGGACGGGTCCGGCTACCCGGACCGGCTGAAAGGGCCGGAAATCCCCCTGCTGGCGCAAGTCCTGCAATTGGCCGACATCTTCGACGCCCTCACCACCGCCCGCCCCTACAAGAAGGCCCTGGGCACCGACGAAGCGCTGGCCATCATGCAGGTCGAGGCCCTGCAGGGCTGGCGCAATTTGGATCTGATGCGCCAGTTCGCCAACCTGCCCTTAGCCGCTCTCCGGGAGAAGGCCTCGCAACAGATCGCCGAGTGCCAGGACGCCGACGCCGTGCAGCGGTCCCTGCTGAGCCTGCGCCTGGCGCTGGGCTGAAGATGCACGACCGGCGGCAAAATTCAATAGGATAATAAGACCGCAAGCTGGAGCCGCCGGGTTGGGGTCGCCTTCGACACATCAGATCACGAAACTGCTTCGGGATTGGAGCGGCGGCGACCCGTCCGCGCTGGATCAGTTAACGCCTCTGGTGTATGAGGAGCTCCGCCGGTTGGCCGCCGCCTATTTGCGGCGCGAACGGCCCGACCATACCTTGCAGGCCACCGCGCTCATCCACGAAGCCTACCTGCGCCTGATCGATCAGAAGGATCAACGCTGGGAGAATCGGGCTCACTTCTTCGGGATCGCCGCCCACCTGATGCGTTTGATCCTGGTCGACCACGCACGGGTCCACCGCGCCGCCAAGCGCGGCTTCGGAGAGTCGCCGCTCCCCCTGGAGGAGGCGCTGGTGATGTCCGTTGACCGTACCGAAGAATTGCTGGCTTTGGAGGAGGCTCTGACGGCGCTGGCCGCGTTCGATGAGCGTAAATGCCGGATGATCGAACTGCGCTTCTTCGGCGGCCTGGGGCCGGAGGAGACGGCCAAGGTCCTGGGGGTGTCGGTTCCCACCGTCCACCGGGAGCTGAAGCTGGCCAAAGCGTGGCTGCGGCGGCAGTTGACCAGCCCGGAAAAAACAGCGGAGATGTGATACTTTTTTCTCCATCTTCCGCTGGAGAGGGTGAGTGCCATGACCACGGACCGCTGGCAGCAGATTGAGGGCTTGTTTCAAAGAGTCAGCGACTGCCAGGCTGAGCAGCGGGAGGCCTTCCTGGCCCAGGCCTGTGCGGGCGACGAGGAGCTGCGGCGGGAGGTGAGGTCCTTGCTGGCCTGCGACCAGGCCGACGAGAGCTTCCTGGAGGAGCCGATCCAGTGCGCCGCCCAGGGTGTCGCGCAGGAGCGCACGGTCTCGCTGGTTGGGAAGCAGATCGGTCCCTACCGCATCACCGCTCTCATTGGCCGGGGCGGCATGGGAAGCGTCTACCGCGCCGTGCGGGACGACGCGGAATACCAGAAAGAAGTCGCGCTCAAGCTGGTGAAACGCGGCCTGGATTCAGAAGACGATCTGCGCCGGTTCAAGCGCGAGCGGCAGATCCTGGCGCGGCTGGATCATCCCTACATCGCGCGGCTGCTAGATGGCGGCGCCACCGAGGAAGGGCTCCCGTACTTCGTCATGGAGCTGGTCGAAGGAAGCCCCATTACCGAGTATGGGCGGTCGCATCCCATACCCGAACTCCTGGCCCTCTTCCGCCGGGTCTGCGCGGCGGTGGAGTATGCGCACCGCCGGCTCATCGTCCACCGGGATCTGAAGCCGCAAAACATCCTCGTGACCCCGGAAGGCACACCGAAGCTGTTGGATTTCGGTATCGCCAAGCTGCTGTCGGCGGAAGAGAGCACCCACACGCTGACGGCCTTCCCGATCCTGACTCCGGACTACGCCAGTCCGGAACAGCAGCGGGGCGAACCGGTGACGACCGCCACCGACGTCTACTCGCTGGGACGGGTGCTCGAGGAGGTCCTCAAGGGCCAGTCGATTCCGGAGGAGCTGGCGCAAGTCGTCCAGATGGCCCGGAACGAGGAGCCCGAGCGGCGCTATCGTTCGGTCGAGCAATTCTCGGAAGACTTGCGGCGCTACCTGGAAGGCTTGCCCGTCACCGCACGAAAGGATACGATCCTGTATCGCGCTCGGAAGTTTGTTCGCCGCAATAAGCTCGCGGTGGCCGCATCGGTCTTGGCGATAGTGAGTCTGGCGGCAGGCACGGTTGTGGCAACGCTTCAGGCACGGCGCGCCGAACGGCGCTTGAACCAGTTGCGGAGCTTCGCGCGGACCGTGATCTTCGACAAAGAGATCTTCGAGAATCTGCGCACTCTGAGCGCGCGCGAGAAACTGATTTCCACGACGCTGACCTATCTGGACACCGCCGCCCGAGAGTCGCGGGGCAACGCGGCCTTGGAACGGCAGCTTGCCGGCGCGTATCAGCGCATTGCCGCGATCCAAGGAGGAGTAGCCAGCTCTCCCACGCTCGGCGTCACGGACAAGGCGCTGGCCAGTTACGAAAAGGCCGCGTCCCTCTTCGAACGGTTGCTGGCGCGCGATCCACAGGATCGAAACCTGGCTCTCCAAACTGCCAATGTCTACAACCGGCTCGGCGACCTGGCCGGCGACGACCCCACGGCTCTGCGCCACTTCCGGCGTGCCCTGGAGATTGCCGAGCCGAGGTTCGCTTCCGGCAACGGGAAAGAGCCCACCTTCTGGAACCCGGTCAAGCGGGCCTACATCGGCATGGGCCAGGCGCAACTTCAGGGAGGCGACCCGCGCGCCGCCGTCGAAACACTGACCGGCATTCTGAAGCGGATGAGTTCCCACGAGGGCCTGATCGCCAACGGCGCGTTGGGATCCGCGCTTTGGGACCGCGGAGATCTCGAAGGCGCGGCTCGGGTTTGGAACCGGATGTTGGTTGACGACCTCCCCCGCATCCTCGGAAAGGTTGCGGCCACCGATTCCGGCGCTGCACAAGGACTGCGCAGTGGCACGGGCAACGTACTTGCGGGTCTGGGTAACCTATACGGCAATCCCAACGAACTGAACTTGGGCGACGTGGGCCGTGGCTTGCAACAATTGGTGAAAGCGCAGGTCCTGTTGGAGGACTTCGTGCACCGCAATCCGGATGATGCCGACGCTGGTTGGCTCGGCCGTTGCTATGCGGGGCTCGGCGCCCTGACTCGCGATCCCGTCCGAGCCCTGGAGTTCTACCGAAAAGCCGTCCCGCTCCTCAAGGGCCCTGCATTAGCGGCTAGCCGCGCGCAAATGGCTTACCCACTGCGCAAACTGGGAAGGCGCCAGGAAGCTGCGTCGGAACTCGAGACAGCGCTGGAAGCGCAGCGTACCGTGTTCGCGCTGAGCGAGCTGGGGGACCTTCGATTGGAGCAAGGCGACGCCGCGGCCGCTATGGCTCACTATCGGGAAGCCGTCGAACTGGGGCAGCGGGAAGTTGCGGTGAAACCCTACTACATGCCCGGGCGCCGGCGCCTGGCCGACGCCTATTCGCGGATGGCAAGACTCCATGAACACGCCAGGAATTGGGAGGCCGCCGGAGAGTGGCACGGCAAGAGTCTGGCCATCTGGAAGGAGTGGACCAAGTGGGGTGTCTCCAGCCCTTACAACGTCCGGCGCGAGAGACAGGCGGCCCAAGCCGTGTTGCGCTGTGAGACCGCGCTGACGCCCGGCTCGGACGCGGGCGGAAAAAAAGCGGACCTTCCGTGAGAGTTTCCCTTCTTTTCTCCGCTGGAAAAGGGGAGGGAGCAGATGAGAATCTTGAGAAAAACTCACACTGGGCCGCGAATCTGGCTGACGTTGGCGTTGTCATTCCTCACGCACAGCGCGGTGGCGCAGCTCACCCGGGGCTATGTCTCCGGCACGATCGAGGACCCGTCCGGCGCGGTTGTCGAAGCCGTGACGGTCTCGATCACCAACCGCGCCACGGGGATCCGGTCTCAGACCGCAACCAGCAACGCTGGTGTGTACCGCTTCGCGGCCGTCGAGGCCGGTGTCTACCATATCGAGTTCTCCAAGGCGGGTTTCGAGACCCGGCGTGTGGAGAGCATCGACGTGGGTACAATCCAGGAGGTGGTGCTCAACCAGGCGCTCGCCGTCGCTTCCACTTCGACGACCGTGGACGTGCGGGAGGCGCCGCCCGGAGTCGAGCTCGCCAAGGCATCGGCCACGATTGACCGCAGGCTGAGCGCCGATCTGGTGGAGGCGATGCCTTTGCGCGATGCTACCGCGCTGGTTTGGCTCACCCCGTTGGTGGTGATCGGACAGGGCGGAAACACTTCCTCGGGCGGCCAGCGCAATTACAAGAACAACTACACGGTGGACGGGATCGGACACAATAATCCGGGCGTAGCGGCGCTGGTCCCCGGCAGCCGTTTGCTGCCGGAGGCGGTAGGCGAGTTTCACGTCCAGACCGCCGCCTACTCGGCCGAGTACGGGCGAAACTCAGGAGCGCAAGTCTCGGCGATTACGCGCGGCGGAACCAACCAATGGCACGGCGCGGCCTGGGATTACTTCAGCTCCGACGCGCTGGAGTCCCGCAACCTGCCCGACAAGAGAAGCGGACTGGAAAAGCGGCGGCTGGTGTCTCACGATGCGGGCGGCAGCCTGGGCGGTCCCGTGGCCAAGAACCGGACCTTCTTCTTTGCGCTGTTCGAGAACGATACCCGGAGGCCCGGACCCTCCACGCGCGACGCTACCGACGTGAGCATTCCGACTCCCGAGGGATTCGGCGCGCTATCCCGGGTTCCGCTCGCCGCCGGTCAGACGGTGGAAAGCCGGCAAGCCATGCTGGACGCCTTGGGTTTCCTCCGCGAGGTCTATCCGCGCATCAAGAGCTATGGACGGATTGCTAGCCAGAACCTCAACGGAACGCCGATTCCGGTCGGAACGGC
>JACOSH010000399.1 GCA_016178945.1 Acidobacteriota bacterium
ACGTCCAGCCGCGCAATCCGGGCCTGATCTATTGCGCGATTTCCGGCTATGGGCAGAACGGCCCGTCTCGAGACGAAGCGGCGATGGATCTAATTGTGCAGGCCTCCAGTGGGCTGGTCAGCATCACGGGAACCGAGGAAGGCGAGCAAGTCCGCAGCGGTTACTCCGTGGCGGACGTAACCGCGGGCATGTTCGCGGTGATCGGCATTCTCCTGGCGCTGCGGTCGCGCGACGAGACCGGCAAGGGTCAGTTCGTGGACGTGTCGATGCTGGACGGAATGATCTCCACGATGAGCTCCAATTTCATGAATTACCTGGGATCGGGGCGCGCGCCGCGACCGCTCGGCACGGCCTTTCCAACGGTCGTTCCGTACCGGGTATTCCAGGCGAAAGACCGCGGGCTTGCGATTGCGGTCGGAAGCGAGAAGCTATGGTCAACCTTCTGCGGGTTGATGGATCGACGGGACCTGGAGGCCCATCCCGATTTCGCGACGAATGCCGATCGCGTCAGGAATCGCCAGGCGTTGGAAGACATTCTTGCGGAGATCTTCCGCCTTCGCCCCGCCGCTGAATGGCTGGAGAATCTGCGCTCGGCCGGAATACCTTGTTCGCTTGTTCACAGCCTGCCCGAAGTGGTGGAGCATCCCCAAACCTCCGTTCGCGCGATGTTCCCCACCGTCGATCACCCGGCGGCGGGCCGGCACCGGGTCACGGGAACACCCGTCAAGCTGTCCGGGACTCCCGGACGGCCCACGCTGCCGGCCCCTCTGCTGGGGCAACATACGCGGCGTGTGCTGGCCGACCTGCTGGGGATCGAGGGACCGGAAATGGATGAGCTCGTGGCCGCCCGTATCGTGTTCGACTAAGCTCGTCCCGGCCGGGCGGCCGGCGCATGCAGGAAATCCAGCTCCTGCTGTTTGGGCACGCCGGGCTCGAAGCAGCGGCGGCAGCGCGCCTCATACATGCCCGCCGCGCCGACCACGATCAGGTCGTGGGAGTCAACCAGGCGCTGGGTGTGCTTGGCCGGATTGCCGCAGCGCATGCAGATGGCCAGGGTCTTGGTAATCGACTCGCCGAGCGCCAGCAGTTCCGGAATGGGCGAGAAGGGCCGCCCCATGTAGTCGGTGTCCAGACCGGCGATCAGGACCTGCTTGCCGGCGTCGGCCAGGGTGCCGGCCAGCGTCACCAGCTCCGGTCCCATGAAGTTGGCCTCGTCGATTCCAACCACTTCCGTTCGCCAGTCGATCCGAGGCAGGATGTCACCGGCGTTGCTGACCACGTCCGAGCGCATCCTCAGATCGCCGTGCGATACGATCTCGTCGGCGGAGTAGCGATCGTCGATGGACGGCTTGAAGACCTGGACGCGCTTGCGAGCGATCATGGCGCGGCGCAGGCGGCGGATTAGTTCCTCGCTCTTTCCCGAGAACATGGGGCCGCAGATGACTTCAATCCAGCCGAGGTTGCCGGTAACGATCTCCATAGGGGGTAAAAGTCAGGCCAAGCTGAAACTCTGGCCACGGTGCGGGATCTCGACGGGGATGTGGTAGCGCTCCTCGATAGCTTTGGCCAGGGCCGCTTGCTGGTTGGGCTCGCCATGAACCAGGAAGACGCGTTTGAGATTCGGAGCGATCGGGCGCATCCATTCCAGCAGCTCGCCTTGATCGGCGTGGCCGCTCAACTCGCTCAGGGTGGCGACTTCGGCCTTGACCCGCATCGGCTCGCCGAAGATCTTGACCTCCGGCCACTTGTCCACCAGCTTGCGCCCCAGCGTGTCGGCGCCTTGGAAGCCGGTAATGAGGATGGTGTTGCGCGGATCCCCAACGTGATTGCGCAGATGGTGCAGGATGCGGCCCGCTTCGCACATGCCCGAAGCCGAAATCACCATGAAGGGACCCCGCAGATCGTTGAGCTTCATCGACTCCTTCACGTCGCGGATGTAGGTGAGGCGAGTGAAGCCGAAGGGGTCCTCGCCCCGCAGCAGGTACTCGCGGGTCTCGGCGTCGAAGTAATCGGCGTGCTGCCGGTAGACCTCGGTCACATTCACGGCCAGCGGGCTGTCCACGAAAATGGGGATGCCGGGGATGCGCTCCTGCTTCGCCAGCTCGTGCAGCACCAGGACGAGCTGCTGCGTGCGCCCCACCGCGAAGGCCGGCACGATGATCTTGCCGCCTCGGGCGCAGGTGCGATTGATGATGCCGGCCAGCTTGTCGGCGACGCGGCCTTCGTCCTTGTGGAAGCGGTCGCCGTAGGTGCTCTCCATGATCAGGTAGTCGGCGGTGGGCATCGGCTCGGGATCGCGAATCACCGGCAGGTTCTTCCGCCCCACGTCGCCCGAGAAGATGAGGCGGACGCCGCCGGACTGCAGCGCCACGGCCGACGAGCCCAGCATGTGGCCGGCGTCATAGGCGGTATAGCGAAGCTGCTCGCCGACGGCTTTTTCCTGGTGGTAGGGCACTGGCTGAAACAGCGGCAGGGTGCGCTCGGCGTCTTCCATTGTGTAGAGCGGCTCCACCGGCTCGCCGTCCTGCTCGCGTTTGTGGCGGCGCTTGTTCACGAACTCGGCGTCCTTCTCCTGAATGTGCGCCGTGTCGCGCAGCATCGCGCCGCACAGGTCGATGGAGGCGGGCGTGGAATAGATCGGGCCGGAGAAGCCGTGCTTAACCAGCGTGGGGAGGTTGCCACTGTGGTCGATGTGGGCGTGGGAGAGGATCACGGCCTGGATCGAGCCGGCCTTGAACGGCAGGTTGCGGTTGCGATCTTCGGCTTCCTTGCGGCGCCCTTGATAGAGGCCGCCGTCGAGCAGAAAGCGGGCGCCGCCGGTCTCCACCAGGTGCATGGAGCCGGTGACCGTTTGAGCCGCGCCCCAGAATGTGAGCTTCATGCGCCCACCACCGCGTCGGCTTCGATTTCAACCAGCATGCGTGGGTCGATGAGGCGCCGCACTTCGACCATGGTCGCCGCCGGCCGGATCTCGCGGAAAAACTCCCCATGCGCCTTGCCGATCTGCTCCCAGTCGTCGATACGGACCACGAACATGCGGGTGCGGACCACATCGCGGAGCGATGCGCCGGCCTTGGCCAGCGCCTGCTCGATGTTGCGCAGCGCCTGCACAGTCTGCCGGTAGGGGTCTCCCTCACCGACGATCTCGCCGCCCGGCCCCGTGGCGGTGGTGCCAGCCACGTGAATGGCCGAGCCGACCCGAACGGCTCGGGAATAGCCGACCACCGGCTCCCAGGGAGCGCCTTAGGAGATATTCGTGCGTGTCATCAGGGTATAGTAGAGCGAGAATCGTCTATGAAAAAACTCGCTCTCGCCATTCTACTTGCCTGGCCGGTCTTTGCGCAAAGCAGCGCCTCCAGCAAGGCGTCGAAGAAACCGGTCACGCTGGAGGCCGTCACGCGGATGCCGTCGATGCGCGGAGGTGCGGGCGCGGTGGCCTGGGCGCCGGACGGGAAGCGGTTCGCTTTCCGTGATCGCAATTCGATCTGGCAGTACGACGCGGTTTCCGGCCTGAAGAAGGAGCTGGTTTCCTTCACTGCGCTGCAGGAGAAGGCGGTCAAGGATTCATCCGCTGGGGCGTTCGACTGGCAGAATCGCCGCGTGAGCGAGCAGAGCTTCGCCTGGTCTGCGACCGGCAAGCAGATGCTGATCAGCGCGGGCGGCGACTTGTTTCTGCTGGATGTCGAGACGGGAAAGTGGGAGCAAATGACCGCTACGGCGGAGGCCGAGCGCGACGCCAAGCTCTCGCCGGACGGGCAGCGCGTCTCCTTTCGCCGCCTGCACGACCTCTATACGCTGGAGACGAAATCCAAGAAGATCGCGCGTCTCACGCAGGACGGTTCCGAGACGCTGCTCAACGGACAGCTTGACTGGGTGTATCCCGAGGAGTTGAGCCTGGGAACGGCGCACTGGTGGTCGCCGGATTCCAAGCGTATTGCCTACCTGCAGCTCGACGTCAGCCACGAGCCGCGGTTCCCCCACGCCGACCTGCTGAGTTTTCCGGCTCGCCCCGAGCCCCAGCGCTATCCCAAGGCCGGCGATCCCAATGCGGACGCGCGCCTGGGTGTGGTGGCCGCGGAGGGCGGCCTCACTCGCTGGATGGACCTCGGGGAAACCCGCGACGCGCTCCTGGCGCGGGTCGCCTGGATGCCGGACGGCCAGCGGGTCGCGGTGGAGCGGTTGAATCGCGTGCAGGACCGCCTGGATTTACTGGCCGCGGAAGCGGCTACCGGCGCCGCGTCCTTGCTGCTGCGCGAGCAGGACCCCTACTGGATCAACGTCAAGGACGATCTGCGCTTCCTCAAGGACGGCAAGCATTTCCTGTGGGGCAGCGAGCGCGACGGCTTCCGGCATCTTTATTTGTATTCGCTGGACGGGAAAAAGCCCAAGCAGGTAACTCACGGTGAGTGGGAGGTCACCGACCTGGCGGGCGTGGACGAAGAAGGGCGCCAGATCTACTTCGTTTCGACGGCCGAGAGCCCGCTGGAACGGCGCCTCTATCGCATCGGCTTCGACGGCAAGGACATGCGCAGGCTGACGGCTTCGGGGGGCACGCACTCCATTTCGATGAGCCCAACCTGCGAGTACTACCTCGACAGCGCATCGAGCCTCATCAGCCCTACGCAGCGCACCCTGCACACCGGCGACGGCAAGCAGATCCGGGTGTACCAGGAGGCCGACCGTACGGCCCTGGACGAGTACGAGATCCTGACCCCGGAGATCGCCAAAGTCCGGACCGGCGACGGCACGCTGCTGTACGGCCGCCTGATCAAGCCGGCCGGATTCCAGCCCGGCAAGAAGTATCCGGCCATCGTCATGATTTACGGCGGCCCGCACGGGCAGGCCATCCGCGACGCCTGGACCGGCGCGACGACCTGGGACCAGGCGCTGGCTCACCGCGGGTTCGTCATCTGGCAGCTCGACAATCGCGGCACCAACGGCCGCGGCCACAAGTTCGAATCGGCCGTGTATCACGATCTTGGCCGCCGGGAGCTGGAAGATCAAAAGGAAGGGCTGAAGTATCTGGAGTCCTTGGGCTTTGTCGATATGAAGCGGCTGGGCATGTACGGCTGGAGCTACGGCGGTTATATGACGCTGTACACCCTGACCAACGCGCCCGGTCTGATCCGCGCCGGGATCGCCGGGGCGCCGGTCACGCACTGGCGCAACTACGACACCATTTATACGGAGCGCTACATGGGGCTGCCGGCCGAGAACACCAAGGGCTACGAGGAAAGCGCACCCGTCGCCAAAGCCCAGGCGCTTGATTCCAAGCTGCTCCTGGTGCACAACATCGGCGACGACAACGTGCACTTCCAGAACACGCTGCAGATGTCCGACGCGCTGCAGAAAGCCGGCAAGCAGTTCGAGACCATGATCTACCCGCAGAAAGCGCACGGCGTGACCGGTCCGGTGCGCAAACAGATGATGGAAGGGATGACGGAATTCTTTGAACGGAATCTGAAGCCGTGAACCGCTAGAGGCTGGGGTCCCAGATTTCCGCGAGCTCAAGCACTAAACCCTGTACGAGTCCTTCACCGGACAAGCGCTCGGGGGCCACCAGCCGTTCCGGATCCTGGCCCTGCCGGTAGATGTAAGCGGCGCGGTTATCGGCATCGATGAGCCATCCGATCCGGGTGCCGTCGGCCATCCACTGCCGCATTTTCTTTTGCACCTGGGACAGGCGGTCGCTGGGAGAAGTCAGCTCGACCACGAAGTCCGGACACAGCGGGAGGAATCGACGCTTCTCCTCGGCCGTCAATTGAGCCAGCCGCCCGCGCTCGATCCAGCAGGCATCCGGCATCATGGAAGCGCCGCTTGGCAACCTGAATTGCGTGCTGGAGTCGAACGCCACCCCGCGGCCGTCGCGCAGGGACCATGCCATCAATTGCATTGACAGGTGGTTATTCCTATATCCGGTGATCCCGCCCGTTCCCGGCATGATGATGATCTCTCCCTCAGCGGTGCGTTCGATTCGCAGGTCGGCATTCCGCTGGCAGAATTGATAGAACTCGTCATCGGTCATCTGCTGTTCGGTTCGGAAATAGAGAGGAACCCGCGATTCGGCTACATCCCACACTAGCTGCATAACCCCATCATACCTCCGGGCCGGGGCTGGCGAAGGGCGCCGCGCCTGATGTACCTTTGTTGTGTGCCATCGATGCGCGGAACTAGCGTGTGCACCGCCGCCGTCCTGCTGGCGACGGTGCTGTTCGCCCAACGCGGCTTTCGCCGGGGGTTCGGCGAAGAAGACAATCCCGCTCCTCTGCCCGCCGATGCGACCGAGAAGACGGAGTACGTGTTTGCTCGACTCCGGTATCCCAACTTTCGCGGCGGCAACTACCGCCGCGCGAGCTGGTCGACCGACTATCCGAAGGCCGACCGCCAGTTCCTGCAGGGCGTGCGGCGGCTCACCAGGACGCACGTGAGATCGGTGGAACAGGTGGTGGATGTCGATTCGGATGAGATCTACCGGTATCCCTGGGTCTACGCGGTGGAGGTCGGCCACTGGGAGCTTTCGCGAGCTCAAGGCGCCCGTCTTCGCGAGTATCTGGACCGAGGCGGGTTCCTGATGGTGGACGATTTCCACGGGACCTACGAATGGGACGTCTTCGAGGAGAGTTTTCGGAGAGTCTTTCCGGACCGGCCCATCGTGGAGTTGGAAAACAGCGATTCCGTTTTCCATGTGCTTTATGAGCTGGACGAGCGGTTTCAGGTTCCCGGTGTCCACACCATTTGGAGCGGCCGCACCCATGAGAAAGGAGGGGTCGATCCCCGCTGGCGAGGAGTGTACGACCAAAAGGGCCGCCTGGTGGTGGCGATCTGCCACAACATGGATTTGGGCGATGCCTGGGAATGGGCCGATGAGCCGCGCTATCCGGAGCGCTACGCCTCGTTGGCCTATCGCATCGGAGTGAATTACATCATCTATTCGATGACACACTAACAGCGCGACGCTCGGACACCCGCGTCAGCGAGAGAATCACTGGGCGCGCTTGGCCGTGAACTCTCTGGCGGGACCCTGGCCGCCTTCCCGCTTGAACTGGATCTCGGCGCCGGCAACCTTGCCGGTGTAGGTCTGCCGGATGGAGTTTCCGCCGCGCTCCACGTTAACCGTGAAGGACAAAGTCTCCCCACTCAGCTTTCCGTCGGAGATGGCGATCTCCTGCCCCTGGGGGCCAGTCATGCTACCGGTCAGCTTATCGCCATCCAGCTTGAAGGTGAAGGTGGTTTCTCGAGTGCCGTTACGCCCCGGTACCTGGGCGGTCCATTTGCCGGTTACGTCGGCCGCCGCGGCGACGATCGTAACGGCGAGAAACAAAGTGAACACGACAATCCATCGCTTGGTCATAGCAAAAAAGCTCAGCTCAAATTCAGGCCTTCCACGCGCCCCGTCGAGTCGCCGAAGTGCTCCGCGTGGACGTCCATGCGATCCATCATAGTCAGGAACAGGTTCGACATGGGGGTCTCCCGGCGGTAGACCACTCTCCGGCCCGTCTTGATGTAGTTGCCGCCGCCGTGGCCCACCAGCAACGTCGGCAGGTCCTCATGATTGTGGCGGTTGCCGTCGGTCAGCCACGCGCCGTAGACGATCATGCAATTGTCGAGCAGGGTGGCGTCGCCTTCCTTGATGGATTTCAGCCTTTCGACCCAGCCGGCGAACTGCTTCACATGATAGGTATTGATCTGACTCACCTTCTCCATCAGATCCGCCTTGTTCATGTGATGCGTCAGCGGATGATGGCCGTCGGCGATGCCGATTTCGCGATAGGAGCGGGAGGTGCCTTCGCGGGTCACCAGGAAGGTGAAAACCCGGCTGAGATCGGCCTGGAGGGCGATGGTCAGCATGTCGGTCATCAGCTTGAAGTGCTCGGCGAAATCGGCCGGCACGCCGTAAGGCTTCGCCATGTGGGGATCGATCTGGGCGTTGTCTTTCTCGGCCTTTTCGATCTGGCGCTCGATATCTCGAATCGAGGAGAGGTACTCTTCCAGCTTGCGCTGGTCGGTGGGACCAAGATCGGACTGAAGCTTCTTGGTGTCGTCCGTGACGAAGTCCAGAATGCTGCGGCGGAACTTGTTGCGCCGGGCGCGGGCCTCCGGCGTCAGACCGGCGTCGGCCCCAAAGAGGCGTTCAAACAGGGCGCGCGGGTCCAGAACCGGCGGCAAGGGCTGGGTCTCGCTTCTCCAAGCCAGGTTGTTGGTGTAGGCGCACGAGTAGCCCGAGTCGCAGTCGCCCGCCTGCCGGGCGTCCTCCATGCCCAGCTCCAGCGACGGGAAGCGAGTCTTGCCGCCGATCTGATTGGCGACGATCTGGTCGCAGGAGATGCCGGCCTTGATCTCAACCATGGTCTTGCGCGGCTGCACGCCGGTCAGATAGGAGCCGCAGCAGCGGCCGTGATCGCCCGGGCCGTCCAGGAGCGCACGCCCGTTGTTGTGCGTGAGATTGGACAGCACCACCAGCTCGTCCTTGTACGGCTCCAGCGGCTTCATGATGCGGGAAAGCTGGCCGAGCTTGCCCTCATAATCCAGAACCCAGTTGCGAATGTCCATGCCGTTGGGCACATAGACAAATCCCATCCGAACCGGCGCCTTGCCCGGGATCCGGCTGGAGGCCAGCGCCGGGGTCATGGCATCGAGAAAGGGAAGCGCAATAGTGGTTCCCAGACCTCTCAGGAACGTGCGCCTTGGAAGCGTTTTGCGCGTGATCATCGCCGGGTCATCTCCTTCTTGGCAACTTCTCCCCGTCGCGCCTGGAACGGAAGGCTCCGCACAATCTCGTAGATAAGCGACTGGAACCGGTAGCCGACCGCCGCCACCTTCCGATCGATGTCATCCACCGTCTTTCTATCATACCGCTCCAGGCCCCGTCCCAGAGAGTAGGTCAGCATCTTTTCGGTGAGGCACCGGGCGAAATCGGGCAGGTCGTCCTTGAGGAGGCTCCTCATCTGGGCCGGGTGTGAAAAGGACTTCCCGTTGGGGAAAGTGCCGCTCACGTCGATCGGGAACTTGCCGTCCATGGTCCGCCACCGGCCGATGGCGTCGTAGTTCTCCAGGCCGAATCCGAGCACATCCATGCGGTTGTGGCAGGACCCGCAGACGGCATTGGAACGGTGCTTCTCAAACTGCTGCCGCAGCGAACCCGCGTTACCCACGGCCTCTTCATCCAGGGGCGGCACATCGGCCGGAGGGGCCGGAGGCGGCGCGCCGAGAATGTTCTGGAGCACGTACTTTCCACGGATGGCCGGCGAGGTGCGGGTGGGATAGCTGGACACGGTCAGGACGCTGGCCTGGCTCAAAATGCCGCCGCGCTGGTCGGTCGCCAGATCCACGCGGCGGAATTCGGGCCCGTTGACGCCTTCGATGCCGTAATGCCGGGCCAGGCGGTCGTTGAGAAAGGTGAACCTGGCGTCCAGAAACTCCGAGAGCGGGCGATCTTCGCGCAACAATGCTTCAAAAAACATCCGCGTCTCCGACTTCATCGCATCCCGCAGGTCGGGCCCCCACTCGGGGAATTTCTGCGGATCCGGTTTGACGCTGTCCAGGTTGCGGGTCTCCAGCCACTGGCCCGCGAAATTCGCGGCCAGGGCCCCGGACCGCTCGTCGGCCAGGAGCCGCTTCACCTGGCCCTCCAGCACGCCGGGCGAGCGCAGCTTTCCGGACTCGGCCTTGCCCAATAGCTCCTCATCGGGCATCGAGCTCCACAGGAAGTAGCTGAGGCGCGAAGCCAGCTCGATTTCGGAGATTCGGTGCACCTTGGTGGGGTCGGTCGGGTCGGGATCGCGCTCGATACGGAACAGGAAATGAGGCGACACCAGCATGGCCTGGATAGCCAGTTGGATTCCCTGCTCAACACTCTGACCTTCGGCCTTGGCGAGGCCCACAAACTTCTTGAGCGAGGCCACCTCCGCCCTGGTCACCGGGCGGCGGTAGGCGCGGCGGGCCAGCGTGGAGACGATCTTGTCGACGCAGGCTGGGCCCGAACCTGGATCGCAGATCAGGATTTTCTTCCGGCTGAGCTTTTCTTCCTTGGCCGGGAACGGCCCGACAAAGGCGATCATGTTCAGAAACTTGTTCTTCTTATCGCTGTAGGCCTCTTTTTCCGACAGGCCCTTCACGAACGCGTCGTCGATGAAACCGGCCCTGAAGGTATGGTCGCCTTCCGGAAGATAAAGCCGGATCTGCTCTTCCGAATAGGGATTGAAGTACACCAGCTTGGAGGGTTTGGTTTCCACCGGCATGGTGTGCAAGAGCTTGCCATCCATCCAGAAGCCCAGGGTCACCGGCTGGCCGTCCGGAGCGCGTTCGCCGGGCAACCCGATTCGAACCAGGTAGTCGCCATCCCATTCGATGCGGTGGGTCGCTTCGATCATGCTCAGGTTCAGCCGCCGGATGGTCTTGTCCTTGGCGTGATACTGGGCCTCCAGGGGTTTCGCTTGCAGCGGATCCGCGCCGACGGTCCTGGCCGCGATCCTCTCGGCGGCGCTGATGTACTTTTCCATGAGCACGGGCGAAATGGTCAGCACGTCGCCGATATTGTCAAACCCGTGGCCGGAATCGTCGGTTGGGAAGTCCTTCTCGGCGCGAAACTCCACCCCCAGCAGATCGCGAACGGTATTGGCATACTCGTTCCGGTTGAGACGGCGCGCGGTGACGCGGCCCGGATCGGGTTTCACTTTGCGATCGGCCACTTCAAACTCGCCCTGAACAAACTTCATCAAGGCTTCAATCTGGCCGTCGGGCGGTCGCGGAATGCCTTTGGGCGGCATCTCGCCGGTCCGCAGCTTCTGCAAGATCCGCTCCCAGGCTTCCCGCTGCCCGGCGATCGAGCCGTGTTTCGAAAAAGGGCTGAGGTTCAGGCCGCCGGAGGCGATCCGGTCATTGTGGCAGGGCGCGCAGGTCTTGGCCAGCACCGGCTGGACGGTCTTCTCGAACTCCGCCGAGCCAGGTTGAGCCTGCGGACCAGCCGCCAACAGGACACCGCTTGCGGACACGGCCAGCAACAGGTTGTGGACGGCGAGGCGCATGGCTATCTCGCTATTTTACTGCATTCAGGGCGCGCCGCACACACGCTATACTACCGGGGTGATCGGAAGACTCCGCTGGCTGGCGCTGCTCCTCTGGATCCCGCTGCGCGGGGAGCTGGCCATCACCCACGTCACGATCGTCGATACGGCGGGCGGCCCGCCTCGGACGGACATGACCGTCCTGGCCGGTGGAGAACGCATCACGGCGCTGGGCAAGACGGGCAAGGTCCAGATTCCCAGGGGTGTCCAGGAGGTCCAGGGGCAGGGGAAGTTCCTGATCCCAGGCTTGTGGGACATGCATGTGCATCTGGCCTCCGATAAGGAAGCGCTGTTGCCGATGTTCGTGTCCCACGGCATCACCGGCGTGCGCAGCATGTTCGACCGGCTGGACCAGATCCGGCAATGGCGCAAGGAGATCGCGGACGGGCTGGCAGGGCCGCGCATTCTGACCGCGGGCCCGATCCTGGACGGGCCTGGATCGATGTGGCCCGGCGCGATGATCGTGCGCACGGCTGAGGAAGGGCGCCAGGCGGTCGCCAACCTGCGCCAGGGCGGGGCCGATTTCGTCAAGGTTTACAACAAGCTTTCCCGCGAAGCCTACTTTGCGATCGCCGACGAGGCTCGCAAGATGGGGATGGTCTTCACCGGACACGTTCCCGCCGCCATCACCGCGGCGGAGGCCTCCCGCGCGGGGCAGAAGAGCATCGAGCACCTGACCGGGATTCTGGCGGCGTGCTCCACCGAGCAAAGCGAGTTAATGCAGCAGCTCGGCGAGGCAGCCACCCTCCAGGGACCCGCCAGCTATCCCGTTTACGTGCGAATCAACGCCCGTGCGGCGGAAACCTACAGCGGCGAAAAGGCCGCGGCGCTGTTCACCCTCTTTCGCCAGAATGCCACCTGGCAGACGCCGACCCTGACGGTGCTGCGCGCCATGGCCTCTCTGGGCGATCGCGATTTCACCAACGACTCCCGGCTCCGTTATATCCCAGCACCCTTGCAGCAGTTCTGGAACCCGGCCACCAGCTTCATCTTCAAGGAGTTCGCCACTGAAGACTTTGCCCGGCAGAAACAGATCTACCGGAGACAACTGGAGATCGCCGGCGCTCTGCATCGCGCCGGTGTCGAGATGCTGGCGGGAACCGATACGCCGAATCCTTACGTGTTCCCCGGCTTCAGCCTTCACGAGGAACTCGAGCTGCTGGTGAAAGCCGGCCTGACGCCGGCTGAAGCGCTGCGCACGGCCACCTACAATCCGGCGAAGTTTCTGGGCCTGCTCGATTCCTCCGGGACGGTCGACGCGGGCAGGATCGCGGACCTGGTCTTGCTCGATTCGAATCCAATCGACGACATCGCCAACACCCGGAAGATTCGCGCCGTGGTGCTGAACGGAAGGCTGTTCGAAAAGCCTCAACTGGACCAGATGCTCAAGGCTGTGGAGGCCCGCGTAGGCCGATGATTGAACGGCCCGTTCTGACTCGCTACCTGGGGGCGCACCGGCTCAGCGCGAACCGCGCACTGCTCTACTCCGAGGACGAGGGCGTGATGGTGACCGGCCCTCTTTGCGGTCTGGTGGCGGGGCTGATCGACGGTGCCAGGTCGAGCGATGAGATCGTCGGCGAGCTTGCAGGTCAGGCGCCCGCGCCGCATCTGTACTACACGCTGCTCCAGTTGGAGCGAAAGGGGTACATTTCCGAAGCCGGTCCGGCGCGGCCGCCGCGCGAAGCGGCCTTTTGGAGAACGCTGGGCGCGGAGCCTCAAGCCGCTCTTGCCGCTCTGGCGGGGGCCTCGGTGGGGCTCAGGTGTTTTGGCGGCGCGGATCCGGCGCCCCTGCAAGCCGCACTGGCTGAGCTCGGCATCACGCCGCATGACAACGGCGGCTTTCTGATCGTGGTGGCCGAGGACTATCTGGGGCCGGAGCTGGAGGCGCTGAACCGCCAGTCTCTGGCCGGCTCGCGCCCCTGGATGCTGATCCGGCCGGCGGGACGCACGGTCTGGATCGGCCCTCTGTTTCGACCCGGCTCGACCGGCTGCTGGGAGTGCCTGGCGCAGCGGCTTCGGATCAACCGCCGCTTTCCGGCGCCTGCGGTGTTGCCCGGAATGCCGTTCCTTTCCAGGGCCGTGATGGGGCTGGCGGCGGGTGAGGCGGCCAAGTGGATCGTCTTCGGCAAGAACGAGACGGTCGACGGAGCCGTCTGGACGCTGGACACCGCGACCCTGGAAAGCCGGGTCCACCCGCTGGTGCGGCGTCCCCAGTGTCCGGCCTGCGGCGGCGGGTCGAGCCCGGTGAATGGGAGCTTGGAGCGCCACATCAGCCCGATTACCGGCGTGATCCCGGACCTGAAGCGCGTGGGCGACACCGGCGCGGCCGCCGTGCTGTTCGAAACCATCCAAGTGGTGAGCCGCCCTGCGGAGAGCTTCGAGTTGTCCGATTCGGCGATGGGCAGAGGCCGGACCGAAGCCCAGGCGAAGCTGAGTTGCGCGGGCGAAGCCATCGAGCGCTACTGCGCCTCGGCCGACGGGAGCGAGCCGCGCGTGCGGGCCAGTTACCGGGAGCTGGGCGCCGCCGCGGTCTATCCGCCGGACTTGCTGCTGGTCAGCCCGCGCCAGTACCGGAATCGCAAGGTTTGGAACCGGTCTCACCCGGGGTTCAACTGGGTCCCCGAACCCTTCGACGAATCCCGCGAGATCGACTGGACGCCCGTGCAGTCGTTTCCCGGTGGCCAGACGCGCTACCTGCCCACGGCCTATTGTTACCTGCGCTATCCGGCGCCCCCGGATCACCGGTTCTGCTCCAGTGAATCGAGCGGCTGCGCCGCCGGCCCCACTCTCACCGCTGCGATCCGGCACGGCTTTCTGGAGTCGGTGGAGCGCGATGCGCTGGCGCTGTGGTGGTACAACCGGGTGCGCCGTCCCGAGGTGGACCTGGACAGCTTTGAGGAGCCGTTCTTCAGCGCCGTGCGCGACGATCTCCGGCGTTGGGGGCGGACGCTCAGCGTGCTCGATATCTCGAGCGACCTGGGCATTCCCGTATTCGCCGCGGTGTCGGCGACTCGAGCTGGCCGCCGGATTCTGTTCGGGTTCGGGGCAGACCCGGACGCGAAGACGGCCCTGACCAGCGCGCTGCTGGAAGTGAACCAGATGATCGCGCAGGAGAGGAACCTGACCGGAGCGGCGGCCGAGCATGTCCCGGAGCTGGCGGCCTGGCTTCGCAAGGCCACCCTGGCGAACCAGCCCTATCTGAAACCGGCGCGGGTTCCAAGAAAAACCGCCGCGGATTATCCTCAGCCCGGCGGTCCTGACGCGGACCTCTCCTGGCTCGTAAGGGCGGCTGCCCGGCGAGGCCTGGAGACGCTGATGCTCGATCTGACCCGCCCCGATATCGGCGTTCCCGTGGTGCGGGTGACGGTCCCGGGTTTGCGGCCCGCCTGGGCCCGCTACGCT
Source organism: Acidobacteriota bacterium (assembly GCA_016178945.1). GTDB lineage: Bacteria > Acidobacteriota > Terriglobia > Bryobacterales > Bryobacteraceae > JACOSH01. The sequence continues at coordinate 14,466 of JACOSH010000399.1, forward strand.
CCGGGGCGCTTGTACGAGGTTCCCGTCCAGCTAGGCTGGCTCAAGAAGGCGCGAGCCGAGAGCGAGCTGAACCCGATTCCCTTCTTCCTGTGAACGAATATCGTCTCATTCTGAAGCCCGAGGCCGCTGGCGGCGTCCAGCAGGATAGCGCTCTTCAACAGGCCCTGCGGCAGGGCGCCACCGAACGCGAGCTGGTGGAGCGGTCCTCCGGTGGACTGGAGGATCTCAGCCGGCTTTACTATTTCCTCGACCGTTGGCGCGGCGCGAATCTGATCCACTACGAGCTTTGGGAAGGCTCGCGCAAGCTGGCCACGATCGAGCCGCTGATCGTAGGCTTCACCTTCGCTCCTGCGCCGCTGCCTGGAACGCCGGTGCTGTCGCGCTTTGCGTACCTGCGCCGGATCGGCGATGCCACGGTGCTGGAGTCCCCCTTATCGCCGGTCCGCATACGGCTGGAACCGGAGGCTGTGGGAGCGGCGCTGGCGCTCTCCACGCCGGAGCTGGTCGAGATGCTGCTCGCCACCGGATTCATCGAGGACGCCGCCGCATCCGAGCCCGGCGACCGGCTGGTGTGGGAATTTCACGACCTGTTGTTTCACAGGAGGAGCCGCCATTGCGGCGATTCCGGACAGGTGGGAGGCACCTATCGCTTCCGGGACCGCCTCGAGCCGTGGCCGGCGCTGCGGCCTCCCTATTCCGGTAAGCGGATCGCGCTGGCCCGCCCGGACATGGAGGAGTTGTCGCGGCAGGATCCGCCCCTCACGCGGGTGCTCGAAGGACGGCGCTCGGTTCGCGAGGCCGGTCGCCCGCCGCTGACGCTCGGTCAACTCAGCGAGTTCCTCTACCGGACCGCGGCGATCCGCGAGACCGCGCGGGGCCAGCAGGAGGAATTGGTCCGGCGCGTGTTCCCTTCCGGCGGCGGCATCCACGAGCTGGAGTTCTACCTGTCGGTGGATCAATGCCAGGGGCTGGCGCGCGGATTTTACCATTACCACTCGGGAGAACACGCGCTCTACAGGCTGAAGGCCTCCCGGAAGCAGAACGAAGCCCTCCGCGAGCGGGCGGCTGGCGGCTGGCGGGGCCTGTTTCCCCTCCCGCAGGTGTTGATCACCTTGGACGCGCGCTTCCCACGGATCGCCTGGAAGTATGAAGGCATGGGCTACCGTACCGTTCTGCTCGACGCCGGGGCCGCCTTGCAGACCATGTACCTGGTGGCCACAGCCATGGATCTGGCCCCCTGTGCGATCGGCAACGGAGACCCGGATCTGTTCGCCGCCGCGGCGGGTGTGGATGCTTTCAGTGAGACGTCGGTGGCGGAGTTCGCCCTGAGCGCCCGCGGGTTGGAGGCCGGCCCCACAGCAGCGCCACCGTCAGCGCCATGATGCCGGGGATTTGCAGCGGAAAGTCGACCAGGCTGTGAGCGCCCACCGCGTAAACGCCCCAGCACCAGGGGGCGCTTCGGGGGGCGGGCAGGCCCAGCGCCACCGTTGTCACCAGAATCACCAGGAAGGGCAGGCCGCCCTCG
>JACOSH010000400.1 GCA_016178945.1 Acidobacteriota bacterium
CGATTGGAGATCACCGGAATGCCGTTTAGGGCCTGGCCGGCCAGGACCTTGAACTCGGCCTCCACGTTGAGCGAGACCTCCTCGCGGCCGTTGATCTTGGGCGTCACTTTCACTACCAGGCCCAGGTCCTCGAAGGTGAACTGGGGGGGCGGGCGGTAGGCGCTGGGGTTGTTCGAGTCGACGCCGCCGAAGTAGCCGCCGGTCAGCACCGGATACTTGTCGCCGACGTGGAAGGTGGCGGCCTGGCCGTCCGTGGAGCGCAGGTGCACCCGGAGCAGGCTGCGGGCGTTGGACTGGCTCATGCTGGCGACCAGGGTGGCGTCGGAGATACCGATGCCGAACAGCGTGGAGCCGGCCCCGAGTTTCAGCAGGTAGCCGGGCAAGGAAGGCAGCGGCGAATGCGGGCTCAGAGCGCGGAGGGCGAAGCTGGTGGGCAGGTCCAGGCCCACGGCCAGAGTATCGGTGCGGTCCACTTCCAGGAATTCCAGATCGACGCGCACTTCGGGGCGGTAGTAGAGCAGCTCTTCGAAGACCTGCTGCGCGGGCCGGACCTTGGAGATGCGGTCGCTCATCACCACCAGGCGGCGGGTGTTGTCGACGGCGAAGCGCTTGATCTCCATCAACTGCTGGACGCTGCGGGCCAGCTCGGTGGCCTCCTGGACGCTGACCGGCTGAGGGATCGAAACCGCCACGGCCACGGTGGGCTCGCTCTCGTTGCGCTTCTGCTGGGTGTCCTTGGCGACGAACAGGAGGCGTTCGCCCAGGGGGACGGCGAAGGAGCCGGTGACGTTCTGAAGCGCGTGCAGCGCCTGGCGGTAATCGGCCTGGTCCATCCGGAAGGGGATCGGGATGCCGGCTTGATAGTCGCCGTCGAAGACCACCTCGAGGCCGTAGGCCTTGGCGACCTGCTCGAAGAGCTGCTTGGCGTCGGCCTTGAGGGCGAAGTCCCGCAGCACGGGCAGGGCCTGGAGCTCCTTGGGGGGCTGGGGCTTGCGAGCCTCGCGGAGGTCGCCGTCGGTGACCGCATCGGGCGGCTCGGCGCCGGCCCCGTCGTCGAGCGCTTCGGCGCCGGGAGTGACTTTGGCCTGCAAAGCGGCGCGGGAGCGGACCGCCTGGCTGCGGAGCCAGTAGCTTTTCTTGTTGGGCGCCAGGGCGGCGGCCTGGGAATAGAGCAGGTAGGCGCGCGCCATTTCGCCGGAGCGCTCGGCCTGGCGGCCCTGCCTGTAAAACTGAGAGGCGCTGGGGCCGGCGGCGGCCGGCAGACACACCGCCAGGATCAGGCACACGACCCGCATGCTCTGATGACGGGCCGGCGCCCCGCCGCGTGCAATAAACTTCTGCCCCCATTCCGCCGATAGGGAACGTATGCCGACTATCGGAGAAGTGCGTCCGGCCTTCTGCCCGGCCCCCCCGCAAAAACTGGAGGACCTGGGCGTCAGCCAGACCCTGTTGACCGACCTGATGCTGCGCCGGCTGTCGATCGAAGGCACCAGCAACCTGAGCGGCCTGAGCGGGGCCCTGAAAATCTCGCTGCCGGTCGTCGACACGCTGTTCCGCGCCACCCGCAACCAGCAGTTGGTGGAAGTCAAGGGCATGCTGGGCAACGACTACTGGATCACGCTGTCCGGCGCGGGCCGGCAGTTGGCCACCGAGCGCTTCCACCTGTGCCACTATGCCGGCGCGGCGCCGGTGTCGCTGAAGGAATACCATGCGGCCACCAAAGCCCAGGCCGCCGAAGTGGATATCAACCGCCGCGTGCTGCGCAACGCGCTCTCGGACCTGGTGGTCACCGACGACATTCTGGATAAGCTGGGACCGGCCATCATCTCCCAGACCTCGGTCTTCCTGTATGGCCCCACTGGAAACGGAAAGACCAGCCTGGCCGAGCGGCTGCTGCGCGTCTATCACGACGCCATCCTGATGCCCTACGCGGTCGAGGTGGACGGCCAGATCATCGCCCTGTACGACCCGGTGGTGCACCACCGCATCGAGGTCGAGGATCAGGAAATCGATCCGCGCTGGGTGCTGTGCCGGCGCCCGTGCATCCTGGTGGGCGGCGAGCTGGTCCCGGGCATGGTGGAATTGCGCCTGGACGAAGCCTCGGGCATCTACTCGGCGCCGCTGCAAATGAAGGCCAACAACGGCATCTTCATCATCGACGACTTCGGACGCCAGCTCATCTCGCCGCGCGATCTGCTCAACCGCTGGATCGTGCCGCTGGACCGGCGCGTCGACTACCTGTCGCTGCGCTACGGGGTGAAGTTCCAGATCCCCTTCGAAGTCATGGTGGTCTTCGCCACCAACCTGGATCCCAACGATCTGGCCGACGAAGCTTTCCTGCGCCGCATCCACAACAAGATCTACATCGAGCCGGTGACCGCCCAGACCTTCGACGAGATCTTCAAGCGCGTGGCCACGGCGCGCAACATCCCGCTGGAGCCGGATAGCTGCGACATCTTGCGCAAGCTGTGCCTCACCGACGGACGCACCGAGCTGCGGGCCTGCTACCCCATGGACATGTGCAATATCTTAAGCTCCATCGGCCGGTATGAGAAGCGGCCGGTAACGGTCACCCGCAAGGATATGGAGCGGGCCGTCGCGCTGTACTTCACTAAGGCCTAATCCCGATCAAGGTGGTAGGATAGCACCACTTGGGTCTGGTGGTTTCTCCGGAATTGCGGAGAAACACCCCACAGGATCTGTTTTCTCATAGAGTTGCCGCCCGGAGTGTCACCTAAGTCGCTGAAAAATGGTGGCTTGTTAATTCGGTTACTCAGTTGCACGTCTTTCCTCCGTAGGCTTCCTCGCGGAAGCCTGGTCTGAAAAACTAACCAATTCGTTAAGCGGACGTATCAGTCCAATGGGGTCTTCTTCTTAGCCCCAGAATGACGAGAGGATTACACTATGCAAAGAAAGACGAGGGGCTGGGTCTGCGACCGCAGGCTTTGGGCCCTGTTGTGCGCCTTCCTGCTGGCGGTAGCGGCATTCGGGCAGGAAAGCACCGGCAAGATCACGGGCACCGTGACCGACGACAGCGGCGCGGCAGTCCCTAACGCAAAGATTACAGCCACGGGCCCAACACTTCCCCGGGGGCTGGAGATTTCGAGCGATGCCTACGGC
>JACOSH010000087.1 GCA_016178945.1 Acidobacteriota bacterium
AGTTTCTTGCCCTTGTGGGCCGGAGGCGATTTCTGGCCGGCGAAGCCTCCGCTCTGAAAATCCAGGATCATCCCCTGCGCGTCGATGCGGTAGAAAACGTCGGGGAAGGCGCTGAAAATGGCCTTCAGCTCGGAGGTCGTCTGGTAAGCGGTGGCTTCGGTGCGGGCCCGTTCGGTGATATCCAGCGAGGCGCAGCGGATTCCCACGACTTCGCCCGACCCATCCCGGATAAAGCTCTCGTGGATCTCGACGGTGACCACTTCGCCGTCCGGGCGGCGGTAGCGGCGCTGATAGGGGACCAGGTCGACCTCGTCGTGAAGCTTGCGGCGGAGCGTCTCGCGGGCTCGTTCCCGCCCTTCGACGGGCTCCAGATCCCACCAGAACCGGCCCTCCAGCCAGTCCTGGACGACGCCGCGCAGCTCGCACTCTTTGGCGTTGACATGGGTGATGGTTCCGTCGCCGCCGATCTCCACGTAGCCGACCGGCGTTTCCTCGAACAGCCGCCGGTAGCGCTCTTCGCTGGCCCGGATCAGGCGCTCCGCGCGCTGGATCCGGCCCGCGGCGCGCCGGCTCAGAACGATCAGGATCACGACACCGAAGGTGAGAGCCAACACCGCCAGCGTGGAAACGTATTCGAACAAATCCATCTCTTCCCCAGTGCTTCTGGAGCTATGCCTAAGTATCGGCATTAGCCCGGAATCCCTTTAGGCTCAAAGGCGGGGGAGTAAGTGAGGGACCCGCCTTAGCCGGCGGTGTGCACTGCCTCTCAGCTCCGCGGCGGGAGAGACCCCGGAAGAGCGAATGACCCCACCTGATCCGGTTCGCCGACCGCATGGGGATGGCCTGCGTGACATGCTCGAGGAACAAGCGCCGTAGCCTCGATCATAAGTGGGGCGGCGCGCGCCGGAAGGCTTTCAAGCCGCCGTTCCAGCTCCTCGGCCGGGATGCACAGCTCCACGCGCCGCCAGCGCACCCCGATCCCCAACTCCGGGGCTAGGTCGCCGTACAGGATCACGGCGCCGCCCTCTTTGTTCAGAGGCTCGGCCTGGGTGCGGATCACCTCCGGACGGCAGCACTCCGCCTTGGACACGTTCTCGGCCATGGTCTTGCCGGTCACCGTCAGGACGTCGCCGTGGAGCAGCCGCAGGATCTCCCGCATCACTGCCGGCAGACCTCCGGCGTAGTACTGAAACCGCACTGAGGCGAAACGCGAGAACCACTCCGTGGGGTTTCGCGCGGACTCCCTCAACAACCTGGAACCACCCGCAGTGCTCCGTATGGGACGGCACCAGCGCAGCGTGAACTACGGCTGAGTCACGGCGACACGCCTCGCGCAAAGAATCCAGTTTGCGTTGCGCTACCTGTTCTGAGGCCGGTCTGAGCTGGCGCGCCTGGCAATCTCAGCCAGGGCTCGCAACGCAGCGTTGACCGACGCAGCGTTAGGGAACCAGGCGGCAACTTCCGGATCAAGGACCACAACGTTCGAACTCTTTCGGAGTCGCTCGACATATTTCCCGCGGACCAACGTTCCGAAATCCGAGCGTTTGTATTCGGACCGAAGTTCGTCCGCAGCGAGTTTCCTGCGCTTCTTCATAGAACTTCCTCTCCGCCCGCGTCGCCCGTCGGGCAGCGATAATTCTCAGAACTTCGTTTGCTTCTGCGTGCGCCACTACAAGCAGTCGCCCGCAGGATGACATGCCGAACGTCAGAAAACGCCGTTCACCAAACGAGTGATCCGGATCGTCGCCAGTTGCCGCTAGAGGATCAAAGAACACACTCGAGGCTTCTTTGAACGAGACACCGTGTTTCTTCAGGTTCGCCGAGGCCTTTTCGGCATCCCAGTCGAAACTCATCCACGCACTCCACCTCTTTGAGTATAGCGGCCCCCGGCCGTCTTCGAAACAGCCTCGGTCGGGGCGGGGCGGGCATGATCGTCGCCGGCGGTGTCAGGCGCAGCGTCCTGGCGTCCGATCGGCCCCTCCCGCTAGCTCTTCCGCTCAAATGGGCATACCCTATTCCTTGAGCCCGCCGGGCCACCGTTCCATGTTCAACCGCAGAGCTTTTCTCACACATCTTGCAGGATCCCCCCTGGCGCTGGCCCAGGCCGCGGGTGGGTCCTCCGCGATCTGGGATGTGCATTGCCATCTCAGCTCCACGGCGGGAGAGACCCCGGAAGAGCGCATGACCCACCTGATCGGCTTCGCCGACCGCATGGGGATCGACCGGGTCGTGCTCTCGCTGGGGTATCCGTTTGTCGAGGATCCATCCCCGCAGCAGCTTCGCGAGGGAAACGATCAGGTGCTGCGGGCTCTCGACCGCTGGCCCGACCGCAGCCTCGGCTTGGTCTATCTGAGTCCCAACCACGTCGATTTCAGCCTCCAGGAGTTCGACCGCTGCGTGCGCGACGGTCCCATGGTGGGCGTCAAGCTGTGGGTTGCCCGGCGATGCAGCGCTCCGGATCTCGATCCCATCGTCGCGCGAGCGGTCGCCATGAAAGCGGTGATCCTCCAGCACACCTGGCTGAAGGTGGGAGGCAACCTGCCGGGCGAATCCACGCCTCATGACCTGGTCGAGCTGGCCAGGCGGCATCCACAGGCGGCCTTTATCGACGCCCACACCGGCGGAGATTGGGAGCTCGGAATCCGTGCGATTCGCTCCGCCCGCAACGTCTCGGCCTGCATGGCCGGCTTCGACCCCACTTCCGGCTCCGTGGAAATGGCGGTGCGTGAGCTGGGCGCGGAGCGAGTAGTCTATGGCAGCGACGCCGCCGGCCGGAGCTTCGCCTCCCAGCTCGGCAAGGTGATGGGGGCGGAGATCCCGGAATCCGCACGCAGACTCATCCTCGGAGAAAACCTGCGCCGGATGTTGACGCCGATTCTGCGCGCGAAAGGGCGCCACCTGTGATCATCGACGTCAACGTGAATCTCTCTCGCTGGCCCTTCCGGCGGTTAGCGCGAGACGAGCCGGCCGCGCTGATGGCCAAGCTGCGCAAGAACAATGTTGGACAGGCCTGGGCGGGCACCTTCGACGGGATCTTCCATAAGGACCTTTCCAGCGCCAATGCCCGGCTGGCGAAAGACTGCCGCGCGTACGGCCAGGGCTTTCTGGCGCCGTTTGGCTCCATCAATCCCAAACTTCCGGATTGGCAGGAAGATCTGCGGCGCTGCCAGGAAGAACACCGGATGCCGGGGATCCGGCTGCATCCCAACTACCACGGCTACAAGCTCGACGATCCCGCTTTCCGGGACCTGTGCAAGCTGGCGACCGCCCGGAAGCTCATCGTGCAGCTCGCGGTGTGCATGGAAGACGAGCGCACGCAGCACCCTCTCGTGCGAGTGCCGCCCGTGGATCTGGCTCCCTTGGCCGGCTGGGTCTCGAGTGAGCCGCAACTGCGCCTGGTGCTTCTGAATTGCTACCCGACCTTTCGGCTGGAGACCTTGCGGACGCTGGCAGCAGCGGGCGAGATCTATCTTGACTTCGCCATGCTGGAGAGAGTTGGGACTGTCGCGCGGTTGGCCGAGCAGGTTGGGTTTCCGCGGGTGCTCTTCGGTTCCAACTACCCGTTGTACTATCTTGAGCCGGCGCTGCTGAAGGCGCGGGAATCCGGCTTGACGGAAACGCAGACCAAAGCGGTGTTCGAGGACAATGCCCGGCGGCTTCTGGCAAGGTAGAATGGCTGCCAGGTGCGGACCTACGAAGAGCAGCTCGACCGGAGCTTCGACGATCTCCTCCAGGAGGCGGACGCCTACTTTATGGAAACCGGCAAGCTCCACGCGCCTCTGGCCGGCTTGACCCGCCGCCTGGATGAAGCCGACATCCCTTATGCCGTCCTTGGGGCAATCGCCTTGGCGCGCCACGGCTATCGCCGCATGACCGTTGACATCGACGTTCTGCTCACGCCCGAGGGCCTTGCCGCGTTCAAAGAGCGCTTCCTGGGCTGCGGCTACGACCCCGCTTTTCCTGGGGCAACGAAGTCCTTCCGGGCTGCCGCCACCGGTGTCCGGGTAGACGTAATTACCACGGGAGAGTATCCGGGTGACGGTCTACCCAAGCCGGTTCGGTTTCCGAATCCTTCCGAAGGTTCGGTCGAGATAGCCGGAGTTCGTGTCATGACCCTTGAGAAGCTCATCGAGCTCAAGCTCGCCTCCGGAATGAGCGCCCCCCACCGCCTGCGAGACCTCGCCGATGTGCAGGACACGATCCGCACCCTCCATCTACCGCCAGACCTTGCGGACCGCCTCGACTCCAGTGTCCGGTCCGCCTACCTGGACCTTTGGCGCCAGGCCCAAACTCCCGACCCCATCCAGGACCTGTGATCTCAATACGCACCTCTTCGCTGACCATTCTGGCGATCCTGTGGAGCCAGGCGCCTCTTCCAGCACAAGCTCCCGCACTCGCGGATGGCCGCACACTGTATGCCGAGCACTGCGCCGCCTGCCATGGAGCCGACGCCCGCGGAACGGCGCGGGGCAGGGAACTGGCTGGGAGCCGGAGGCTGCGCGGCCGCTCCCTCCGCGAGTTGTCCGAGTTGATCCGCAACGGCGTTCCCTCGGCCGGAATGCCCGCATTCGATCTTCCCGCCGCCCGGCTCGATGGACGCTCAGACCGGCCGTCGAATCTGGGAGTATGCGCGCCCGCGCACTCCGGGCCTGGTGGGAGACGCCGCGCTGGGCACTAATCGCGGCATGGCCCTGCTTGGCGACAAGGTCTTCATGACTACGGACAATGCTCACCTGATCGCCTTGAACCGCACCACGGGCCGTTTGGTCTGGGACCAGGTGATGCCCGAGGAGCCGCAGCATTACGGCTCGACCGTCGCGCCCATGGTGGTGAACGACCTGGTGATCGGCGGCGTCTCCGGCGCCGACTGGGGGATTCGCGGCTTTCTCGCCGCCTACAAGGCTTCCACCGGCGAGCGCGTGTGGCGCCACTGGACCATTCCCGCCAAAGGCGATCCCGGGTACGACACCTGGAAAGGCGCCGACCCGAAGTACGGGGGCGGCGGCACGTGGCTGACCGGCAGCTACGATTCCGGCTCCAACACTCTGTTCTGGGCCACCGCCACCCCCTGGCCTGTTTCCGACGATCGCCTGCGCGCCGGGGATAACCTCTACACCGATTGCATCCTGGCGCTGGATGCGGATACCGGAAAGCTGCGATGGCATTATCAATACACCCCGCACGATACTCACGCCTGGGACGCGACCGAGCCCCATGTCTTCGGCACTCGCGAGAAATGACCCTACTTTGCTCGGCAAAAGTGACCCACCACCACGTCGACGCGGTGGTGCTCTTGCCTGTGGGCAAGGGGACACCGTTACCACTTGGGTCGCCAGCGAAGGCAAACTGGTTCGGAAAATGGGTCATTCTTGCCGAGCGCCGAGGCCATGTGCTGGTGGACACGAAATACCGCGGCCAGCCGCGCAAGCTCATGCTGCACGCAGACCGGAAGGTTTCTTCTACGTCTTTGACCGGACCAATGGCGAGTTGCTGCTGGCCAGGAATTTCGTAAAGGTCACCTGGGCGAGCGGAATCGGCCCGGATGGCCGTCCCCAGCTCACCCCGCCGTCCCCGGGCGAAACTCACTGCCCGACGGACGATCCCGCCAACTGGGATGCGACCGCATTCAGCCCGGTGACGCGGCTTTACTACGTGATGACGCTCGAGCAGTGCGCAACTATCGGGCCACGCGGAAACTGGCTCCAGAAAGAGCACGGACAGAAGTATCTCCGCGCGCTGGATATCGAAACCGGGAAGGTAGTCTGGGAGAAGCCCCAGATCGGAACCACCGCGAGCAAGCATTGGGCGGGTGTGCTGGACACGGCCGGCGGCGTGCTCTTTTACGGAGACCCCAACGGGAGGTCGTCGCCGTCGACGAGCGGGACGGCAAGCTCCTGTGGCACTTCCCCACGAACGAAGTGATCAAGTCCTCGCCCATGACTTATCTGGCCGATGGGAAGCAGTTTGTCGCTCTGGCCGTGGGCTCCAACATCATGTCCTTCGGATTGCAGTGAGCTGGGCGTGGAGGCGTGCCCTCAATCCCCCGAGGAAATGAGAGCTGCGATTTGGGGGCGGAGTTGGCCGATTACAGCGTCCGCTGGCGGCAACCGCGGCGTCAGAGGACCGAGCCACTGCTGCCAGGTCTTCTCGACGTACGACAACATCTTGGCGGGGAAGAAGTCCTCGGCCCCACGGAAGGTGACGTTCCGTTACAGCACATTTCTTTTTCAGAAACGGCCCAAAATCAGCCAGGTCCATCTCGCTCTTGTAGGCGCCCAGTACACGCCAGAGATCGTAGTAGTCGCGGGCGCGCGAGCGGCTCCATCCTCGCTCTTCCAGCTTCTGGACGTGTTGAAGAATCGCTCGTAGCTTCTCCGCGACATCTCTTCAAGCCCGTACACTTGCACTTGCACATCCATCGGCTCCCCGTATTCGTGAATCACCTGAAGCGTGCGCGCGGGCCTCAACAGCGGCTCGTCCAGCGCTGTTTCAATCATCACGCGCGTGGACGGCTCCCTCTGCCAGGGAAGGCGAGCACGAATGGTGAAAGCCTCTTGACCACTTGGATGAGGCTGTCGTTCGGCATAACGTTCGCAGAAGATTTCGACCGGCGCGTAGTTCCCGAGCCGCTCACCAGCGGCATGACAGGCTTGGCGGACAGCCTCCTCCATCGCCGCACCGGTCGGCGCGCCTTCCACCCCGGTGAAGTCGAGATCCTCGGAGAAGCGATAGTCGCCGAAGTAGCATTTCTTCAGTGCCGTTCCGCCCTTGAACACAAGCGTGTCGCGAAGGCCTTCGACTTGGCCAATGCCTGCGAGAAACCAGGAGAGCAAATAGTCCCGTTCGAGGACTTCCCACGGAATTCCAAGACATTTGCGCGCCTCCAGCAAGCGCATACGTAGCGGTTTCACGCGGCCACTCTTCCCGGAAGATTCTCTTGGATCATCCATCGCCGGTTGCGCGGACCCTGGCGTGGCCCGCATGGATCCAGAGTTCGGTAACTCCGAATCGGCGCCCGCAACAGGGGCTCAAGCCGGCTTGGATCGACGCCCTGCGCTTCGAGAACCCACCCTAGCCGCTTGGCCGTCGCCGCGTCCAGCCGAAGAGCATAGTTTATGATGCGATCTAGATCGAGCCGGGGGCTTCTGGCCTCGCACGCGTGCAGGACCTCCGCGAAGTCCCCGCAGAATTGAGGTCTGGACAGACCATCCAGCAAGGTGCGCTCCGGGTCGGTCATCAGCACGCGCGCGTCAGCGGCCCAGACCGTTTCGGTTCCAAAGAATCGCTCCCGCTTCACTTGGATGAACTGGTAGTTCATCTCGTATCCCTTCGCCTTGCTAGGTCGCGGGACCGACGTCCCGGCGGTCGTCAGCACAAAGATCTTCCTGGGACCTTGCTCGGTGAGGCCGTGGTAGTGCAGGGCCGACCAATGACTGATAGCGGCCGGACTCACCAATGCCATGGCGATCTCAAACTCGTGGGCTGGGTTCAAGCCTGGGACAGGTGCTGAAATCGCATAGAGCCCGCGCCGGATCGATACGATCCAGCCAGTCCGGCGAAGATGATAGAGCGCCTCCCAGAGATACTCTTCCTTGAGGTTTGCTCGGGCACAGAAGGCCCGAGCCTGGGCGACGGTGAAGATCCGGTTCCCCTCTGAAGCCAGGAGTCTCACCAGCTCAACGCCGATGAGTGTACGCTTTGGCTTTTCTATCGCTTTCATTGGACAATGTCCTAGCTTCGGCTTAGTCTATCCACGACATGATCCATGTTACCGGCGAACCTTGGACATTGTCAAAGGAATACCAAACCATATCCACCGCCACGAATTGCCTGAAGCAGCCGCCGCTTGAGCGGCGCCCAACCCCGCAACGCAACGTTTTCGCTATAATCCCCCTTGGACATGCCATTCTGCGAGCGATACCAGTTGCGCCGGGTGATTAACGCCATCGGCACACCCACCATCGTCGGCGCCAACGTGGCCGCGCCCGAGGTGATCGCGGCGGCCGCCGAAGCGCTCTCGCTCAACGTGGAGATCGACGAGCTCCAGCGCGCCGCTTGCCGCGTGATCGCCCGTGTCACTGGCGCCGAAGCCGGCTGCGTCACCTCCTCGGCCTCGTCGGGTCTAGCCATCGCCGCGGCCGCCGCCATGACCGGCGCGGACCTGGCCCGCATCGTACAACTCCCCGACACCGCGGGCCTGCGCAACGAAATCATCCTGCAGCACGGGCATGACATCAATTTCGGCGGCCGGATCTCCCAGATGGTGCGGTTGAGCGGCGCGCGGATCGTCACCATCGGGACCGCCAACCACTGCGACCGGTTTCACCTGCGCGGCGCGCTAGCGGAAGCCACTGCCGCCGTTCTCTACGTGGTCAACGGCGACGTGCCCGAGGGCCACTTTCTCGCTCTGGAGGCGGTGGTCGAGATGGCCGCGGCCCAGGGTGTCCCAGTCCTGGTGGACGCCGCCGCCGAACCGGACGTTCGCGTGTTCCTGCGCGCCGGAGCGTCGCTGGTGATCGCCAGCGGACACAAGGCCCTGGGCGCTCCGACGTCGGGCCTGCTCTGCGGGCGCAAGGACCTGGTTCGCGCCTGCTACCTCCAGAATTGGGGCATCGGCCGGGCGATGAAGGTCGGCAAGGAGGGGATCGCCGGCCTGATGGTGGCCTTGGAGCGCTACTACGAGCGGCCTCCGGCTGGGTACGACGCGGTGATCCAGGTCCTGCGCCGCACTCTAACGGTACGGGCCACGGAGCGTCCCCATCGTGTCGCCGTGGACCTGGACCGGCCGGCCCGCCCCGTAGCCAACTTCCTGCGCGAGCGAAACCCGCCGATCTGGGTGAACGACGCCGTGGGAAACGCGCTTATCCTCGACCTGCGCGCCCTGCGGCTGGAGGACGCCGAGCCCCTGGCCGCCGCCATCTCCAGCGCTGGCGAGCCTCGCGAGGACCTCCCCTACCACGACCTGTACTGGTCCGAGCCGAGGCTCCTGGCGTGGCCCGATTAGGCTCATGAGCGCGCGCCGCATCGTAATTGCCATTGACGGTCCCGCCGGCGCGGGCAAGAGCACCCTGGCGCGGCGGCTGGCCGAACGCCTGGGCTTCACCTACATCGATACCGGCGCCATGTATCGCGCCGTGGCCTTGTGGGCGCTGCGCCAGAACATGGACCTGACCGACGCGCATCGCATGGAGCAGTTGGCCGCGGCCTCGTCCATCGACTTCCGGCCCCAGGTGATCCTGAACGGGGAGGACGTCTCGGCCGCGATCCGCACCCCGGAGGTCTCCGCCGCCGCCTCGACCGTGGCCGCTCTGGCCGGAGTGCGGCGCGCGCTGGTGGCGCGGCAGCGCGAAATCGCCGCCTCCACCAGCGTCGTGATGGAGGGCCGCGACATCGGGACGGTGGTCTTCCCCGGCGCCGATGTCAAGATCTTCCTGGACGCGGATCCGGCCGAGCGTTTGCGCCGCCGCGCGGCCGAAACCGGGGCCTCGCCCGGCTCGCTTGCCGGCCAGATGCAGGAGCGGGACCAGCGCGACCGCGGGCGCGCGGAATCTCCCCTGGTGCAGGCTCCCGATGCGCTCTACCTCGACTCGACCGGCCTGTCGCTCGAAGAGGCCGAAGAGGCTATCCTGAGAGTGATCCGGGCCAAGACCTCCAACGGAAAGGAATTCTCGTAACCGAACCGTGCAAGACATCCTGGTCATGAAATTCGGCGGAACCAGCGTGGGCTCGGCCGAGCGCATGAAAGGGGCGGCGCGGCTTTCCGCCCAGCAGAAGCTGCGGCGTCCCGTGGTCACCGTGGTCTCGGCCATGTCGGGAATTACGGACCTGCTGCTGGATTCGATGCGCCATGCCGAGGCAGGCGACTCGCACGGTCTGGAGACCGGCATCCAGGCCCTGCAGGACCGCCATCTGGAGGCCTGCCGCCAGTTGCTGCCGCCCCACCAGCGCGACGCGGTGCTCGGCGGCATCCACTCGCTGATCGCCGACTTCCAGCGCATCACCAACGGCATGTTGATGCTGGGCGAGCGTCCGCCGCGCTCGGTGGATGAGGCCGTAGCTATCGGCGAGCGGTTGTCCACGCTGCTGATGGCCGCCTACCTGGAGAGCGAAGGGGTGCGCGCCATCGCCATCAACGCCGCCGATCTCATCGTCACCGATGCGGTCTATGGCAACGCTTCGCCCCTGCTGGAGCCCACTCGCGCCAACGTCCGCAAGAACCTGCTTCCTTGGATAGAGGGCGGCGTGCTGCCGGTGGTGACCGGCTTCAACGGGGCCACGGCCGACGGGCGCCCCACGACGCTGGGACGGGGCGGGTCGGACTTCTCGGCCTCGATTCTGGCCGCCGCCCTGGACGCCGCCGAGCTGTGGATCTGGACCGACGTGGACGGCATCATGACGGCCGATCCGCGCCTGGTCCCCGGCGCCGCGGTGCTCGAAGAGGTCACCTACAACGAGGCGGCCGAGCTGGCTTACAACGGAGCCAAAGTGCTGCACCCGCGCACGCTGGCGCCGCTGGTGGAGCGGCAGATCCCGGTCTGGAGCAAGAACAGCTTCGCCCCGGAGAAGCCCGGTACCAAGATCGTCCCCAGCCTGCAGGGCCGCTTTGGCGCGCGGGCCGTGACCTCGACCTCCAAGGTGGCGCTCATTTCGATCGAGCCCGCCGGCGACACCTCCATCGGGGGCCAGGTGATGGGCCGCGCGCTGGATGCGCTGGGACGAGCCAACGTCGAAGTGCTGGCGCTGTCCAGCTCCAGCTTCCGGCAGAGCTTCTGCTTCCTGGTCCGGGCCGAAGAGCTGCGCGCCGCCATGGAGGGCCTGGAGGCGGCGCTCTCGCTGGAGCTGACCCACGGCTACCTGCGCCCTATCGACGTGGACGAGAGCGTCGGCCTGCTGGCCGTGGTCGGCGAGGGAATGCGCGGAACCGCCGGCCTGGCCGGCCGCATCTTCACGGCCATCTCGCGGGAGAACGTCAACATCATCGCCATCGCGCAAGGATCGAGCGAGCTGACCATCTCGATCGTGGTCCACCGCGACGGCCTGGAGAAAGCCGTCCGCGCGGTGCATGCCGAGTGCCGGATGGGAGTCTGAAGACACGAATCCCGCTGACCGGCTCAGAGCCGGCCAGCGGGACACGTACCGCCCTGCGGGAGCGTGATTACCCGCGCTGAAAACGCTTGCGCGCCGCCAGACCCAGTCCGGCCAAGCCGGCCAGCAGCCAGCTCGAGGGCTCGGGAATCCCGCCGCCGGAAGCCGTCAGGCCGCCCACCGCGTCGATCTCGTTGTCGCCGTCCTGTTGGATAGCGCCGGGGCCGCCCCAGGTCACCGAGACGTACCGGAACGTGGCATTGTTGGGTAACCGGTAGACCACCACGAAGCCGTCCGCGATGTGGTTGAGATTCGAGGACCAGCCATCGGCATAGACGTGATCCAGAAAGGCCTGCGTCCATCCGGAGTCGGGCGCGTTGGGGTTATTGGAGAGCCAGACCGTGTTCTCCAGCACTTCGTTGGGTACCGGACCGTGATCGACGAACACGAAAATCGCCGCCTGGTTGGCTTGGCCGCCCAGATCCCAGATGATTCCCTGGGAAGGCCGCCCTCCGACTCCCGCACTTCCAAAGCTCGTCTGGTTGCCGGTGTCCTGCACCCAGTAGAAATCGCGGGCATTGGCGTTGGCGGCAAAGCTGCCCAAATTCGCCCCATTGAAAGTGAGTTGGGTCGGATCCGGGGTCCCGCCCATCCCGTCCGCGCCCTGCACGTATTGCCCAAGGGAGAAGCCCGACGGGTCCGCCCACAGGGAATTCTCGATACAGGTCTGATTCGGGTTGACCCCCAGGTTGATGAACGTCTGTACCGTCGCGCTGAACGCCGCAGCGCCGACCTGCGCCCCGGGTGCCGTCAGGCAGGGACTGGCCAGCAGCGGTGTGGAGGCGACCGACAGGGCGAACATCCCCGCCTTCATCCAGACGCCTCGTGAAATCAGTTTCGTTCGCATAATGTTGTGTGAACCTCCTCAGTGCAGGGACTTAGGCACCTGAACCTTTGCAATATTCATTCCAAACTTGGTTGGGTTATTGTTTCCTGTCTGTTACGAACAAGCGCTCTTCCATAGAGTCCCACTCTTGGGCAAGTTGGGCAGGTCCTTGGCATTCTGGCCTAAGGTCCCCTGTAGGCTTTCCGCCGCCCCTGCGCTACACTGAAAAAGAGGCCTCTGGAGCCTCCAAGAGCGTGAGTCTGATCCCCGTCGAACCGGCGCAGCAAGCGCCCGACAAGCCTATCTTGCGGGATGACCCCAAGTTTGCCAGCGCGAAGATCGCCTTCTTGCAGTACCTGATGGTGGCGGTATTCCTGTTCCTCATCACCGGGTTCTGGGATCTTCAAGTACAGAATCCGGAGCTGTACAGCGAGCGCGCCGAGCGCAACAAGATCAAGTCGCTGCCGGTCCCCGCGCCGCGCGGCAAGATTCTGGACCGCGACGGGCACATGATCGTGGACAATCACTCCTCCTTCAAGCTGCTGCTGTCGCGCGAGAATCTCAAGCCGGAGCATCTGCGTCCCATCGCGGAAGGCTTGCACCTGGACTACGAGGAGCTCTCGCTGCGGCTCAAGCGGTGGGAAAAAACCCGCCCCAAGTACGAGGCCATCATCATCAAGGAAGAGCTGACCCCGGACGAGCTGGCATTTGTCGAGGCCCATCGAGACCCGGATTTCTTTCCCGAGATGGAGGTGATCCACTCGCAGGGGCGCCTGTATCCGCAAAACCAGGTGGCGGCGCACCTGATCGGCTACACCGGCGAGGTCAGCGAAGGCGAGCTGGACTCGGCCGAGTTTGCCAAGTACGATCAGGGCGACGTGGTCGGCAAGGCCGGCATCGAGCGCCAGTACAACGACCTGCTGCGCGGCGTGGACGGGCAGCGCCGCGTGGTGGTGGACAATCTGGGCCGCATCCGCGACAGCGCCACCATGAAGGAGGCCGTGTCGGGCAAGAGCCTGCAACTGACCATCGACCTGGACCTCCAGGTGGTGGCCGAGCTGGCCATGGAGAACAAGAAGGGCGCGGTGGTGGCGCTCGATCCGCGCAACGGAGAAGTGCTGGCCATGGTCAGCCGGCCCGCTTACGATCCTAACAAGTTCGCCGTGCGCATCCCCACTTCGGAATGGCGGCGTCTCAACACCAATCCGGACAACCCGCTGCTGAACCGCGCCATCCAGGCCCAGCTTGCGCCCGGCTCCACCTTCAAGCCGATCATGGCCATCGCCGGGCTGGAGTCCTCCACCATCGACGAGAACTGGTCGGTGCACTGCTCCGGCGGCGCGACCTTCTACGGCCACTACCACAAGTGCCACCAGAAAGGAGGACACGGCGGGGTCTCCTTGCACCGCGGCATCATGCAGTCCTGCGACGTGTATTTCTATAACGTCGGCAATAAGATGGGGATCGACAAGATCGCCTTCTACGCGGAAACCGTAGGTTTTGGACAGAAGACCGGTATCGACCTGCCGCACGAGAAGGAAGGCCTGGTTCCCTCCGCGCAGTGGAAAGCGAAACGGTACCGCGATAAGTGGTACCCCGGCGAGACCATCTCGGTGTCCATCGGCCAGGGGGCCCTCATCGTCACGCCGCTGCAACTGGCTCACGCCATCGGCGGGCTGGCCGTGGGCGGCAAGTGGCACAGGCCGCGCCTGGTGAAGGACCAGAAACCGGAGCCGCCCCGCGAGTGGGGGCTCCAGCCGGAAAATGTCCGCCGTGTCGTCGACGGGCTCTACGCCGTCGTCAACGAGGGCGGAACCGGGGCACGCGCCCGGCTGCCGGGCATCGAAGTGTGCGGCAAAACCGGCACCGCGCAACTGGCCTCCAACGAATTCCTGAAGGCCAACAAGCTGGGCCAGGCCATGAAGGACAACGCATGGTTCGTCGGGTTCGCACCCAGGGAGAACCCGGAGATTGTCGTGGTGGCGCTATTCGAGAACGGGGAGCACGGACACCTAGCCGCTCCCATCGTGCGCGACGTGCTCAAGGCCTACTTTGACAAGAAAGCCGCCACCCAACCGGCCCCGGCCACGCCTTTGGTCTCCAGCCTGTTCCGCGCTCCTCAGGCGGCCCGCTGATGTCCCGCTACTTGTCGATTCGGGACCTGGACTGGGCCTTGCTCCTGATCGCCCTGATCATCGCCTCGCTGGGCGTGCTCCAGGTCTACAGCGCCACGCATGACAGCAACCCCAGGTGGGCCAACGCCTGGTGGAAACAGATCGTGTTCCTGGCCGTGGGTCTGATCCTGATGTGGCTGATCGCCTCCATCGACTACCATTCGCTGCTGGGGCAGGTCCCCCTGCTGTATGCCGGAGCGGTCCTGACCCTGATCGCCGTCTTCCTGATCGGCTATCGGGCCTTTGGCTCGCGCCGTTGGATTCCGCTCTATGGCTTTACGTTTCAGATCTCGGAGTTTGCTAAGCTGGTGTTAATTCTGCTGGTTGCCCGCTTCCTCACGGAGTTGAAGAGCGATACGCTGGAGGGGTGGGAGCTGCTGAAGCTGGCGGGCCTGGTGGCCGTGCCCATGCTGCTGGTAATGAAGCAGCCGGACCTGGGAACTTCTTTGACGTATCTGCCGATATTAGCGGTGGGAGTCTTCCTGGCCGGGCTCCGCTGGAAGTACGTGGTGTTGGTCGCGCTGGCGTTGCTGGTGGTTCTGCCGGCCAGTTGGTTTGTGTTGCAGGACTATCAAAAGGCGCGTTTGGTAAGTTTTCTGGAGCCGGACCGCGACCCGAGGGGCAGCGGGTATCAGATGATCCAGTCGCGGATCGCGGTCGGCGCCGGCGGCATGTGGGGCAAGGGAGTGACCCGGGGATCGCAGACGCAGTTGCGGTTTCTTCCCGTTCCCCATACGGATTTCATTTTCTCGGCCTTTGCCGAGGAACATGGGTTTGTCGGGGTGATTGTAGTACTAACGCTGTATTTCGTTTTGCTCCTGCAGATCGTGCAGAACGCCCAGACCGCACCGGACCGGGCGGGTATGTATGTCTGCATGGGAGTCTTCGCGGTGTTGCTGTTTCACGTGCTGGTAAACGTGGGGATGGTGGTCGGCCGGATGCCGGTCACCGGCATCCCCCTGCCGCTGATGAGCGCGGGCGGTTCCAATACGTTGTCGACGTTCTTGATGTTGGGCCTGGTGAACAACGTTCGTCTGCGGCGCTTTGTGAATTAGACGAGTAGGAGCGAGTTATTGAGTTGGGAGCCGTTAGCAGACTCTCGGCCGCCGGTTCGGCGTAACGCCGGCCGTGCTGGAGGAGGGTGGTTCCCCGGGCCGGTGATGGTGTTTTGAGTGCGGTTGGCTCCACCTCCCGGCCGGCGTGAGCTTCATGGATGAGTGAAGCGGACCGGTTGCGGTTCGCGTCAGGAAACCCACGCAAGGGTGTCCACAACCTCCCCCGGGCGAGGGCGTCAAGCCCCAACGGAGGGATGGCATGACAAAGGAGTTAGTGGTTGCCTCCAATCGCCATGAAACGCGTGTGGCGATCCTGGAAGACGATCAGTTAGTCGAGGTTTTCCACCAGCGCAGTCAGGAGTACTCGCTGGCTGGGAGCATTCATAAGGGCCGTGTCACGCGGGTCCTGCCCGGAATGCAATCCGCATTCGTGGACATCGGGCTGGAGCGCGATGCGTTCCTCTACGTATCCGACTTCTTCGAAGACAACGAAGAGTACGACCAGGTGGCGCTGCCGGCCGAGGAGTCCGGCGCGCGGGCCACGCCGCCGCCAGCCCCGCCGGCGGAAGCTCCCCCGGTTGTGGAAGCG
The DNA here is from genome assembly GCA_016178945.1 of Acidobacteriota bacterium. Classification (GTDB taxonomy): domain Bacteria; phylum Acidobacteriota; class Terriglobia; order Bryobacterales; family Bryobacteraceae; genus JACOSH01. The sequence continues at coordinate 15,790 of JACOSH010000087.1, forward strand.
GCTGCCGCCGCGGCGGGCGGGGATGCCGCGGCTCCCGCCGAGCGCGGCCAACCCCGCGACGATCGGGACCGGCGGGGACGCCGCTCACGGCGCCGGCGCGGCAGGTCACGCGGATTCCCGGACTCCAAGTACGCTTCGCCCGCCGGCGACAACGGCAGCACTCCGGTCGCGGAGTGGAAACCGGAGGCCGCTCCCGTGATCGAGGATCTGCCGATGGTGCTGCCCGGCGAATCGCTGGCCAAGTATCGCCATGGCGAGGACGAAGAGCCGGGCCGGGCGGAAATCGAATCGGAACTCGATGCGGACCTGCCGCCCGAGGAAACGGCGCCGTCCGCCGCGGTTGTTGAACCCGCGGTTGAGACCCCAGTGGCGGAGGCTCCCGCATCAGAGCCGGAACCGGAACCAGTGACCGTTTCGACCGAGGCGCCGGTGATCGAGGAGTTGCCGACGGCGCCCCCAGACACGGCGGACGAAGACGAGCCGTCCGCCGAGGAAGACTTCGAGGCCGAAGGCGCCGAGGCCGAGGTCGGGGCGGAAGCATCTTCCGAAGAAGAGACGCCGGAGCCGGCGCGCATCCCGACCTCCCTCACCGCCACCCTGCGCGAGCAGGGCCTGCGTTATCCCCATCGCATGTCGCGGCGCATGCGCCGCAAGATGCGGACCTCGGGTCCCGAGGAACAGTCCGGGACCGAGGGGGGGCGCCCGGAGCGTCCGGAACGTCCGGAGCCGCCGCCCCGCGCCGAGCAGCAGCAACGCGCGGTGGCCAAATCCGACCGCCCGGCGCAGCCCTCCATCTCGGATCTGCTGCGAGAGGGCCAGGAGATCATCGTTCAGATCGCCAAGGAGCCGCTGGGCCAAAAGGGCGCGCGCATCACCTCCTACGTCGCCCTGCCCGGGCGCTTCGTGGTCTATATGCCAACTGTCGATCACGCCGGTGTTTCCCGGAAGATCGGCTCCGACGAGGAGCGCCAGCGGCTGAAGCGCATCCTGCAGTCCAACCGCCAGGGGATGCCGGGCGGCTTCATCATGCGCACGGCCGGAGAGGGGCGCTCGGAAGAAGAGCTGCGCGCCGACATGCAGGCGCTTCACAATCTCTGGCTGGATCTGCGCCAGAAGGCCGAGAAGCGCAAGGCGCCCGCCCTCATCCACCATGATCTGGACCTGGTGGAGCGCATCCTCCGGGACCAGCTCAACTCCAGCTTCAAGGCGATCTGGGTGGACAATGAAGAGGTCTACGAGAACGTTCTGAGTTTCCTGCAGCGCTTCCAGCCCTCGCTGGTCAACCGCGTGAAACTGTACACCCGGGACCAGCCCATCTTCGACTCTTTCAACATCACCACGGAGCTCGACAAGGCGCTGCGGCCCAAGGTCTGGCTCAAGAGCGGCGGCTACATCGTCATCAACCAGACCGAGGCCTTGGTGGCGATCGACATCAACACCGGAAAGTTCGTGGGCAAGTCCAACCGCCTGGAAGACACCATCGTCAAGACCAATACCGACGCCGTCAAGGAGATCGTCCGCCAGATCCGGCTGCGCGATCTGGGCGGCATCATCGTGGTGGATTTCATCGACATGGACGAGCGCAAGAACCGCCAGAAGGTGATGCAGGCCCTGGAGGAGGCCATGCGCCTCGACAAGGCCCCCAATAAGATCCTGTCGTTTAACGATTTCGGACTGGTGGCCATCACCCGCAAGCGCGTCAAGCAGAGCCTGGAGCGCACGCTATGCTCGCCCTGCCCGTACTGCGAGGGCGCCGGCTACGTCAAGAGCGTGTCCACGGTGATCGGCGAGATCCTGGTGGAAGCCCACAAGATCCGGGCCGCCCTGGAGAAGGGCGACGTGATGCTGCGCGTGAACCCGGAAGTCGCCAAGGTGCTCAAGTCCCACAACAACGACCATCTCCAGGAGCTGGAGGAGATCCTGGGACGCCCGGTGATCGTCAAGAGCGACCCGCAACTGCATCAGGAAAAGTTCGATCTGGCCTGACTCTTCCGGATCCGAATCGCCGGTCACTCCAGCAAGTCGGCCAGATCGGCCAGATCCTTGGGGCGGCCCGCGGCGAGCTTGTTCCGGCGGAAGGCCCGGAGGCTTCGGACCAGGCCCCCCGCCGCATCCGCTTGCACTTTGTCAACGATCCCGTCCCCCCATGACGCTGCGGGCGCGATTTGACATCCGTTGTTGTCCATAATACACTGTTGTCCATTGTGGGCAACAGTGCACTTTCAGGCAACAACCTGGTTCGGGCTGTCGTGGAGCGCCTGGCGGGCAAGCTGCCACCGGGCTGGCGAATCGCTACTATGGCCGCCGCTCGGGCCCTGTCCGGGAGCTACCCGTCCTCGTCGTGGCCCCGTTCCTCAGCCCAAAAGTTCAGGAGCGCCTTAGGACGCTCGGCTTTGAGTATGCGGACCTGACGGGCAACATCCGGCTTCGCCTGTCGAAACCTGGTCTGTATGTGGAGACCTACGGAGCCGGCACGAACCCCGAACCCACCGTTCGGGATCGCCGGTCACTCAAGGGCGCCAAAGCCGGCCGGCTGGTCCGGGCGCTGTGCGACTTTCGTCCTCCACTGGGTCTCCGGGAATTGGCGAAACGAGCCGTTGTGGATGCGGGTTATGCCTCGCGGATCGTCGACTTGCTCGATCGGGAGGCCCTCGTCGCCCGGAAACCTCGAGGACAGATCAACGGCATCGATTGGCTTGGACTGCTGCGGCGCTGGTCGCAAGAATATTCACCGTTTCAACGCGGGCGCCCCAGATGGTATCTAGCGGCACGGGGTCTCGCACAGCTCGCGGACAAGCTACGGACCCTTTCGGCGCGGTACGCGGTGAGCGGCTCCTGGGCGGCCACGCAATTCGCGCCTGTCGCTCCGCCGCGACTCTTCTTGTGTTACGCCGACGACATCGCCAATGTCGCCCAAGCCCTGGATCTGAGGCCTGCTGAGGCGGGCTCGAACGTCGCCCTGGTTACGCCCTTCGATCCCGTGGTGTACGAACGCACATCGCAGCAGAAAGGGACAACTGTGGCGGCGCCGAGTCAGATCGCGGCCGACCTGTTGACAAGTCCAGGGCGCGGTCCGAATGAAGCCGAAGCTTTGATGGAGTGGATGCGCGAGAACGAGCATGCCTGGCGAGCCTGATCCTCTCTATGTCGCCGCCAGGAGTGTCCTCCTCGATGCTCTCGACGCCCTGGGCTCGCAGCGCGACGCACTTATCCTCGTTGGCGCACAGGCGGTATACCTGTACACCGGAGCCATCGAGCTTCCGATCGCAGAGTATACAACCGACGCGGATGTCACCATTGATCCTCACCTCTTGAAGCAGACTCCAGAGATCGAGTCCACTCTTACAACCGCGGGGTTCTTTCGCGGGCGTCGGGTCGGCGTCTGGGTGACGACCAGGGATGTCAACGGCGTTTTGGTAAACATCGATCTCGACTTGATGGTGCCCGCGGCGGTGGCTGGCCCTGGCCGGAGAGCCGCCCGGCTCGCCGGCCACGCAAGAGAGGTCGCTCGCAAGGCGCGAGGCCTCGAGGCCTCACTCGTTGACAAGCACGTCATGACCATCCGCGCGCTTGATTCCTCGGACGGACGCGCCCTCGGTGTGTCAGTTGCCGGCCCAGCCGCTTTGCTCGTATCGAAGTTGCACAAAATCCCGTACGGCTCGCCGAGCGCAAGCAGAGGCGTGTCGACGACAAAGACGCGCTGGACTTACTGCGCCTGCTGCAAGCGATCCCGACAATTGATCTTGTGCGCGCATTCCGCCAACTTCTGGACGATGCCGTCGCCAAGGAAGTGACGCGCGAAGCGCTCACGGCTCTGGAAGACCTATTCTCTGAAGCCCAACGCCACGGCGCCCAAATGGCGGCGCGCGCAGCGGGTCCCCTTGCGGCGCCCAAGCAAATCGCTGAGTCGTGCGCGATTCTGGCGACAGACCTGCTGGAAGCGATGTTGCGACGCTAACGGCGCCCGCGCCGCCGTACAAATCCTGTCAAGCAGGGCCTTGTTCGACCTGGCCTGGACCCCTGTGGTATGCTCTCCCGCATGAGACGGAAACTGCGCGTTTCGATCGCGGCCCTGGCGCTGGCCGCCCTGGCCGCCGCCGACGAGAAGGGCTGGTACCCCCACGAGGGCGGACTGATGAAGTACCGGGTCAACATCCGCTTCGGCGAGGAGCCCGACACCATGCCCGAGGGATGGAAGTTCGGGCGCGTCTCGGCGGTGGCCGTCAATCCGGCCGCGACCGAGGTCTTCGTTTTCCAGCGCGGCAAGAAGGCCGATCCCATCGTGGTCTTCGACCCCAAGGGCAATTACCTGCGCTCCTGGGGCAAGGGCGAGTTCGGCAATCCCCACGGCATGCGGGTCGACCGCGACAACAACGTCTGGGTCACCGATAACGGCGACCACCAGGTCATGAAGTACACGCCCAAGGGGGAACGGCTCCTCACCCTGGGCATCAAGGGCAAGGCGGCCACCGACGACAAGACCTTCAACCGTCCCACCGACATCGCCTTCGCGCCGTCTGGGGATTTCTATGTCTCGGACGGCTACGGCAACTCCCGGGTCGTGAAATTCTCGCGCGACGGCAAGTACCTGCTGACGTGGGGCAAGAAGGGGAGCGGGCCCGGCGACTTCAACACCCCGCACTCCATCGCCGTCGATTCCAAGGGCACGGTCTACGTCAGCGACCGGGAGAACAATCGCATCCAGATCTTCGACCCCAACGGGAAATTCCTGCGCCAGTGGACGCATCTCGGGGCGACCCAGAACCTGTTCATCACGCCCAAGGACGAGATGTGGATCATCACCCACCGCGACAACATCGAGAACATCACCTACGATACGCTGGCCGGACGCATCATGCGGATCGAGCTGGCCACGGGCAAGATTCTGGGGGCGATGGAGAGCCCCGGCCACTGGCTATGTGTCAGCCCGACCGGTGAGATCTTCATCGGGAGCCTGACCGGGAACGTCTTCCGCTGGTATCCCGGCTGGCTCAGCCGCGGGCTCGGCGCCGAGGAGGGCCTCCGCCCCGCCAACCAGCGCTGAAGGCGCCGCCGTCTCCGGCTCGATCTCGGGACGAACCGCCCTGCCCGGCGCATCGCACACGCAGCAGTCGCTGCAGCGACGGCACTTTTCGCAGAGGTGATTGCCGCAGGTGTCCTTGGTGCAGGAGACGCAGATCCCGGTCGATTCCGCCTCGCAGATGCTGCAGGTGAAGGCCATGGCTATTTTTTCTTCACCGGGGCCGGCTGCCGGGACAGGAACGCGCGGCAGCGCTGCGCTTCCCGGTCCATCACCTGGAACTCCTGCTCCTTGAGCTGGGCCAGGTCCATGACGTACTGGCGCAGTTGCTGGCGGCTGGAGCTGCTTTCGGCCACCACGCCGGAAAGCAGGTCGGCCAGGGCCGGGTTCTGGTACCTGCGCACTCCTTCGGCCAGCGATCCCAGCAGCGTCTCCAGGTTCTGCAGCCGGAAGAAGACGTCGAGCGCAATGCTCAGCTTCTCCGGCTCCCGGCCCAGGTTGGCCACCACCGTCTGCACGGCGGACGCCTGCGCGCGCGTCGATTCCCACTGCCGCAGATAGGTCTCCGAGGCGCCCTCCCACTCCTTGGGATGGACCTGTTCCAGCACCGGTTGCAGGCGCGCGATTTGCGCGGACAAACCCTGCAGGGCGGCCCGAATGTCCCACTCCGACGAGATCCCGGCCGGCTGCGCCCCGAGCGGCCCAACGGCCATGCAAAGCAATGCGAGGTAGTGCGATTTCATGCCTCCTCCCACTGTACCAAACCACCACCTATCACCTGGCGCCTGACACCTCTCACCTGTTTTCTTGACAAATTCCAATTTTAGATTTAGTCTAAATAGTGGATGGCAACCAAAGCACAGACCGTGGACAACCTGGTCCGCGGGCAGGGGCTGCGGATGACCGCGCAGCGGCGCGCGATCCTGGAATACCTCCAGGCGGCCCAGAATCACCCCACCGCCGACCAGGTGCTGGCGGAAGTCAACCGGCGTTTTCCCATGACTTCGCGGGCGACCGTGTACAACACGCTGCACTGGCTGAAAGAGGCCGGGCTGGTGCGGGAGGTGCATGAGGGGGGCGTGAGCCGTTTCGATCCGAATCTCGAGCGGCACCACCACTTCATCTGCCGCGAATGCGGGAAGCTGGAGGACGTCGATTGGGAGCAGTTGCCGCCTCTGCCGCCGGTGCGCCTGCCCGGCAGGCGGAAGATCGAGTCCTACGCGGTGACGCTGCGCGGTCTGTGCGACCAGTGCCGGAGCCGTTAGGGCCGGCCTCCACAAGTTTATGCAAACGACGACAGTACTTCACTCGACACGAATCGATCTGCCGGCCCAGAGCCGGCAGCCCCTGGTGCAACTGCTCAACCAGCAGCTTGCCGACGCGGTGGACCTTTACTCGCAAACCAAACAGGCTCACTGGAACGTGAAGGGCCCGCAGTTCTTCTCCCTGCACCAGTTGTTCGACAAGCTGGCCGGGGAGCTGGAGGGCCACATCGACAGCCTGGCGGAGCGGGCCACCGCGCTGGGCGGGACCGCGCGGGGAACGCTGCGGCAGGCGGCCGCGGTCTCCCGGATACCGGAGTATCCGGCCGCGGCCCGCGAGTCACGGGAGCATCTGGAGGCGCTGGGCGAGCGGTTCGCCGCTTATGCGGCCAGCACCCGCGCGGCGATTCGATCGGCGACCGAGCTCGGCGACGCGTCAACCGCGGACCTGTTCACGGAGATCTCCAGGGACGCCGACAAGGGGCTCTGGTTTCTGGAAGCGCACCTGCAAACCGCCGCGTAGGCCTACTGCGGCGGAGGCGGGGGTGGCGGAGGAGGGGGTGGCGGCGGATCGGGCGCTTTCTGGTCGGCCGGTGCGCCGCCCCCGCCTCCCGGCAGCGGAGAACCACCGCCGGACGGAACGCGCGTCCCGCGAATCCAGATGATCTCGGCCAGGGCGCGCGAGGCGCGTTGCGCGAGCGATCCCTTGTCGATCAGGCGAACCGCGAGCGGCTGGGTGGGAAAAACGCGAATCGACTGCCCGGCCGCGACCGCCACTTCGGTAAACGGGGCCAGCTTGCGGTGGCGCACACCCACCAGGCCTTCGTCCACGAAGACGAGAGTGGTTCCGCCGTCGTCTTCGACCGTCACGTCGAAGATGGTGCCTTTCACCGAGATCACGGCGGTCGGCGTATTGACCCGATTCGGGTTGGGCTGCCCGCCGGTCAGCTTCTGGATGTGTACCCGGATTCGGCCCAGCCAGACATCCACGAAATCCTTCCAGTCGCCCATGTTGTTGCGGTAGGTGACTTCGGAGTTGGGAAAGATCTCGAAGGAGCTCCCATCCGGCAACTGGAGCAGGGCGTGGCCGTCGGAGCCGGTCTGAATCAACTGGCGCGGCTTGACCGTGTCACCGGACTGCAACGCCCACGGCTGGTTGTCGCGCATCAGGTTGACGCGGCCGGTCAGCTCTTTGATGGTGGCGTAGCCGTCCTGGGCGCTGGCCGAGACGGCGCACACCGCCGCCAGAGCCGCCCATCGCAGCCCGCGCCGCACCCGGTCTCCCATCCGTTCGGACATACTTCCACCAACTTAAAGCCCAACTATAACTTAACCGGCCCGCCCGTGTCTAGCGGGAAAACACCTGCCCGAAGCCGGTAGACCTTACAGTCCGGCAATTCTCTTGCAAGCAGGCTTCCGAACTGTAGGAACCGGCCAAACAAGCCGATTTTACAGGGGAAGCCGCCCAGGAATGCGATAGAATGGACACCAGGATGTGTCGGAAGGACACAGTGCGGACTGCCGTTGCGCTATGGCTGGCGCTGGGAACGGTCCTGGCGCAACCCGATTGGCGCAGAGTGGGCGGCCCATCCGTCGAGTTGGGACTGGCCTCTCCGGTCACCGGTCCCGTGGATCGGGTCTGGTTCTCCGCCGGTGGCGCGCGGCTGCTGGCCCGCACGCAGGCCGGACGCACGCTCGAATCCGCGGATTTCGAGACTTGGACGGCCGCGGCCAATCCAGAGAACCCGCCGGAGGCGCTGGATGCCGTAGCGGCCCGGCTGCCGGAGCGAGATGTCAAGGTGCTGGCCGACCCGCAAGACGCCCGGCGGCTGTTCGCCCTGGGCCGGCACCTGTACCGGTCGGCGGACGGCGGCAGGTCCTGGACCAATCTGACGGCCTTCGGCAGCGAATCCGTGATCGGCTCCGCTCAACGGGATGTAGCCGTTTCGCCCCGTGACCCGGACGTTCTGGTGGTGGCCAACGACTTCGGAATCTGGCGCTCCAACGACGGCGGCATGTCGTGGAACGGATTGAACCAGGCCCTGCCGAACCTGCGGGTGCGGCGGATCCTGGCGACACCGCGCGGCCTGGACGGCGCCCGCGTAGTAGTGGACGGCATCGGCCCGGTGGAGCAGCTTCCGGGAGCGGGTCCGGAATGGCGCCCGGCGTCCGACGCGCGGCTGGAGCAGGAGGTAGAGGCCCGCCGCACCGCTTCCAGGTTGACTGGCGACGCTATCAGCGCGCTGGGCGGCGAGGGCGAGATCCGCTACGCCGGGGCCGCCGACGGGCGCCTCGGTGTCTCGTTGGACCGGGGAAGAACGTGGCGCCTAGATCCCTCGCCGGCCGCGGGCGGCCCGGTGGAAGGCATCTACGTCGACGAACAGGAGCCGCGCCTGGCGGTGGCCGTGGCTTCCGGAAAAGGCCCGCGGGTCCTGCGCAGCACCAACACAGGCGTGACCTGGGAGGACTGGACGGCGAATCTACCCGACACTCCCGTGCACGCCATTGCCGTGGATCGCGCCGGGCGCGGCCTGTACGTGGCCACGGACCGGGGCGTCTTCCTGCATCGCGGCGATCTGGACGGCGCGGCGCCTCAATGGACGCCTGTCGCCGGTCTGCCCGCCGCCGCCGCGTCCGACGTGAGGCTCGACCCGGCCGGCAACCAGCTTTACGTGGCCCTGGACGGCTATGGGGTGTTCGCCGCGGCGGCGCCGCACCGCGCCGGGTGGCTGCGGGTCGTGAATGCCGCCGATTTCAGCCTGCGTCCCGCCGCGCCCGGCTCGCTGATGAGCGTCCTGGGCGGCCCGGTCAGCCGCGCGCGGGCGCGAGACCTCAGTTTTCCAGTGCTCGACGCCTCGGAGAACGAATCCCAGATCCAGGTTCCCTTTGAGGCCACCGGTTCGTCGCTGCCCCTGGTGTTGGAATCCGAGGGGCGAACCGTGAACCTCGGTGTGCCGCTCCAGAGCGTCTCCCCGGCCGTCTTCATCGACCGCGAAGGGGCGCCAATGCTGCTCGACGGCGATAGCGGCGTCCGGCTCGACGCGCGCAACCGCGCGCGCTCCGGCTCCCGTGTCCAGATCCTGGCGACGGGGCTGGGGCGTGTGCGTCCGGACTGGCCGACGGGCCTGGCCGCGCCGCTGGAGAAGGCCCCGGAGGTGCGGGCCGCGGTGACCGCGCTGCTCGATCGCATTCCCGTTCCGGTCGCGCGCGCCACGCTGTTTCCCGGCTATGTCGGCTTCTACCTGATAGAGATCCAGTTGCCGGCCATCCTCAATGCCGGACCCGCCGAGCTCTACATCGCCGCCGACGGCCAGGAGAGCAACCGCGTCCGGTTGTATCTGGAGCGGTAATAGTGAAGTAGGCCGGTGGTCACGCAATGCCTCAACTCGAGGTCTCTGCCCTGCGCCAAGCCGTGCAGGAAAACCGCTACATCATCACGAAGCACGCCCAGCAGCGCATGGGTCTGCGGAAGGTGTCTCACAAAGATCTCAAGTTTATCATTGCGACCGGCGACATCATAGAAGAATACCCGCATGACCAGCCAGACCCGAAGGCCCTGTTCATGGCTTTCGTCAAAGGCGAACCGGTGTACTTGTCATGCGCCTTCGATGGCAGCTATGCTCATATCATCACCGTCCATCGGTACGATCCCACGCGATGGGTTGATCCGTGGACGCGAAAGTAAAGGAGACCAATGTCAATCCCAAGTCGGTGCGCTCAATGCGGAGGCTCTCTGGAACGGAGGGTCATCACTCATCAGCAACCGTGGGGCGAGGATCTCTACGAGTTTGAGAATGTGCCCGCCCTGGTCTGTCGGCAGTGTGGAGTAGTGTGGTTGGAGGCCGAGGTTGGGCAGTTGATTGATTCCATCATCAAACAGAATCCCCAGCCTAAGCGCTACCACCAGGTGCCGGTTTTCTCACTGACAGAATTCACCACCTAGGAGGAATGTGCTGCCGCACGCAGCTTCCGGGCAGCGTCGGCTAGGGCCGTGACGGCGGTTTGCACTTGCGCCGCGGTGGTCATCCGGCCCGTGGATAGCCGCAGCGTGCCTCGCGCCCACTCTTCCGGAACGTTCATGGCCCGGAGGACGTGAGAGATCCGGACTTCCCCGGAGTGGCAAGCGGCTCCCGCCGACGCGGCGACGACAGCGCCGGCCTCGGCCAGCACGTCGTTCGCATTCAGGCCGAGGATGCTTACGCTCAGCGTGTTCGGAAGACGAATCTCCGGGTGCCCGTTGACCCGGACATCGGCGATCTTGTCCCGCAGCCCCTGCTCGATCTCGTCGCGGCGCTCCCGCATGTGGCTCATGTTCCGGGCCAAGTCCCGATGCGCCACTTCGCATGCCTTTCCGAGACCCACGATCTCCAGCACATTCTCGGTTCCCGGCCTTCGCCCGCCCTCTTGTCCAGCCCCTTCCATGAGCCGTTCCAGGGCCAGGCCTTCCCGCACGTAAAGGGCGCCGACGCCTTTCGGAGCGTAGATCTTGTGCCCGGCGATCGTGAGCAGATCGACGCCGAGTTCTTGAACGCCGGTGGGTATCTTCCCGGCGGATTGCGCGGCGTCGGTGTGCAGGACGACTCCCCGCCGCCTGGCGATCTCAGACACGGCCTGGATCGGCTGGATCGTGCCGACTTCATTGTTGGCATGCATCAGGGCGATCAGAATCGTGTCAGGCCGGATCGCGGCTTCGACATCGGCCGCGCCGACCAACCCGTACCGATCCGCCGGAAGGTAGGTGACTTCAAATCCTTCCGTCTCCAGCCGCCGGCATACGTCCGTCACTGCCCGATGCTCGATCTGACTTGTGATCACGTGCCGGCCTCGGTTCCGGCGCGCCAGGGTAACTCCCCGGATGGCGTGATTGTTGGCCTCGGTGCCTCCGCTGGTGAACAGGATCTCCGCCGGCCGGCAGTCGAGCAGCGCCGCGACCTGTGCGCGAGCCTCGGCGACCGCCGCGCGAGT
>JACOSH010000444.1 GCA_016178945.1 Acidobacteriota bacterium
ACCCGGGCGATCTGATCGCAATCCACTCCCGAGTAGGGAAGCACCTCGCCGCCCGCCACCAGGCTCCAGCCCAGCTTCACCATTCCTTCGGGCGGCTCCACCGGCGCCTCAGCCCGCTGGGCTCCGCACTGCCCCTTCAGGATGAAGGACACAACCATGGCGTACGCGCCCGAAGCCTGGCCCTCGTCCCGTCTTTCCCAGCGCAACTCAATGCCGGCGGGACGAAAGATCCGGTCCACCTCCTGCCGCAGTTGTCCCACAAACCGCGGATCGGGCTTCTGCTCAAAATCCAGCACCACGCCGACCAGAACGGGCTGCGCGGCCGCCGCGAAGGACGCTACCAAGAGCGCTCCCGGAACGAGGGGCTTCGCCATAGCGCCTCCTATGCGTCTGGTCCCCTCTCCAGATGACTAGAAGACGGCGCATCCCCCGATTTGTTAGCCCCGTCCGAGCCGCTTGGAAGCTGTAGAAGCGACCTAAGACTTGACTCTCTAGAGGTATTCTGATAGTATTCCTATTGGAATACATATGGAGTACAAAGGTGCCTGAGCATGGCAGATACCGAGAAGGTTTCGTTCAACATGAGTGTGGTGGATCTGGGGCAAGTGGACCTGCTGGTCCGGCAGGGGTTCTACTCCGGCAGGACCGATTTCTTCGTGGCTGCTGTCCGCAGCCTGCTTCAGAAGCATGCAGCAACCGTGCAACAGGAGGTCGCGCGCCGGTCCATGACCCTCGGCGTCGCTGCCTTCGGCCGGCCTGAGTTAGAACAGGCCGCCTCGCAGGGCGAACCACTGGATATCCGGGTCGTAGGCGTCCTGACCATACAGGACGACGTATCCGTGGAACTGGCGCGTGCCGCAATTCGATCCGTTTCGGTTTTCGGGAAGTTTCTTGCCAGCCCGGAGATAAAGGCACTGTTCCTGCCCGAGCGATCAAGAGCCTGACGTCGCAGGGATGCTGCCGGCCACGGTCTACAATCGCCGTCCGAGAAGGTAGAGAGTCAGCGGATGCGTTCCTTCCTCCAGAACTTGAAAACCCGCTGCTTGGAGGCGTGCGGTCCACCAGGCCGGACCGCGAGGGCCGCCGTGCATGAGCAGTGGCCCGAAGGCGAATTGCGCCCAGGGTTCTTTGGCGATCAACATCAGCAGAAAATCTCCGCCCGGTTTCACTACCCGGGCGGCTTCGGCGAGCGATTGATCGATCCCCTGGCGGTTAAGGTGATCGATCGCATACGCGCTGACGATGGCATCGAAGGCGCCGGATTCGAAGGGAAGCTTGCGCATGTCGCCGGTCTCGATGGTGGCGCGCCGGTCCACACCCGCGGCCTTCAAGTTTGCAAGCAGTCTCTGCTGCGGACTCTCGCTGCGCCCGAAGTGTTGTTCGAAAGAGTGAGCGAACAGATCCAGAGCGACAAGAGTCGCCTGGGGACGAGAGTCCAGGACCATGATCGACGACCTGCCCGTGCCCGCCCCCATATCGAGGACTCGTCCCGCGCCGGAACGCAGAAAACTTTGCGTCGGCAAGGAAGGCCGCCCATTGATGTCTAGGACAAAGCGCGTCACCAGAAGTGCGGCGCTCGACCAGAGAGCGAGAACACCTAAGGCGAGCATCGGCCACTTGGACCACTTGCGCCTGTATCCGGCGAGCAAGAGGGCGGCAGCGCCGAGCACCAGCGGCAGGTGGCCGTAGCTAAGCCACCACGGATAGCCAAAGTCGAGTTGAGCGATTGCGAATACGGGCATGAAGTAAGACTCCTCTAAGGGCTCCCTTGTTCTATTATCGTACCCGGAACGGTCGCTTCGGGATCACGAAATCCGGAGCAGCATGACGCGGTAGTACTCGACCTGGGCCTCGGTCTGGCCATCGTTCGCGACCTGGCCGAGCTCTACCTCGGATCCATCTGCCTCGATGACTCTCCCCTCGGAGGATTGCGCGCCTGAGTCTTACTCCCTGCCTCCTTCTGAATCCTCAACTAGCCTCGCGGTGCTGTTCTTCTTGGCGGTCTTGGCGTTCTTTGCGAGATAGATCCTGAGCCCGCCAAGGACTTCACGCCCACCCTCAGCCACTTTGCGGGTTCCGGCTTCGCTCGGGTCAGGGTCAGTTGGACCTGGAGGCCGCTTTGCGCCGGTGGGAGAGCATCCAGTAGTACAGATCCCATCCCTCGTAGGCGCGGGTCCAGACGTTGTGCGCCATGTCCTCGTGAACGGTGAATCGCACGGCCGGATGGCCGGCTTTCTCCAGATCGATCGCGGATTGAGTGACCCATTCGGGGCGCACCGTCGTGTCCTTGCCGCCCTGAATAATCCAGATGGGCAGGTTCGCCGCGGCGATCAGGGGGATCACTTTCGGATCCGCGGCGCCGCAAATCGGCGCGGCGGCCGCCCAGCGGTCCGCGTGGGCGCCGGCCATGTACCAGGCGCCAAAGCCGCCATAGCTGAGGCCGGTGATATAGACTCGATCGGGATCGCCCCGGAACTCCTTGAGTGTCGCGTCGACCATTACCAGCAGATCGTTCTCGACGGTCCACCAGCCGAGCGGCGGCCCTTCCGCCGGAAAGCGCGGCTTCTCGTCCGCCATGGCGCGCGAAATCGGCCGCGGACCGGCCGCTCCGGCGGGGCGGGCGGGGGGGCGGGCGGCATTGGCGTCGCGCTGCAGCGTGTAGAGTTGGGGCCCGATCAAGACGAACGGAAGATCGCGTCCTCTGACCCAGGCTTCCATGATCGGTCCGTGCTTCAGCGTGTTCTCGAGATCGCTCTTCCCGTTGCCGCGTTCGCCGCCGCCGTGCAGGAACAGGATCACTGGCCAGAGCTTGCCCTTTTCGGTCTCATAGCCTTGGGGGAGATAGACGAAGTACTCCCGCTCTTTTTCGCTGGTCTGCATCGCCGTCGAGGTATAGGGGCGGCGCAGGAGCTGCGCTTTGGTGCGCCCGTCGACCTGTGCGGCCAAGACTCCGGCGCTGAGCGCGGCTAGAACGATAGG
>JACOSH010000445.1 GCA_016178945.1 Acidobacteriota bacterium
CAAGGACAGCGCCGACTACAAGATCAACCGCGCGATCCAGCTGCTGTTCCGGCTGGTGGCAGTCAGCCTGGCGGCGGTTGGGGTGATCCTGGCGCTGCCGCCGGTGATCCTGGGCGCTCGCCTGCCGCGCGAGAAGGGGGTTCCGCGTTTCCTGATTTTCTTCGTCTGCATCGGGACCGGCTACATCCTGATCGAGGTCGCGCTCATTCAGAAGTTCGTGCTGTTCCTGGGACACCCGACCTACGCGCTCACCGTGGTGGTCTTCTCGATGCTTGTTTCGAGCGGACTCGGCAGCTACTGGAGCCGCCGCGCACTGGGAGCCGCCGGGAAGAATCTGCGGACCGCGCTGGCCGCCGTGGCGCTGCTGGTGGCGGCGCTGGCGGTCATCTCGGCGCCGCTGCTGACCGCCGGCGTGGGCTGGCCGTTGAGCGCAAAAATCGTGGTGACGATGCTGTTGATCTTTCCCGCCGGATTTGTCATGGGGATGCCCTTCCCCACCGGCCTCGGCCGTCTGGAGCAGTGGCACAAGCCATCGGTGCGCTGGGCCTGGTCGCTAAACGCCGCGTCGAGCGTGCTGGGCTCCGTGCTGGCTGTCGTTTGCGCGATCTATTTGGGATTGACTCAGACGCTGCTGGTGGGCGGAGGCCTATACCTGGGCGCGCTCGCCGCCCGTCCGCCGTCGCGCTAGGGCCTGGACGAAATCCGCGTGTTCCGGCGACTGAAGGCCCTTATTGAGAGCCTCGAACAGGCGGGCCCCCTTACGCTCCAGGAGGGCGTGAGGGTCCAGCCACAATCCAGGGAACACGACGGAGTGCAGGAGACCGTCCGCTTCCGCGTGCATCTCCACGTAAGCGCCCTCCACCAGCCGCCTGTAGATGATCCGCGATTCTTTCACCAGGACGTTCACGTACTCCTGAACACCCGCTGCGCGGTACAGCTCCAGCCGGGGACCCAGGTCGCGTGCGGCGCTGGAGACGGCGACTTCGATGGCCAGCTCCGGCGCCCCGGCCACCAGCGGCCCTTCCATCCAACACTGCCCGCCGTACTCGGGAAGTATGAAAAGAGAGGCATCGGGTTGAGGTGCGTCCTCCCGCATCAGCCAGGTGCAGTTGGCGCCAGCCTCGCATCCCGGAGTAGCGGCGACATAGTTAGCCAGCCATGCGCCCGCCAACAGATCGGGAACAGCGTGGCCGATGGAAACCGGCGACGGCATGTAGACCACTCCTCCAATGAGCTCAGCTCGTTTGATGTGTGGCAACAGTTCCCAGCGCCGTAGGAACTCGTCCCGCGAAAGCCGTTCGCCGGCGACCAGAGGCTGCGAAGTCAGTGTCTCCATGCCCTGCGCCTCCCCCTTAGCGTAGCACGCCCCAAGTACCCGGCCAAACGGCCTAGTTTCTGCCGCAGAAGGCCGGATTACTGCACATGCCGCTGGGACACGCCGGCGCGGCCGCGCGCGCGGCCGGGGAGCCGGCGTGCGCCGCGAACGTCGAGAACTGCTGCGTCAAGTGCTTCTGGCCGCAGGCCGGGCATTCCAGTCCGTCAGTTTCGTCTCGGCGCATCAGCTTCTCAAAGCTGGCGCCGCAATCGTCGCATCGGTATTCAAAGATGGGCATAAACAAGATGTCAGTTGTCGGTTCTCAGTTGTCAGTACAACTCCCCTACTCCACCATCGCTACCACCAGTTTATCAACAAAGGCCCGCGTCTCGGCGGCAGGCAGGTTGGCATTGTTGACCAGGATCGCGAAGGCCAGCAGGGCGCCGCTCTGGCTCTCGGCGTAGCCGGACAGCGCGGTGACGTTGCCCAGCGATCCGGTCTTGGCCCGAATCCGGCTCGCCGCGGGGGTGTTCTTAAGCCGCGCGCGCAGGGTGCCGTCCGCGCCGCCCACCGGCAACAGGTCCACCCAATTCTCGCGCTGGGGACCCGCGTAGAGGAAGCGCAACAGCTTCACTACCGCCGCCGGCGTCACCAGGTTGCCGCGCGAGAGCCCGGAGCCATCGTGGAGACGATATTCGTCCTTCTCAATCCCCGCTTCCTTGAGAAGCGCGCGCAGCTCCTCCAGACCGGCCGCGCCGGTTCCGGCATCGCGCCGCGCCCGCCCCACGGCGCGCAGCAGCATCTCGGCGTGCAGATTCTGGCTCACTTTGCCGATCACACGCAGGTCTTCGATCAGGGGCGCCGAGGCGAGGCGCGCCAGCTCCAGGCCGGCCGGCGCCGGGCCGTCGGGTGAGTGACGCGCCACCGCCGCGCCGCGGATCGCCACGCCCCGGCGCGACAGCGCGTCGCGCAACGCCGTGGCCGCGTAGAGCGCCGGATCGTCGAGGGCCAGCCGGTAGGATAGGCCGGCGCTTTTCGCCGGGATAGTCCCCCACAGCCGGACCTGGCGCGAGCCCGGCTCGCGGTCGATGTGGATGGCCGCGGCGTTTCCCGTCTGCACGCGGTTGTCGATCAGGAAGTATTCGAGCTGCGGCTCGAGCGTGACGGTCACCGGGTCGCCCGGACGCACCGTCAGAGTCACGATATTGTCGCCGATCGCCAGCGCGCTGACCGGCGCGCCGTAGTCCCAGACCATGTCGTCGACGGCCCAGCCGCCCGGGTACGGGTCCCACAGCCAGGCGGTGTCGTCGCCCACGATGCCGCCGTCGATGCGCCGCACGCCGCGCGCCACGATTTGGCCGGCCAGCTCTTCGATCGGCGCCAGCGGATTCCCCAGCGGAGCGCCTTCACGATAGGGCAGCTCGCGGCCCGAGAGATTGGCGTCTCCGCCTCCCAGCAGAGTCAGCGAACCGGTGATGCGTCCGTTGGCGTCCGGCGGCGCGGCCGCCGTGACCACCGTTTGGAAGCGATGATCCGGCCCCAGGCGCAGCAACCCCAGCGCGGTCGTGAACAACTTGGTGTTCGAGGCCGGTACGAAGAAGCGGTTCGGATTCACTTCCAGGATGGTTTCCCCGCTCTTCAGATCCACGACCACGACGCCCACCGTCCCGCGCTGCGCCACGGGGGACGACTCGATCAGGGCGCGCATGCGCTCCGGCGATCCCGCCCACAGCGGCCGCCAGAGCACCGCCAGAAGGCAGACTGCACACCGCGCTCTACGACTTACGTTATCCGCCAATTTTCGACTCCAGCCAAATCAATGAGATCAGCACCACCACCACGCCGGTTCCCACCAAGGGCAAGGCCAGCACCACTCCAATTCCCCACACCGCCGCCAGGTAGCCGCACACCGCCGGCGCCAGCATCGCGCCGATCATGGCCAGCGAAAAGATCCCGTTGAATTGCCCGGGATGGTACGAGGTGAAACGATGTCCGATCTTTTCCGCCACCAGCGGATAGATCACGGCGAAGGCCGTGCCCACCAGCAGCACGCCGGAGTAAGCGCCGAAGCGATCGTTGGTGGACATCAGAACGATGCATCCGAACATGGCCGCGGCCGCGCTGCCCCCCAGCAGCTTGCCATGCGAGAGGCGCGGGAGGATGGCCAGCGCCGCGACTCGCCCCAGTAGCAGCGACAGCCAATAGAGAGTCAGAATCCATAGGGACGACTCCGGACTCATCCCCAGCCGCCCAGCCAAAAACACCGCCAGCCATCCAGCGATCGACCATTCGTTGCCGAACTGGAAGAACAGCAGCGCGGCCAGTAAGACGGCTGCCGGGTCGCGGACGTCGCGCAGGGCCTGCCGCAAGGGCCGCTGCTCGGGCAGCGGCTGGGCGGGAAAATCGGTGCGCCCGTAAAGCAACCCGAACAAAGCCGGGAGGATCGCTGCCAGAGCCAGAATCGCGGTAACCGAGTACGCGTAAAACGTGCCCGCCACCAGAATCGTTACGAGGGCGCATCCCAGGCCGAAGAAAATGCCACCCAGGTTGACCGTCGCGGCGGGATCATGCTGGTAGGTGACCGACAGCGCCTGAAAGATGGCGCTGTTGAGCAAGCCGGCTGCCACCCCGACGAAGAACAACCCGCACATGCGCCACAGTGCGGGAGCGGGCGGCGACACAAAGGCCAAGAACAGCAGCGCGCCGCTTGCCAGCACGGACGCCGCCATCAGCGGGATGGCGACTCCCGCGCGCGCGAGCAATGCGCGGCTCGCCGCCGCGGACATCAGCACGCCCAGGGTCAGACTCAAGAAGTAATGGCCGATGGTAACGAACTCGAATCGAAGATGATAGCCCCAGGCGGGCAGGATCGCGCCCAGCAGCGCGGTCAGAAAGCCGGACAGCAGGAATCCGATCAGAGCTCTCCGCGCCGCGGCCGGGTGGAGCAGAGCCTGGCCGGGACCGCCGTGCGGAGGTGGAATCACCATCCTATTGTAGGCTAGCGAGAATCCCGAATTCGGTAGCCGACGAGGGAGAGCGCCTCCGAAAAATGAGAATGGAACGGGGTGGGCGACTGGGATGCGGATTGAAAACGAGGTAGTTACCGGTTTGGCAGGACGCGTGCGGAAGAAGAGACAGTCTCGCTTTGGTGTGCGTTGTCTCCTCCTTGTGACTCACGCCCCGTCCGGCGCCGGCTGCCAGGCGGGGCGTTTTTCTTTGGACCTACTTTTTCTTTACCACCGGTGGAGCGGCCGGTGTGGCGGGCCGGGCGACAGGGGCGGCCGGTCTGGGTGCGGGAGCCGCGGTTACCGCGGCGGGCGCTGGGGCGTTCTTGTCATACAGTGACACCACTTCCGGCGTGATGTCGATTCCGTTGGCCGCGTAGATGACGGGGCTCTGCTGCGAGCTGATGTCGAAGATCATGGCGTAGCCGTTATCGCGCGCGTACTTGTCGATCACGGCCATCAGCTTGCCGCCCAGCTCATTCATCACCTTCTGCTGCTCCTGATCCAACTCGGCTTGGGCGTCTTCGGTGTCGCGAGTCAGCGACTTGGTCTTGAGGTCGATGTCCCGCATCAGCTTTTCCTTCTGGTCGTTGCCCATCGCGTTGGCGCCCTTGGCAAGCTGGGCCCGCAGGGATTCGATGTCGTTCTGCTTCTTTTCGAGCTCGGTCTTCTTGGGAGCAAACCGGACCTGCAGCTCCTGGGCCGCCTTCTGACCTTCCTTGGTGCCGATGATCGCGTTCTGGATATGGATGATGCCGACCTTGGTCTGCGCGGGCGCGGCCTGCCCGTAAGCGGCCAAAACCCCCAGCGCCAGGGCCGGCGCAAAAAAGAAAAGCTGTTTCACTGGCTTTCGACTCCTCTGTGTATTCTTTGGATACTAGCACACCCGGTCCCGGCGTGGAGGCCTCTGCTCTAGAATGTTCTCCCGATCGTAAACCGGAAGCTCTTCCTCCGCTCAAAGAACGGAGAGGCGCGTCCGAACAAGGCCACCGAGTTGATGAACGTCGCGTTGTTGGGGAACGAGGAGCGGTCGGCCACGATCGGCGGTTGCAGAAACTCCTGCACGATCATCGGATTGTAGGCCCAGTAAATGCGGAAAGGCGCGTTCACCACCGGCAGCAACACCTGCAATTCGAGTCCGGTCGAGGCCCGCACCCGCTGGGTTCCCGGCGCGATCCGCGCCCGCCCGTCGAAGCCGGCCTGCGGGAACAGCCCGTTCAGCTCGTTGACTCGATCCGCGTTCATCCGCAACTGATCCGGGCGAAGAATCTTGTTGGCGCCGATGTCGAAAAACGCCGCCAGGTTCACCGGTCCGACAATGGGGATGCGGTATTCGAAGTTGCCGATCATCTGGGTGTCGCCGCCGGGGAAGACGAGCTGATAGATGGGAATCTGCATGGTCGTCGGCGCGAACGACTCCACGCCGTTGGCGTCGATCACCTTCTGCTGGCGCGCCGAGCCGTCGTCGTTGAGGATGTTGACCTTCGCCTCGCTGGCCACGAACGCAATCGGGCTCACCCCCCAGATGTCGAATCCGCGGATATCCTGCTCGCCCCCGATGTAGGAGCGGCTGAACGGCGGCGCCACTTTCCCGCCATAGCCGGTCAGGTGCGAAGCCAGCCCGTGGAAGGCCAGCACGTGTCCTTTCTTCAAGGCCGGCCGGAAGTAGCTGCCCGTGATCACCGGGCGGACCACGTTCACGTTGCCGCCCAGGAAGCTCCCGGCGAATTCCGTGGAGATGAAGAGGCTTCTGCCTCCCGTGGGATTGATGGGGTGGTTGACGGTGTTGTACGAGTACGAAGGCGTGATGCGGCTGGTCTTGATTCCCGACAGCGCGTTGGGCCCGCCGATCCCCTGAAAGTTGATGAACTCGAAGTACTGCCGCGAGGCCGTGCTCTTGACCACGATGTCGGACCGGTCGTAGCCATAGGTGATCCCTAACCGGGCAAAAGCGCGCCGCAGCGGATAGCTTCCCGAGAGGTTGAATCCCTGGCTGTTCTGCACGTAGTTGAGCAGGTTGTCGCGGCCCAGCGTGTCGAACAGCGGGATGAAGTTGCGTCCGGTCAGCAGCGAGATCTCGCGGCCCTGATCGAAGTTGAACCGCCGCATGTACACCACGAACCCCAGGTTCAGCGGCCGGTCCAGGAAGTACGGCTCGGTGAAACCGAAGCTCACGTCGCGCATGCGCGATCCCAACTGCGACTCGATGGACAGGGTTTCCCCCAAGCCCAGGAAGTTGTTGGTGGCATAGTTGAAGCCCATGAAGCTCCCGGCGATGCCGCTGACGCCGCCCGTCAGCCCGATCGAATTCTTGCCGCGCTCCTTCACCTTGAGGGTGATGTCCACGGTGTTGGACTGGGGATTCCGCTTGATCTCGGCCGCCTCGTTCTCCTTCAGGACTTCGAAGTAGCCGAGCTGATTCAACCGCAGGATGCTGACGTCCCACAGCCGGGTGTTGAACATGTCGCCTTCGTCCAGCAGGACCTCGCGGCGGATCACTTTGTCGCGCGTGGTGGTGTTGCCGGAGAAGTCGATGCGCCGCACGAAGAACTGCTTGCCTTCCTCGGCCGTCAAGGTCAGGTCGATCTTGTCGCCGCCCGGAAAGTCGAAGCCGGGCTCGGTGACCGCGTCGATATAGCCGAACTCGCCGTACAGCTTGCGCAACTGCTCAAAGCCCTTGCGCAGCTTGGCGGTGGAGAAGACGTCGCCCTCGCCCATCTGGAACACCGGGCGCATCAGGGTCTCCGGCGTTCGGAACAGCTTGACGCCGGCGAAGGTGATCTTTCCGAGCCTGTATTGCCGGCCTTCCTCCACCGGAACCGTCAGGTCGGCGCGCTTGCCCGGCTTGTTGGGATAAAACAGCGGGATACGGAACTTCCCGCCTCCCACGTCGCGCATCTCCACCTTGTGGTCCAGCACTTTGGCCAGGAAGTAGCCCTTTTCGCGATAGGCTTCGCGAAGCCGCTCCTTGTCTTCTTCCAGCTTGGTGGAGTCGAACGTCTTGGCGAAGATGTTCTCGAACAGGATGGAACGCGGAATTCCGATGGGACGCGAATTCTTCATTGCCCGGATGGCGACCTTGTCCTTGAACACCTCGTTGCCGGTGACGTCGATCGTGCCGACCTTCACCTTGGGGCCTTCGTTGACCACGAAGTTCACCGACAGGGAGGAGGGCGGAATCTGGCGCACGTCGGGCGTCACCGTGGCGAACTGCCGGCCGCGCTCGGCCAGGTATTCCTTCAGCACCACGGCGGCGCGCTGCACCCGGTTCGGGTCGTACTGCGATTCCACCGAGAGGCCGACTTTCCGCTCCTTGAAGCGGTCGAGGATCTCCGAGACGGTGATGGACTTCATGCCGTCGTACTTGATGGTTCGCACCACGCGGCGCTCCACCACCACGAAGCGGACGATCACGCCGGTCTTGCCGGCCTCGGTCTCCAGCGTAATGTCGTCGAATCGTCCGGTGTTCCACAGGGCCATGAAATCGCGCCGCAGGATCTCCTTGTCCACGCGGTCGCCCTTCTTGCTGAAGATCAGGGCGCGCAGGGTGTCCTGGGGAACGCGGCGGGCGCCCCGAAACTCAATGGTCTCGATCGCGTCGGCGTCGGCGGGCGCGGCCTTGGGTTCTTCGGCGGGCTTGGGGGCCTCCAGCGGGGGCTTCACCTGCTGGGGCACGGGCTTGGGAGGCTCCGGCTTAGCCGGCTCGGCCTGCGGGACGGCCTCGAAGGGATTCTGCTTCTTCTGCTGGGGTGGTTGGGCCGGTTTTGCTTGGCTGTCCTGGGCCGGTTTAGCTGGTTGAGCGGCAGCGGCGTTCTGGGAGAGACAGCAGAGACAAACCAAGGCGCAAGTCAGGCCAAGGCGCCTGCACAAAATCATGAAAACCTAGTTCCTTTCCACTCTGCGCCTTATGGGAGACGTGCCACCCCCCTCGGCGGTTACCTGAACCTCTTAGAATGTGGTGCAGTCAATCCCTAGTCTAACCGATTCCGGACCTCAATGGGGGCGGGGTACCGGGTCCAGCCCGATCTCCTTGTAAAAAAACACCGTATCGTGCCGCACGCCGGCCCCATCCGCGGCATACCGGGGGATGACCCCGGCCCGGAGATAGCCCATGCTGGCGTATAATTGCTCGGCGGCGTCGCCCACCCGGGTATCCAGCACCAGCAGGCTACGCCCTAGCCGCCGGGCCGCCTCTTCCGCGGTTTGCATCAGGGCTCGTCCGATTCCACGCCGCCGGGCGCGGCGATCAACCATCAGCTTCATGACCTCGGCGCGATGCGCCCCGTTGGGCCGCGTTTCCAGACCGAGTTGGACCGCCCCCAGCAGTTGGCCGTCCACCCGCGCCACCAGCAAGGCGCGAGTTCCAGCCGTGAGCGCCTCGGCGACCTCGCGCCAGTAGCGCCGGGCTTCGTCCATCTCCAGCGGCGGCAGAAATCCGATCGAGGCCCCCGACTCCACGGCGTCCCGTAGCAGCTCGGCCAGCGGATCGAGCCATTCGAGCGCCTGCGCGGCGTCCAGCTCGGCGATCATCGGTGTCAGCGCAGCGAGCTGGTCTTCAAGACCAGCTCCTCCACCTCCTCGGCGATGATCTCTTCCACGGCCGCGCCGAACGGGCCGGGCTGGCCGTATCCGATCATCGCCCCGCCGCCCTCGTAACCGCCTTCCCGCAGCACGCGCAGCGAGGGGATATAAGCG
>JACOSH010000088.1 GCA_016178945.1 Acidobacteriota bacterium
TCCTGGAGCATGCTCGTAAGCGGAAGTAACACCTGACCGGACCGAAGTCCGGCCTGACGACGATTGCCGGCCGGCAAAAACTCATCGCGGCGGCCTCAAAGGGCGAGGCCGCCTCTTCCCAATTCCAGATTATCAGGCCTGTCAAGAGGTTTAATCTGGAAACAACCGTATTTTGTTGAAAAGAGACGAAAGATAGATTGTGACTGCGGCTGTTCCCATTGGCCTCAAGCGCGGCCTGTTTCTTGGCTGCCGCCTTGCAGCGCCGAGTCAGGCTGCCGTGACTTCGACGAACTCACTTTCCGAACTTGGCGGGGGCACGGGCAGACCATCGTGCCTGAGGCCGTCGATGTGGAAGCCTATAGCCTCGCGGATGAGTTGTAGTACTTCATCTCGCGTGTCGCTCACGGCAACGCATCCCGGGAGGTCCGGGACGTGGGCCCCCCAGCTCTTCTCTCCGCGCTCGACGACCACCATATATCGCATCACAACTCCACCTCACTTTTTCAGGCCCGCCTGCTTCAAAATGGTATTGAGGTTCCGGGCGGGACATCAACGCCTGGCTTGCCCGCAACGGTCAGGGTCCCCGGCTTGCCCGCGTGCGTGAACTGTCTGTGGCTCCCTCGAGTTCGCGCGACTCGCCAGCCGTCCTCCTCCAACAGACGAAGCAGTTCCCTGACTTTCAAGCTGTCACTAGTTTCGCATATCCGGCAGCCTAACGACCCGCATCACTTGCGGCGTCAACTGTCGTGCCGATGCGACTGTGGACCTGGATCAGCCGGATGTCGGCGCCGTTCTCCAGCGGGCGCCTGGCGAAGCCGTTACGCAGAATATGGAAGGTGACCCGCTTGTTAAAGCCGGTGATAGCTACAGCCAGAGCGGAGTTGTCGTTTCGATCCAGTGCCGTACTTGATGAGAAGCCCGGATAGTTCGTGTGGTCTCCGCGGCGGCGGGATTTGAGCCGCGACTGCTCAGGCTGGCGGGTAGAATCCCGCGGAGGCGCCGACCCACTCCAGGTCGCGATTGTGGTCCACGCCCATCATCTTGCCGCGGCCCATGCGGACCAGGCTGGTGCAGGCGACCGGCTCGGGGCCGTCCCAGATGTACATGACGCGGACCTCGGCCTGGGTCGGCCCGTGCGGGGTGTCAATCGGAGATGCGAAGTTGACGCGCTCCTGCAGGATGTAGTCGTGACGCCGGGCCGGCGGGATGGCGGCCAGGTCGTCGCGCGCGACGCCGACCTTCACGCCCAGGCCGGCGAAGGAGTACAGCGGCTTGAGCACGTACCGGTCCAGGTCGTCCGGAAGGGCCTCGAGCTCATCCAGAAACCAAGTTTTCGGCACGCAGGCGTGCCGCAGGTAGGGAATCGAGAACTTGCTGATCCGGAAATACCAGTTGGGGTGGCCGGCCCACTCGACGTCCAGGTCGTCGCGGAAATCGAAGGCCGGGCGGACGCCCCGGCGCTGGAGCTCGTCGACGATGGCGCGGTTGTAGATGCGATGGATGGGCGTATCTCCATGGAACAGGCGGCGGCCCTCCTTGCGAATCTCCGTGATGCAGACGGCGCGGATCCCGCACAGCCGTTCGGTGAGCAGAAAATCGGGCAGCGTCTTCTGCTTCAACGGCTCGATCTCCATAAGGATGACGTTGCCGGGGTCGCAGTCGCCAAGAATGGCGCGGCGCAGCAGGCGGTGATAGCCGTCGATATCCAGGCCGCCGAGCAGGAATCGCAGGCTGGGGTCGAGATCGTAGGACTTAAGGTACTCGATGGCCAAAGCGGGCTGATAGGCGTAGAGCGACGGGAAGCCCTGGATCTCGACCAGCTTGGGCTCCAGATTCCCGTCCAGGCCGAAGTCGGCCTGGAGGAAGAGCGGGTGCGCAGGTTCGTTGGGCACGCGGTAGGCCGCGGGGATGGTACGGGCAGAGCGGGCCAGGTAATCCGGCGTGAGCAACTGGCGGATCAGATCGCGGCCATAAGCGGCCATTTTGTCGAGGACGGCCGGAGGAAAGAAGCAGGGCGTTTCGGAGTGGCGGAACTTGACCTCCGTGCCGCAGCGGCGGTTGATGCGATCGAGGAAGGCCTGGTATTTGGCGGGCGTGAACGCCGCGTTGAAGCGGCGGCGCAGCTCGGGGATCATGCCAGCAGAAACCGGCCGGCGCGCATGATATGACGGCCATCGGCCCAGATGTCGAAGTTCCGTCCGACCACGTCGATGTGGGTGGCCGAATACCACCTGGCGCCGGTGTGGTCGCCGTAGGGATTGCCGAAGGCGATGTGGACGCCGGGGATCTTCTCGTCCTGGAGGATGTTGCCGATCACGTCCCGGACGCCGATATTGGTGCCGATGGCGAACTCCCCGACGCGGTCGCTGTTCTCGTCGGTATGGGTGTAATCCCAGAATTCCTCTTCCAGCGCGCGGTTCGAGCTGTGCGCCTCCACGAGGCGGCTGTCGCGCACGCGGATCGAGAGCGGGGTTTCCCGCAGGTTGCCGTACTTGGCGCACAGATAGTCGCCCACCACGCCGTCGATCACAAAGTCGCCGTCCACCCGCTGGGGCGTGGTGAAGGTCTCGCCGCCGGGCAGGTTGCCCCACTTGTCCGGACTGATGATGCCGCTGGTCTTCAGCCAGCGGTACTCGGGCGAGAGCCGCGCGATGAGGTCGGTGCCGGCCGGGGTGGTGGCGCGGATCTCGCGCGCCGCGCTGGCGATCCGCCAGACCTCGGTGCTGATGCGGTCGACTTCCAGAAAGTCGGCCCGCATGCCTTCCAGCATGATGCGGCGGTCGATGTTGACCATGTGGGCGTGGCGGATCTTGCGGCGGTTGACGACGCCGGTCATCTGCATCCGGGTCTTGAGCTCATCGGCCTGGGCGACCACCGCGTAGATGGAAACCTGGCTCGACTCCAGGTCCTCCAAGATCTGCGGCGGCATGGCCGCCAGCGGCCGCGGGGCGATCTCTTCCAGCACCCATTCCCGGTAAGGCGCGCCCACCTCCTCGACCGCGGCCGCCAGGGCCGCGGCGATCTCGCGGGCGGCGTAGTCGGTGACGATGGTCACCTTTTCGTGGGGCTGGATGCGCAGGCACACGTTGACCGCGTTGCGGGCCCCGGGCGTCAGCTCCGGATCGAAACTCATTCCCGTCACACGGTCCTCGTCTTGCCCGCGGGGAACAACCCCGCTTCCGTCTCTTCGATGATGTAATCGACCACTTTCTTCAGATCCCCTGTTTCGCGGAATACCTGGAGCTGCCGGTCGGCGCCGCTGCCGCGCTCCAGCATGGTGTGGATATAGCTCAGCTCCCGGCGCGAGCCCAGGCCGTCGACCACGTCGTCGATCAGCTCCAGGTACTCCCGCAACAGGTCGCGCACGGGCACTTCTTCCTGCTTGCCGAAGTCGATCAGCTTCCCGTCCAGCCCCCAGCGGGCCGCGCGCCACTTGTTCTCCATGATCAGCGCCCGCCGGTACAGGCGAAAGCCCTGGTTGGCGGCGAAGAGCTTGTAGAGCTTGGCCACCGTGGCCTGGATCAGCGCCGCGATGGCGATGGTCTCCTCGTAGCGCATGGGGACATCGCAGATGCGGAACTCGAGCGTCTGGAAGATGGGGTGCGGCCGGATGTCCCACCAGATCTTTTTGGCGTTGTCGATGCAGCGGGTCTTCACCAGCAGGCCGACGAAGCTCTCGTATTCGCCCCAACTGGGAAAGTAGTCCGGAATGTTGGTGCGGGGGAACCGGTCGAACACCTTGCAGCGGTAGGATTTCAGGCCCGTGTCCATGCCCAGCCAGAAGGGGGAATTGGTCGACAGCGCCAGGATGTGCGGCAGGAAGTAGCGCGCCGCGTTCATGATCTGGATCTGGGTCTCGCGATCCTCGATGCCGACGTGCACGTGCAGGCCGAAAATCAGGTTGGCGCGGGCCACCATCTGCATCTCTTCGACAATGGTGTGGTAGCGCGGATCGGGGTAGATATCCTGGCGGCGCCAGTCGGCAAAGGGATGGGTGCCGGCGCTGGCCACGCGCAGCCCGTTTTCCCGCGCCAGCTCCACAATGCCGCGCCGGACTTCCAGCACGTCCTGAGCCGCCTCCTGGATATTGCGGCAGACTCCCGTGCCGACTTCGACCACCGACTGGTGCATCTCCGCCTTGACGCGCTCCTTGAGCAGCTTCTTCCCCTTTTCCAGGATCTCGGCGTCGATGTGGGACCGCAGGTCGCGGGTGACCGGGTCGACGGTCTGGTACTCTTCCTCGATGCCGATGCTGAAGGTGGGGGACATGGGGAGTTGTCAGTTGTCAGCTATCAGCTATCAGCGGTCAGTTCTCAGCCACTGATAACTGACTACTGAGAACTGATAACTTGACTATTGACCTCTTCCTCTCAAAAACGTGGACCAGCGCAGCTCGGCGGCCGGGTCGTGGTCGCTTTGGGCCAGGTGGACGGCGAAATCGGCCAGGGTGTCGACGATCCAGGCGAAGTTTTCCGGTCCTACCGAGTGGCAGTCGGCGTCGGGCGCCGGATTCAGGAAGTCGATGGCGTAGGGCACCCCGTCCTGGACCGCGAACTCCACGGTGTTCAAATCATATCCCAACGCGCGGCACAGCTTCAGGCAATCGCCGGTCATGCGCTCTTCGAGCTCTGGCCGGATGGGCGGGCCGTTCTTCACGTAGCGGTTTTCGTGCGGCTGCCGGGGATCGTACCGCATCAAGTGCACCCGCTCCTGGCCGACGACGTAACAGCGGAAGTATTCTTCGAAATCGATGGCCTGCTGGAGCGTCATGCACAGGTCGCCGGTCTGGTTGTAGGCGTTGCCCAGGTCCTCGGGCGAGCTCACCTTGTAGACGTTCTTCCAGCCGCCGCCGCTGAAGGGCTTGAGAAAGGCCGGGAAGCCGACGTAGTCGAAGATCTCCTCCCAGTTCAGCGGATAGATGAGGTTGCGCATGGACTGGCCGGTGGTGCCGGGCGGGTGCTGCTTATGCGGGAGGATCACGGTGCGAGGCGTCGCCACGCCGAGCCGCGAGGCCAGCGCGTAGTTGAAAAACTTGTCGTCGGCGCCCCACCAGAAGGGATTGTTGATGACGATGGTCCCGCCCAGCACGGCGTTCTTGAGATAGGCGCGATAGAAGGGGATGTCGTGCGAGATGCGGTCGACGATGACGCGATAGCCGGAGGGCTCGGCCATCCTGATGCCGCCGATGCGGATGTGCTCGGCGTGAACGTCCGGGAGGTTGAGCGAATTGATCCGGTCCACGAAGGCGGGCGGGAAGGTCTGCTCCATGCCATAGACGATGCCGATCTTGTGCATAGCGATCCTCGCTTAGAAGAACTTCGCCGCCATCCGCCGCCACCAGGGCCAGTCGTGGCCGGTTTCGCCGCCCCACACGTCCAGCCAGTGCGGGATCTGCTTTTCCGCGAGCAGCCGCGACAGGCGCAGGTTCTCCTCCAGGCAGATGTCGCGCTCGCCGGTGGCCAGCACCAGCTTCATCCCGTTGCGATAGCGGCCCAGGTAGCTCTCGTCGTGGAGATTGGGAAGGAAGTCCGGCGGGCAGTTGAAGTAACAGTTGTCGTCGTAGTAGCCGTCGAGAAACTGGTGGATGTCGAAGGCGCCGCCCATGCTGACGCAGCCGGCGACCAGCTCGGGATGGCGCAGTGAGAAGTTGACGCAATGGTAGCCGCCGAAGCTGCAGCCGGTGGCCACGGGCCGCTCCGGATTGCGGGCGCGGATGAAGGGGATGACCTCGTCCACCAGGAAGCGGTCGTACTGAGCGTGGCGCGCCGCGCGGTCGCGCGGGTGGACGGCCTTGTTGTACCAGCTCTCCGCATCCACGCTATCGACGCGGAAGGCCTGCAACTGGCCAGCGCCGTACTTGTGGTTCACGGCCTCGATCATGCCGCGTTCCTCGTAGTCGAAAAACCGGCCCATGGAAGTCGGGAAGACCAGCAGAGGCGCGCCGGCGTGGCCGAAGACGAGCAGCTCCATCCCGCGCCCCAGGACCGGGCTGTGCCATTTGACGTACTCGCGATGCATGGGGACAACTCTTTCATGGTACCAGGGCTTCACGAATCGCACGCGGTACGCACAATTTGGTGGCATCTAGTATGGCAATACTTGCCATCCTTTGCCATGCATGGTACTGTGAGCCCGGAAGCCAAAGGTGCATCATGCAGACAATCCCTACCGGACCAACTCAAGGAGTTCGTTGACGACCAAGTGGGCTCAGGCCGCTACAGTAGCGTCAGCGAGTACGTTCGCGATCTGATCCGCGACGATGAGAAGCGCAAGGCGCAAGAGAAACTCGAAACCATGCTGATGGAGGGCATTCAGAGTGGCGAGCCCACCGAAATGACCCGGCAGGACTGGGCTGACATCCGCCGAGAAGCATTGAAGCAGTTTGAAGCGCGCAAATCCCGGAAAAGAGCCTGATGGGCCGAGTGCTCAAACGCGAGGCCGCGAAACGCTGTTAGCGATCACGGGAAAACGTAGAATTTTGGACATTGGCCGACCGGCGACCTCGTCGAGGGCGGCGTCTCCTATCCGGCAGCCAATAGAACGGGTTCGTCCAGCGGTTGGTTTGCA
>JACOSH010000446.1 GCA_016178945.1 Acidobacteriota bacterium
CCCACGCGCGCATCCGGCACATCGATACCAGCAAGGCCGAGGCCTTTCCAGGCGTCAAGGCGGTGGTGACCGCGGCCACCCTTCCCCAATCGCCGGACCGGATCGTCGATCTCGGTGAGGGCGATACGCCACTCAGCTACATCCGCGGAAACGTCCTGGCCAGCGGAAAGGTGTTGTACCGGGGACACGCCGTGGCGGCCGTGGCGGCATCGAGCGCGCATGCCGCTGAGGAGGCTGCGGGGCTGATCGAAGTGGATTACGAGGTCCTGCCGTGCGTCCTGACCGCACCCGAGGCCATGCAGGACGGCGCGCCCATCCTGCACGACGATCTCAAGACCAAGGAATTCGGCGAGGATACCGGAAAGGCCGGCAACGTCGCCGAGCACTTCCGGCATGTCCTGGGCGATATCGACAAGGGCTTCGGGGAAGCGGACGTGATTGTGGAGCGGGAGTTCAGCACCTCCACGGTCCACCAGGGCTACATCGAGCCGCAGACCGCCACCGCGCTGTGGAACAACGACGGGCGCGTGCACATCTGGTGCAGCACTCAAGGCGCGTTCGTGGTGCGGGATGTCACCGCCTGTGTCCTGGATCTTCCGGTCTCGCGGGTGAAGGTGACGCCCATGGAGATCGGAGGCGGATTCGGCGGCAAGATTCCGGTCTACCTGGAGCCGGTGGCCGCGCTGTTGTCGAAGAAGACCGGGCGTCCGGTAAAGCTGGTGATGTCCCGCAAAGACGTGTTCGAAGGTACGGGGCCCACGCCGGGTTCCTACCTCAAAGTGAAGATCGGAGCGCGCCAGGACGGGCGTATCACCGCCGCACAGGCGTACCTGGCCTACGAAGCCGGCGCGTATCCCGGATCGATGGTCGGGCCGGGCGCCATGTGCGTGTTCGCTTCCTACGATGTCGCCAACGTGATGATCGACGGGTTCGACGTGGTGGTGAACAAGCCGAGCACCGCCGCCTACCGCGCTCCGGGAGCGACCAATGCCGCCTTCGCAACCGAGTCCGTGGTGGATGAGATCGCCGAGAGGCTGGGGATCGACCCCATCGAGCTCCGGCTCAGGAATGCCGCCAGGGAAGGCACGCGGCGGGCCGACGGGCCCAAGTACCGCGTCATCGGCTGCATCGAAGTGCTTGAGGCCATGAAGAATCATCCGCACTACAGCGCGCCGCTAGGCGGGCCGAACCGAGGGCGCGGCGTGGCCATCGGGTTCTGGTTCAACATCGGATTCGCCTCCAGTTGCACGATCAGCGTGAACGCGGATGGGACCGTGAACCTGGTGGAGGGCTCCACCGATATCGGCGGCACCCGGACGTCGGTGGCCATGCAGGCTGCCGAAGTGCTGGGCCTGCCGGCCGAGGATGTGCGCCCCACGGTGGCGGATACCGACTCGATCGGCTACACGGCGGTCACCGGCGGCAGCCGCACCACCTTCGCCACGGGGTGGGCCGCGTACGAAGCCGCGCAGGATGTGATCCGGCAGATGAAGGAACGGGCGGCCAAACTGTGGGAGACCAGCGCCGAGCAGGTCACCGCGGAGCGCGGTGTATTTCGGGCCGGAGAGCGTGCCATGAGCTTCCAGGAACTGGCGGGACGTCTGGCGTCCACGGGCGGGCCCGTGGTGGGACGGGGCGCGGTCAGCCCGCGCGGAGTGGGCGGATCGTTCGCGGGCTGCATTGCCGACGTGGAGGTAGATCCGGAAACCGGGAAGGTCGCGGTGCTGCGCTTCACCTCGGTGCAAGACGCGGGCAAAGCTATCCACCCCAGCTACGTGGAGGGCCAGATGCAGGGCGGCAGCGTGCAGGGCATCGGCTGGGCGCTCAACGAGGAGTACTTCATGAGCGACGACGGCGTGATGCGAAACGCCAGCTTCCTGGACTACCGCATGCCCACTGCGCTCGATCTGCCCATGATCGATACGGTGATCGTGGAGAAGTCGAATCCGGGACATCCCTTTGGCGCTCGGGGCGTGGGCGAGGCCAGCATTGTTCCGCCGCCGGCGGCAGTCGCCAACGCCATCTATCGCGCGGCGGGCGTGCGGATGAGCCGGCTCCCGATGAATCCTCCCTCGGTCTGGGAGGCGATCGAGCGGAAGCGGTGAGCCGTGGCGACCGTGTACATCCCCTCGCTGTTGCAAGCTTTGACCGGTGGGCGGGCGGCGGTGGAGGCGGAAGGGGCAACGGTGCGCCAGGTGATCGACAACCTGGAGCGGGCCTGGCCGGGGATCGGCGAACGGCTGCTGGACGAGGACAGGCTGCGGCCCAATATCTCGGTGGCGGTGGACGGGGAGATCAGCCCCCTGGGTCTGCTGGAGCCGGTTGCCGACGGGAGCGAAGTACACTTTGTAGCGGCGATCAAAGGGGGAGGATTCCATGAAGACGCTCTGGGACCCATCCGTTCAGGCTGAAATCCTGGCGAGGTTTGGCAAACTCGATCAACAAAGACCGCCCCAGTGGGGAAAGCTGAGCGCCGCGGGGATGCTGTTCCACGTAACCGAGCCCCTTCGCGCGGCGATGGGGGAAGTATCCGTGGCCTCCAAATCCGGTCCGCTTCGCTATTTCCCGCTCAAGCAACTGATCATCTACTGGCTGCCTTTTCCCAAAGGCGCCCCCACCGCGCCTGAGTTCCTGAGGAAGGAGGCGGGCGATTGGGAGCGGGACATGGCGCAACTGAAGGCCGTGCTGGAACGCTTCGTGGCCCGCGGTTCAGGCGGGCCGTGGCATCCCCACCCCGCCTTCGGCGAGCTGACGGGCAAGGACTGGGGCGTGCTGACCTACCGTCACCTGGACCATCACCTGCGCCAGTTCGGGGGGTGATTGCGCCGCTTCGCGGAGACTTGTGAAGCTGTCGCGGCCGCTTCCGGCAAGAACGAGAAGGTGCGCCTCCTCAGCGCCTACCTGAGTTCCCTCACCGTGGATGAGGCCGCCTCTGTGGCGGTGTATTTCTGCGGGCGGGCGTTTCCGCGCGGCGAAGAGAAAGTGCTGGCCGCGGGCGGTTCCTTGATTTGGCAGGCCGTGACGCGGATTGCCGGCGCGGCGCCCGAAGACACCGAAGCGTTGTACCGGAAGCACGGAGATCTGGGAGCCATGGCCGGGGAGATCCTTCAGCAGGCTCCAGTCGCCCGCGGCCTGCGGGTGGACGAGGCCGCCGCGGCATTCGAGAAGTTGGCGTCCGTGCGTGGGCCCGCGGCCAAACTGGCGGTGCTGGAGCAGGTGCTGCGGCGGGCGGAGCCCGGCGTGGCCAAGTATTTCATCAAGATCATCACCGGCGATCTGCGAATCGGGCTGAAGGAAAGCCTGGTGGAAGAAGCCATCGCTCGTGCCTATGCGCGGCCCATCGAGCAGGTGCGGCGGGCCAACATGCTGTCCGGCGACATCGGCGCGACACTGTGTATGGCCGCGGCGGACCGCCTGGCCGAGGCCGGCTTGCGGATGTTCCGGCCCGTGAGCTGCATGCTCGCGAGCCCCGTCGAATCGGCCGGCGATGCGCTCGCGGAGATGCCCGAGGGCGGACTGGTCGAGGACAAGTACGACGGCATTCGCGCCCAGGTCCACAAAAGCGGCGGGGAAGTGAAGCTCTATTCCCGCACGCTGGACGAGATCGTGGAGTTTCACGAGCTCTCCGATCCGCTGGCCGCCCTGCCGGGCGAGTTCGTGATGGATGGCGAGGTGGTGGCGTGGCGCGAGGGCCGGGCGCTGCCGTTCACCCAATTGCAGCAGCGGCTGGGACGCAAGCAGCCGGAGCTGTGGCTGCCTCTGGAGATTCCCGTCCGTTTTGTGGCCTTCGACCTGTTGTACCTCAATGGGGAGTCCCTGCTGGATACGCCGCTGGCCGAGCGGCGCCGCCGTTTGGAGGAACTGCTGGCTGGATCCTCCTCTGTCCGGCCGTCGCCCGCGCAGGCGTGGTCCTCCGCCGATTTGCTGAAGCGGGAATTCAAGGGGGCGCTGGCGCGGGGAAACGAGGGCATCGTGATTAAGGCCTCCGCGTCGCCGTACCTGCCTGGACGGCGAGGGCGCTGGTGGCTCAAGTGGAAGCAGCCGCTGGCGACGTTGGATGTTGTCGTGACGGCCGTCGAATACGGACACGGCAAACGCCATGGACTGCTCTCCGACTACACCTTTGCGGTTCGCGATGGGCAGGATCTGGTCGATATCGGGAAAGCTTACTCCGGCCTGACCGACGAAGAAATCCGCCGCTTCACCGAATATTTTCTTGCGCACACCATCGAAGACCAAGGCTTCCGCCGGCGAGTGGCGCCGGTGGTGGTGGTGGAAGTAGCCTTCAACAACATCCAGCGCTCCAAGCGGCATGCGAGCGGCTACGCCTTGCGTTTCCCCCGGATCGTCCGCCTGCGGCCGGACAAGTCCCCCCAGGAGGCGGATACCATCGAGCGGGTGAGGGCGTTGTATGAAAGCCAGGCGGTATAATAGTGCCCATGGCGCGCGCTGCCCTCTGCATTGTCTTTGCGCTCTGTCCGGCTCTCCCGGCGGCCGAGACGAAGCTGTCCCCGGGCGTTGACTTCCAGCGCGACATCCGGCCGATCCTGTCCGACGCCTGCTTCCATTGCCACGGTCCGGACAAGAACACGCGGTTGATGGGGCTGCGCCTGGATACGCGCGAGGGTGCCTTCTCCGAGCGGAAGAGCGGACGCGTGATCGTGCCCGGCCAGCCCAAAGGCAGCCTGTTGTATCAGCGCATCACGCATGACAAGGAGGCCATGCGGATGCCGCCGGCGGCGTCGCACAAGGTGCTCGCTCCCCAGCAAAAGGATCGCATCCGCCGCTGGATCGAGCAAGGTGCGCCCTGGAAGGAGCACTGGTCGTTCGCGGCGCCGGTGCGTCCGCGGCCGCCGGTGGTTTCCCGCCGGAGCTGGGTGCGCAATCCGATCGACCGCTTCATTCTGGCCAGGCTGGATGCCGAGGGGCTGGCGCCGGCGCCGGAAGCGGACCGGCGTACCCTGATCCGCCGGCTGTCGTTCGATCTGACCGGCCTGCCTCCCGCCCCCGCCGAAGTGGAGGAATTCGCCGGCGATTCCTCGGCCGGCGCTTATGAAAAGCTGGTGGACCGGCTGCTGGAGTCCAAGCACTGGGGCGAGCATCGCGCCCGCTACTGGCTGGACGCAGCGCGCTACGCCGATACCCACGGCATCCATGTCGACAACTACCGCGAGATGTGGCCGTATCGGGATTGGGTGATCCAGGCCTTCAACCGCAACCTGTCCTTCGACCGCTTCACCATCGAGCAGGTGGCGGGCGACTTGCTGCCGGACCGCACGCTCGACCAGCAGGTGGCCTCCGGCTTTCACCGCTGCAATGTGACGACCAACGAGGCCGGCGTCATCCTGGAGGAGGTCGAAGCCATCTACGCCAAAGACCGGGTAGACACAACCGGCGCGGTGTTTCTGGGTCTGACGGTGGGATGCGCCGCCTGCCACGACCACAAGTTCGATCCCATCTCCCAAAAAGATTTCTACTCGCTGGGCGCTTTCTTCCGCAACACCACCCAGCCGGTGATGGACGGCAACAGCCCCGACACGCCTCCGATGATCGTAGTGCCGCGGGTGGAGGACCGCGCGCGCTGGAGCCAGTTGAGCGGCGAAGAGGCAGCCATCAAGAGCCGGAAGCGGCAGATGCAGGCCTCGCCCGGCCCGGCCTTTGAGCAATGGCTGCGCTCGGAGACCCGGCGCGCCATCGACGCGCCCCTGGAGGCCGCCTCGGAGGCGTTTTCTCTGTGGAGCGCCATGCCGGCCACGCTGCCGCAGGGCGTCACACTGGGACCGGCCGAGACCGCGGAGCGAAAAGCGATCCATTTCGCCAAGCAGTCCTCATTCGAGCTTCCCCCGGTGGCGGATCTCGACGCGGACAAGCCCTTCGCGATCGCGGCGTCGGTCTACTTCCCGGTCAGCGAAGACAATTTCGTGGTGGTGAGCCAGTCGGACACGAAGGACAAGGGACGAGGCTGGGTGCTGGAGATCGCCGCGCGCGTGCCCGCCTTCCGGCTCAACGGCAACGGCGGCAAAGCGATCCAGGTGCGCGCCGGCCACATGGAGCAATTGAAGCCCGGGAGCTGGAACCATCTGGCCGTCTCCTACGACGGCAGCCGCGAGCAGGCCGGTCTTGCGCTGTACATCAATGGCAAGGCCATCCCGACGCAGGGCGGCGGCGATCAGACCGTGTACCTGGAAGGCAGCATCTCCAGCCAAGCGCCGCTGCGGCTGGGCCGGGACGGGACGCGGTATTTCGCCGAAGGCGCGATTGCCGGCGTCCGCGTTTTCCGCCGTGCGATCAGCGAGGAAGATGCGCTGCTGGCTTCGTTGTGGCCGGTGCTGGACGGCGCGCGCGACCGCGAGCCGGAGAAGCTGACGGGGGCCGAGCGGGAGGCGTTCGAGATCCATTTCCTGAGCCATCAGGACCCGGAGTACCGGAAACTCTCGGCGCAACTGCAATCGCTCGACGCCGAGCGGCGCGGAATCCGCCGGCGCGGCGCGGTCACCCTGGTGATGCAGGAGCGCGCGGACTCGAAGCCCATGGCCCACATTCTCCAACGCGGCATGTATGACCGGCCCGGCGAAAAAGTGGAGCCGAATGTTCCCTCCGTGCTGCCGCCTCTGCCCGCCTCCTTCCCGCGCAACCGGTTAGGACTGGCGCGCTGGCTGGTGGATCCGGCCAACCCGCTCACCGCCCGCGTCACGGTCAACCGCTTTTGGCAGGAGCTCTTCGGCACGGGCCTGGTCAGGACGGCGGAAGATTTCGGCTCGCAGGGAGAAGCGCCGTCCCATGCGCAATTGTTGGACTGGCTGGCGGTCGACTTCATGGAATCGGGCTGGGACGTGAAGAAGTTGTTCAAGCTGATGGTCACCTCGGCGGCCTATCGCCAGGCGGCGGTGGCCGCCGAAGAGAAGCTTAAGAAGGATCCGGATAACCGGCTGCTGTCGCGCGGGCCGCGCTTCCGCATGGACGCCGAGACCCTGCGCGACTTCGCGCTGGCGGCCAGCGGCTTGCTGGTTCCCACGATCGGGGGGCCGAGCGTGAAACCGTACCAGCCGGCGGGGGTCTGGGAAACCGTGGCGATGGTGGGCAGCAACACCCGCTTCTACAAGCAGGACCATGGCGACAAGCTGTACCGGCGCAGCCTGTACACGTTCTGGAAGCGCAGCGCGCCGCCGGCCTCGATGGACATTTTCAACGCGCCGACGCGCGAAACCTGCACGGTGCGCCGCGAGCGGACCAACACGCCGCTGCAAGCGCTGGCCACCATGAACGACCCGCAGTTCGTGGAGGCCGCGCGGCACCTGGCGCAGCGCGCTGTGCTGGCGGACGCCGGCTTCGACCGGCGGCTGGACTTCATGACCCTGCGCGCGCTGGCGCGGCCGTTTCAATCGGCGGAGCGCGAGATCGCCAGGCGCGCGCTCCAGGATCTGGCGGCGCACTATGCCACGCATCCGGAAGAGGCCCGGAAACTGCTGGCGGTCGGGGAATCGAAGCCGGATGAGGCGGTCCCGGCGCCGGAGTTCGCGGCCTGGACTCTGATGGCAAGCAATCTTCTCAACCTGGACGAGGCGTTGAACAAATGACCCTGCATCCTTCCGATGAAGCTGTTCTGCTGGAAACGCGCCGTCAGTTCTTTGGCCGCGGCGCGCGGGGCCTCGGCGTGGCCGCGCTGGCCGGCATGCTCGGCGAGAAGCTCTCGGCCGCCCCTGCCGCCCTTCCGCATTTCCCGCCCAAAGCCAAGCGCGCCATCTACCTCCACATGGTCGGAGCGCCGCCGCAGATCGACCTGCTCGACCACAAACCGGGGATGAAAGACTGGTACGACAAGGATCTGCCGGACTCGATCCGCCGGGGCCAGCGCCTGACCACCATGACCTCGGGGCAGAGCCGCTTTCCCATCGCGCCGTCGGTCTTCCAGTTCCAGCAACACGGCCAGAGCGGGGCGTGGATTTCGGAGCTGCTGCCCCACACGGCCAAGATGGTGGACGACATCGCCATCCTGCGCTCGCTGCACACCGAAGCCATCAACCACGAACCGGCCATCACCTTCATTCAGACCGGATTCATGAACGCGGGAAAGCCGTGCATCGGGGCCTGGATCGCCTACGGGCTGGGAACCATGAACCAGGATCTGCCCACCTTCGTGGTCCTGAATGCCAGCCATTCCAGCTCGAAGGCCAACGTCCAGGCGATCTCCGCGCGCCTGTGGAGCGCCGGATTCCTCTCGGCGCGGTTTGCCGGAGTGGCCCTGCGGTCGGGCGGGGATCCGGTGCTGTACATCAACAATCCGGCCGGAGTGGATACCCAGGTCCGGCGGCGCTCGCTGGACGCGCTGAACGAGTTGAACCAGATTCAGTATCAGGCCCTCGGGGACCCGGAGACCCAGACCCGCATCTCCCAGTTCGAGATGGCGTTCCGGATGCAGGCGTCGGTGCCCGAGCTGACCGATCTCTCCAAGGAGCCCGAGAGCGCCTACAAGCTGTATGGCGAGGACGCGCACAAGGGCGGCACCTTCGCCAACAGTTGTCTGATGGCGCGCCGCCTGGTGGAGCGCGGCGTGCGCTTCGTGCAGGTCTACCATCGCGGCTGGGATGTACACGGCCAGTTGCCCGAAGTGCTGCCCAGCCAATGCAAGGACGTGGACCAGGGCTGCTGGGCGCTGGTCCAGGATCTAAAGGCGCGCGGCCTGCTCGATGACACGCTGGTCATCTGGGGCGGCGAGTTCGGACGCACCATCTATTCCCAGGGCAAGCTGACCCCGGAAAACTACGGGCGCGACCACCATCCGCGCTGCTTCAGCCTGTGGATGGCCGGCGGCGGCGTCAAGGGCGGCGTGGTCCACGGAGAGACCGACGAGTTCTCCTACAACATCGCGAGCGACCCGGTCCACGTGCGCGACTTCCAGGCCACTATCCTGCACCTGTTCGGGATCCAGCACGATCGCTTCACGTACAAATATCAGGGCCTGGACCAGCGGCTGACCGGCGTGGAGCCTGCCAGCGTGGTGAAGGCGATTCTGGCCTGAGTCCCCGCTCAACCCGCCGCCTGGAAGGCCCGCGGGCGGAACAGGAACTCGACGATGTTGCCTTCGTGCGGCTGGAGCCAGTCCAGCCGGATGGTCGGGATGGCGCCGATGTTCAGCCGGTCGATGTGGTGCGCGTCGATCAACTGACGCCGCCATTGGGCGTCCCCGGTGACCGCGCTGCACACCAGCGTCGGGCCGATCTTGCGGAGCATCTGCTCCTGCGGGCATTCCACGACGCTGACATAGGGGTACATGAACTCGTTGTTCGCCAGGCCGCGCTCGGGCGAGTCGCAGTGAATCACCGTGGGGCGCAGCCAGCCGCAGCGCTCGGCGGTGACCAGTCGCGGCCCGAAGGGCGCGGTCATGTGTTCCACGCCCGGCTCGGCGAGTTTCGACTCGACGATCCTCCAGATGGCCTGGGCGGCGCCCGGAACCGTGAAAGCCGCCAGGCTCGCCTGCGGGTCTTCGGGCGGCTTGACGTCCACGGGTCCCAGCCGCTCGGCCAGCGCCTCCGCGATCTCGCGGGTGTGGCGCGAGGCCCAGATCCCCGAGCAATTGATGCAGCCGCGTCCGCTGTTGAGGTAGACGCTGTCGGCCATGATGTCGAGGTATTTCTCCCAGTCGTCGACCACGTCGTCGCCGAGCAGGATCTTGCTGAAACCGGGTCCATGCACTTGCACGCGGGGGTCGCCCTTATAGCGCTCGACGGTGGCGGTTCCGCCGAAGATCATGCTGCGGCCAGCGCGGCGCACCACTTCCGCGCCCACGTCGCCCAAGCCCGGATAGATGGCGATCGCCTCCCGGGGCACGCCGGCCTCGAAGAAGGCCGCGGCCATGCGGTACGGGGTCCAGGGCTCCTGAGGGCCGGGCTTCAGCAGCAGCCCGATCTGCATCGGGATCACCGGCAGCCACAGCGTGTGCACGCCGGGCGAGTTGGAGGGAAGCACCAGCCCCAGCACCGGCGATTGCGCCTGGTAGCTGACCATCACGCCGCGCGATTCCACTCCGTAGCCGCGCGTGAGGATGCTCAGGTCCAGCCCGCGGGTGAGCGCGTCCAGAATCTTGTCCATGTTGGACAACACGAAGTGATTCTTCTTCATGTTGGCCTTGCACATGTGCTCCGGCAGACCGGTGGAGGCGGACTGCTGGCGGGCGAAGTCGTCGGGCGTCTGTTCGCCGTCCCCCATGGGGAGAGCGCCGTTCAGGTACAGATCGCCGGCCTTCTTCATAATTTCGATGAGCTCGGGGATGGGGATCCCGGTCAGGATGTCGCGGGCGCGCTGCGCCAGCCGCATGTCGCGCCCCAGCAGACCGGTATTGGCCTGGCTGACGCGGGCCAGGGTCTCGCCGGTCATGAAATGAACGACGGCGTCCTGTTCCAGGCTGGTGTAGGGGCGGCCCCAGCGCAAGATGGGCAGATTGAGCATGTCAGTAAACTCCTACCGTGGTGGAAGCGGCTAGTTTGCGGAATGGGCGGACGCCGCTGACGCCGTCCCAAGGATAGGTTTCGTAGGGCGGCTCGCGCTCGCCTTCGTCGCGCTCCAGGAACCCGGGGATGAAGGTCTCCCGGGTCAGAGTCGTCAGCCGGACGCGTCCGGTTTCGCCGTACCCGACCACGCGGGTGGGATCGTCGAAGGATACCACCTCGATGGCGGCGCGGGGCTGGGGCGCATAGTAGCTGATCTTGTAGCCGTCGGCGGCGGTCACCGGCTTCGAGCAGGCCAGCCCCATCAGCGTGTTGCCGTAGGTCGGCGTCATGTAGACGCCTTCGCCCAGCAGTTCTTCCATGGCGAAGCGCGTGTACTGTGGCGTGAACTCGGTGCCGCCCGCGAAGATGCCGGTGATGCCCACCTGGCGGATGCCGCTGCCGCGGTTGTCCAGCTCCTCGGCCAGGGCTTCCAGCAGCTTCGGCGTGGTAAACAGGCAGCGGATCTCGTGGCCGGCGTGGAGGAGCGTGACCGCCTGTTCGATAACGTGGGCCTTGTAGGCCTCCAGTTGATCCATGGCCCCCCGCTTGATGAGCTTGATCACCCAGCGCGGGTCCAGATCGACGCAGAAGCAGATGCCGCCGCGATGCTGGCACAGGTGCTCGACCGCCAGCCGCAGGCGCCGCGGGCCGGAGGGTCCCAGCATCAGCCAGTTGGCCCCGCGCGGGAAGTAGCGATCGGGAAGGGTTTCGCTGAACATCTCGTAGTCGATGCGGAAATCCTCCATCGCCAGGCGGCTCTTGGGCACGCCCGTGGTGCCGCCGGTCTCGAACACGAACGCGGGCAGATGGGCCAGCCCTTTGGGCGCCCAGCGGCGAACCGGGCCGCCGCGAAGCCAGTCGTCCTGGAAGGACGGAAACCTTTTCAGGTCCTCAAAGCCGTGGATCTCACGGCGGGGGTCCCAGCCCAGCCCGGCGGCGAACTCCAGCCAGAACGGGCATCCGGTTTCGGGATTGAAGTGCCACTGGACGATCTCCCGCACATGCGCGTCCAGCCGCGCCTTCGCCGCCTCGACCCGGGCGGGAAGATCCACCCCGGACAGTGCCGTGGTCATGCCGACTCTCCTGGTTGTTCGGTTTGCAAAAGACTAGAGTACCGGAGGAAGCCGGGCTCACACAACTTCCGGGTGCGCGCCAGAGTAGAATAGCAGTTCAGGACGCGAGCATGGGAGCAGCGCGATGACGAGGTTCCGGACGGCTGGGGCGCTCCTTGCCGGCATCCTGGCCATCCCGGGCGCTAGGGGCGAGGTGAGCTTCAACCGGGACATCCGGCCCATCATGTCGGACACCTGCTTCCGGTGCCACGGGCCGGACAAGAATGCGCGCATGGCCGGGTTGCGGCTCGATCTGCGCGACGAGGCTCTCAAGCCGGCGGCGTCGCGCGCCGTCCCGATCGTTCCCGGCGACCCCGAGCGGAGCGCCGTCGTGCAGCGCGTCCTGGCCAACGACGCCCGCGTAATGCCGCCCAAGTACGCACACAAAGAGCTGACTCCGGCGCAAAAGGAGTTGATCCGGCGATGGGTGGCCGAGGGCGCCCGGTACGAAGGCCACTGGGCCTACGCGCCGGTGAAACGGCCGGCCGTTCCGGCGGGCGCGCGCTATCCGATTGATGCCTTCGTGCAGGCCCGCCTGGCGCGAGATGGTCTGGCCCCCGCTCCGGAAGCCGACCAGCGCACGCTGCTTCGGCGCCTGGCGCTCGACCTGACGGGTTTGCCGCCCACCTCGGCCGAGGTGGAGGCGTTCGCGAAGGACCGCTCGCCGGAGGCCTACGAGAAGGTTGTGGACCGCCTGCTAGCGTCGCCGCGCTACGCCGAGAAGCAAACCATGCACTGGCTCGACGCGGTTCGTTACGCCGACACCTGTGGCTTCCACGGCGACAATCCCTTCCCCGCCTGGCCGTATCGCGACTTCGTGCTGCGATCCTTCCGCGACAACAAGCCGTTCGATCAATTCACCCGCGAGCAGCTTGCCGGCGATCTGCTGCCGGACGCGACCGTGGAGCAAAAGATCGCCTCGGCCTACAACCGGCTGAATCGGACCTCGGCCGAGGGCGGCGTGCAGCCCAAGGAATACCTCGCCAAGTATGCCGCCGACCGAGTCCGCACCACCAGCACAGTCTGGCTCGGCAGCACCATGGGCTGCGCCGAGTGCCACGATCACAAGTTTGATCCCTTCGCCGCGCGGGATTTCTACTCGATGAAGGCTTTCTTCGCCGACATCCAGGAGACCGGCCTGGTGCCGGACAATGGGCCGAAGGCCTGGGGCACGCAACTGGCGCTGCCGAGCGAGGCGCAGCGCGAACGGATGGAACAGATCCGGCGTCAACTGGCCGCAACGCGGCTGAAGCTGGACGAAAGAGCGACCGGCCTGGCGGCGCGCCGCGCGGAATGGGAGCGGGAGATTCTGCGCCGCTATGACTCCGGCGAGCTTGCCTGGCGCTACCAGCGGCCGGTGTCCGCCGAGTCCGCCAACGGCGCCACCCTGACCATCTACAACGACGAGCTGGTGGAGAGCAGTTCTCCCGGCGTCCCCCCGCGGCCCGGAGAGGGTTTGATCGTCGCCAGCGGGCCGAATCCGGATAATGAGACGTACACCGTAACACTGAAGCCCGGCGCGGGCGTCTGGATTGCGCTGGGCGTCGAAGTGGTGCAGGACGAGGGTCTGGCGGGAGTGCGGGTGGCCAGGGGGGCGGACCGATTGGTGCTTACCGAGGTGGAGGCGGGTGTTCCGTTTGCAATGGCCACGTCGAATCTCGGGAACCGGTCGCCGGAGCTCCCGGCCATGGCGGCGATGGACGGCGATCCGAAGACGGGCTGGGGCGTGGCGACCTATGGGGAGAATAGAAATCTGTTTCTGGCCTTGCGGTTTGCCCGGCCGCTGCGGACGGAGGCCGATTCCCGGCTAGTGGTCCGCTTGCGGCATGACTCCGATTACCGGCGGGCCACCATCGGCAGGTTCCGGCTGGCCCTTTCCCCGGGCGAGCATTCCTGGCCGGAGGCCAGCCGGGGCGGAAAGGCGTCCGGCGGTTTGCCGGAGGCGGTCTTGGCCGCGCTGCGAGCGCCGGAAGAGAAGCGGAGCGAGACGCAACAAAAGGCCGTGCTGGGACACTTCCAGTGGGCCGCCGCGGAAATGCAGCCCCTGGCCCTGGAAGTGGCCAAGCTGGAGGCGGAGATGGGGTTGCTCGACGCGGCGATTCCGCGTGTAGTGGTCGCCGAGTCGGGCGACCCCGCCCAGACGCGCATCCTGCCGCGCGGCAACTGGATGGACGATTCAGGCGAAATCGTCGAGCCGGCCATCCCGGCCTTTCTGGGCAAGCTAGACACCGGCGGCCGCCGGGCGACGCGGCTGGATCTGGCCAATTGGTTAGTTTCGCCCGCCAATCCCCTCACGGCGCGCGTGTTCGCCAACCGGCTGTGGCGGCAGTTCTTCGGCACGGGGCTGTCGAAAACGCTGGACGATCTTGGCTCGCAGGGGGAGTGGCCGGTGCATGCGGAGCTGCTGGATTGGCTGGCGGCCGAGTTCAGGGAGTCGTGGGACATCAAGCGCCTGGTCCGCACGATAGTCTTAAGCCGCACCTACCGGCAATCCTCGCGTACCACTCCCCAACTGGCGGAGCGCGACCCGGACAACCGGCTGCTGGCGCGGCAGAGCCGCTTCCGTGCGGATGCGGAGATCGTGCGCGACATCGCCCTGGCCGTCTCCGGTCTGCTGGTGGAGAAGTTCGGAGGACCGAGCGCCCGGCCGTATCAGCCGGATGGATACCTGGCGGCGCTCAACTTCCCGAAG
Organism: Acidobacteriota bacterium; assembly: GCA_016178945.1. Taxonomy (GTDB): domain Bacteria; phylum Acidobacteriota; class Terriglobia; order Bryobacterales; family Bryobacteraceae; genus JACOSH01. The sequence goes on from JACOSH010000446.1 coordinate 14,292, forward strand.
CGGGAGTACTCGGCCAGCCGTGGAGAGGACCTCTACCGGCGCGGGCTGTACACGCTCTGGCAGCGGACGTTCCTGCATCCCAGCCTGGCGACTTTCGATGCGCCGACCCGCGAGGAGTGCACCGCGAACCGGACAAACTCCAATACGCCCCTCCAGGCGTTGGTGCTCCTGAACGATCCTACCTACGTGGAAGCGGCGCGTGTCTTCGCCCAGAAGATCCTCCAGGAGGGGGGACGCGGGCTCGACGATCGTGTAACCTGGGCCTTCCTGCGTGCGCTGAGCCGCAAGCCCACGCCGCAAGAGCGGCGCACGCTGGCCGTCCTGTACCGCAAGAGCCTGGCGCGATTCCAGGCCGCGCCGGCTGACGCGAAAGAGTTCCTACAAGCAGGCGAAGCGCCGCTTCTCCGGGAGGCCAAGCCCGCGGAACTGGCGGCGCTGACCGCGGTGGCGCGCGCGATCCTCAACTTGCACGAAACCATCACCAGGAATTGAGAAGCGGCCCGCTCATCCGGATTCCCACCATCGCCAGCATCCGGCCGGCCCGCTGGCCGTCCCGGCGGAAGGAGTGGAACTCGCCGCTCCCGCAGGCCGTACACAGCGCCGCCGCGTAGACCCGGTCTGCGCGGACGCCGGCTTCCACCAACAGGCGCCGGTTGGCCTCCAGCAGGTCGACCCTAGTCTGGCAGCCGAGGTCCCGGCGTTCGGGAAACATCGCCTGAAACTGCACGGCGACTTCCGGACCGACTTGGTAGCAACAGGCGCCGATGCCCGGTCCGATCGCCGCATGCAGATCCCGCGGCTGTGTGCCGAAGCGGGCGGCCATCTCGGCGACGGCTTTGGCCACGATCTGCGTAACGGTTCCGCGCCAGCCGGCGTGCACCGCCGCCACCGCGCGATGCCCCTCATCCACCAGCAGAATGGGAAGGCAATCGGCGGTCTTGACCCCGAGCCGCGAGCCGGGTGCGTTGGACACCAGCGCATCCCCTTCGCCCAGGCAACCGGAGCGGGCGCCCGCGTCCACGGTCCGGTCCGAGTGGACTTGCCGCAACGTGGCCACGCTTTCGAGGTCCAGCAGAGGATTCGCGCGCGTCCCGAAGCCGTGATCGAGCCACTCAAACGGATCGAAGGGCCTGGCGCGATACGCGCCTTCTGGGGTTTTGTAGAACACTACGCCGGATTCTGGATCTGCGCCACCATGATCTGCTGTTTGAAGTCCGCCAGCATGCTCTCGTCGAGCCGGACTTCGGTGGGACGCTTCACCAGGGTGGTCATCTGGTCGATCTTGTCCTGGAGCTTCAGCAGCGCGTAGAACAGGTTTTCCGGGCGCGGCGGGCATCCGGCGACATACACGTCCACGGGCACGATCTTGTCGACGCCCTGAAGCACGCCATAGGTGTTGAACGGCCCCCCGACGCTGGAACAGGCCCCCATCGAGATGCACCACTTCGGGTCCGGCATCTGATCCCAGATGCGCTTTAGGACCGGCCCCATCTTCAGCGTCACCGTCCCGGCCACGATCATCAGATCCGACTGCCGCGGGCTGGGGCGGAACACCTCGGCGCCAAACCGCGCGATGTCGAATCGCGAGGTCGACGACGCGATCATCTCGATGGCGCAGCAGGCCAGGCCAAAGGTCAGCGGCCACAGCGCCGATTTGCGCGCCCAGTTGAACACATAGTCGACCGAAGTCGTAATCACGTTCTGATCAAACTGATTTTGGATCAGCGACACTCCCTGCCTCCCAGAGGAGCTATTCTACCACCTGCGCTACCGGAACCGAAACGCGGACTCCAGGACCCGCCCGCGTCCATCCACCCTGGCCGTGGCGGTGAAGCCGGGCTGGCGCGGCGTTCCGAAGCGCAAGTCCATCAGATCCACTCGCAGCGCGCTCTCCGGATCCGGCGTCACCACCCAAAGAGGGTACTGGACGAAGCCCAGCAGCGACCGGAATGGCTCCGTCCGGCTGGCCGTCTCGACTGCGTCACTCCTCTCGGCCTTGTAGAACAGCATTCCGCGAGACGGATCGAACTCGCGCCGAAGATCGACGTCCAGGATCCGGTAGAAAGCCTCGCCTTCCACCAGACCGCGCCAGCGTAGCGGATTGACGGGATCGGGGAAGGCCGCCACGCGCTGGGCAGGCGAGCCTTCATAGATCCGCGACTCCAGGATGGCCACGGCGCGGTCGTGCAGGAGAGCCCGCGCGCCGTTGTAGACCAGGACAAAAGCCAGCGCGAACAGGGCCCACCTCGATCCGTGACGCCGGTTGCGGCCCGCCTCGCCGATTTCCGACGCCACCAGCCGCGACAGCGCGGGGGCCGCCACCGCCAGAATCAACGCCGCCCAGATCCAGGCGTCCACCACCGAGGTGATGTCCAGCCTCAGCCAGTTCCCTGAGAACGGCAGCAGCAGCCGGATCCCGTAGAGGTTGGTGAGGTCCAAGAGCAAGTGCGAGAGGACGCCTGCGAGCGAAACCAGCCAGCAGCGCTTCCAGTCCAGGCGGCCCCGAGCGAGCCGGACGATCGCCACCGGCAGCAGAGCCAGCAGCGGGGCCATCGCCAGGGAATGCGTGAGATGCCGATGCAGATCCAGGTAGCGGTGCGATCCGCCCAGCGCGGTCACCACATCCACATCCGGCGCATTGACCGCCAGCAGCAGGACCGCCGTCGCCCGCGGCGTGAGCCGGTTCAGCCCGGCCCGCGCCATGAGCAGGCCGGTGAGCGTATGCGTCAGGTTGTCCAACCCAGGCCCCTGGCCCTCTAACTCCTCTTAATGCGCTTCAAATAAATGCGCGATATTCGTGAAGCCGTTCATCGCCAGCCGGCAGGACGGTCCCTCGCCCCAGAAGCGCGGCGCGTGGAAAGTGAAGGGCGGCACGTACACCACGTCGCCTTCGTCGGCGATGACCACGCCGTACTTCTCGATCGGATAGCGGATTTGCCCCGCCATGATCAGCCAGAACTCGGCGCACTC
>JACOSH010000447.1 GCA_016178945.1 Acidobacteriota bacterium
GCGCGCGCGCCGCTTCGTTGTGCTCGTGATAGCTGACCACCGGCTTGCCGATGCCGTAGCGATCCAGCAGCTTGCGCGTCTGCCTGGTGTCCTCGCAGGCGATCAGGTCGCACTCCCGCAGGATCCGTACCGCCCGAAAAGTGATATCCTCCAGGTTGCCGATCGGCGTGGCCACCAGGTACAGTATCCCGGCCATCCTTCGACTATAATCGAATGCAAGTTATCAGTTGTCAGTTGTTGGTGGTAACAGCCCGAGAACTGACAACTGAGCGCTGAGAGCTTAGCACTGACAACTGACGACTGAGAACTGACAACTGAGGACTCCCCATGTCTCCTGCAACCCGCCGCAAGTTCCTGGCCGCGCCCCTGGTGGGGGCCGTGCTTCCCCGCAAGGTTTACGCCGCGCAGCTTGCCGCCGCGCACGGCGAAGTCTACCGCCAGCTCGGCGTTCGTCCGTTGATCAACGCCGCCGGCACCTACACCACGCTGACCGGATCGGTGATCCATCCGCGCGCGCGTCAGGCCATGGAGGAGGCCTCCCGCTCCTTCGTGCCTTTGCTCGACCTCCAGCGCGCCGCCGGCGAGCGCATCGCGCGGCTGCTGGGCGTGGAATCGGCCATGGTCACGGCCGGCGCCGCCTGCGGCATCATGCTGGCCACCGCCGCCTGCGTCACCGGCAAGGACCCGGAGAAGATCCGCCGCATCCCCGACATTCGCGGGTTGAAGAACGAAGTGATCGTCCCGAAATACCAGCGCAACGGCTTCGACCACGCCGCCCGCAACGTGGGCGTGCGCCTGGTTGAAGCGGAGACAGCGGAGGAAGTCCGCCGCGCCATCAACGGCAACACCGCGATGCTCTACTGGACCCACATCTTCGAGTACAAAGGCAAGATCGCCCGCCGCGAATTCCTGGAGATCGGCAAGCAGGCCGGCATCCCGGTGTTCAACGACGCCGCCGCCGAATTGCCCCCCGCCGAAAACCTCTCCCGCATCGTCCGGGAGGGCTTCGATCTGGTGACCTTCAGCGGCGGCAAGGGGCTGCGCGGCCCTCAGTCGAGCGGCCTGTTGCTGGGGCGCAAGGACCTGATCGAAGCCGCCTCGCTCAACAACAACCCGCACGGCGATGCGATCGGACGCGTGGCCAAGGTCGGCAAGGAGGAGATTCTGGGGCTGGTGGCGGCGGTCGAGGTCTACATCCAGCGCGACCACGACGCCGACCAGAAGCTCTGGCGCGGCTTCATGGAATCGATCTCACGGGATCTCAAGGGCGTCCCCACGGTGCGGACGGAGGTCTACATTCCCGGTCCGGGCGGCCATCCCGTTCCTTACCTGCGCGTGCAGTGGGACACGAGCCGCTTCAGCTATGAGGCCTGCGCGCGGCAGTTGCGGGAAGGCGAGCCGTCGATCGAAGTCAACGCCAGCGCGCAGGAAGGACTGTCGCTGGCCTCCTACAACCTCTTCCCCGGAGAGGAGCGGATCGTGGGCTGGCGTCTGGCCGGTATTCTCAAAGGGGCGCTCCAGGCATGAAGTCCCCGCTCCTGGCGGTCCTGGCCTGCGCGACGCTCGGCGCCCAGCCCAAGATCATCGACGCCCACGTGCACCACAACGGCGACGCGGCCTTTCTCGAAAAGCTGGTCCAGCGCCTGGAAGCCGCCGACGCCCTGGCCTTCCTGCTCACCGCGCCCAAAGACCTCGATAGCGTGCAATCCTTCATCGCCAAACACCCGCGGCGTCTGGTTGGCTTCGGCAGTATCCGGCTGGACGATCCCAATGCGGTCGCGCTGGTCGATCGCTTTCACGCCGCCGGTTTCCGCGGCTTGGGCGAGATTAGCGGCCCGCTCAGGAACTTCGACGACAAAGCGTATTCCCCGATCTACGAGCGGGCCGAGCAGCACGGGATGATCGTCCTGTTCCACACCGGCGTGGTGAACCGCCCCAATCCCAACGTGTCGACCGACGTCAGCGTGGACCGGATGCGCGTGACGCTGCTCGACAACATCGCCCGGCGCTACCCCAAGCTCACCCTGATCGGCGCGCACCTGGGCAATCCCGACTACGCCTGGGCCGCCGAGATCGGCCGCTGGAATCCCAACCTCTACTTCGATCTGTCCGGCTCCACCTTGATCAAGAAACAGGAAGACTACACCTTTTTCAAGTCCATCTTCTGGTGGTCCGGCGTGGTGAGCCCCCACACGCCGAAATCGGCCGTGAGCGCGTTCGAAAAGACGATCTTCGGCTCGGACGTCTTCGGCGGCGACCTGGCCGAGTTCGACGGCGCGCTGGACCGCTACCACAAGATGCTGGACGCGTGCGGGGTCTCGCTGGTGGCGCAAGCCAAGATCTTCTCGGGTACGCTGTGGAAGATCCTGCAGGGTCCGCGGAAGTGAAAGCTTCTTGGGAACTCCAACGGATATCCCGGATGGTTCACCGTTAGGGCTCACTTCACCGTGGGTCACTTTCGGAGCTTCCGGGAAGGCCCCGTATCTGCCGCTTGTAAGACAGCGATGCGATTCTGTCCCCGTACGGGCGCGAAGATGGTCGCGCCATCCGCACTGAATGCGA
>JACOSH010000448.1 GCA_016178945.1 Acidobacteriota bacterium
CCGCTGGGGGTGGCGGAAAAGACGTTGCCCAGACGATCCACGACGTTGACGCAGGTGGTGTCCTGCACCTCGCCGGCGGATCCGGAGGTCTTGGGCATCGGCAGCGGGCTGGCCAGCGCGCCGGGGCGATGGTCGAGGGAAGCGCGCTGCGGATCGATCAGCTTGCGGCGCTCGGCGGCATACTCCTTGGAGAGCAGGATCTGCTCGGGGATTTCGGTGAACTTGGGATCGCCGTAGTAGCGGTCCCGGTCGGCGAAAGCGAGCTTGACCACTTCGACCACGGTGTGAAGATACTCCGGGCTGTTGTGGCCCAGGGATTTGAGGTCGTAGCCTTCGAGCAGGTTCAGCGCTTCGATCATCACCGGACCCTGGGTCCAGAAGCCGGGCTTGTAGATCTCGTAGCCTCGGTACGTGCCGGTTTTGGGGCGGTCGGTCTCGGCGTGGTAATTCTTGAGATCTTCGCGGGTGATCAAGCCGCCGTTCTGCTCGGAGAAGGCGGCCACTCGCTGCCCGATGGAGCCGGTGTAGAACAGATCGCGGACGGCCTGGAGCTTCTTCGAGCGCTTGCCGCGCGCCTTCTTTTCCGCGGCGGCCAGCTCCCGCAGCGTGCGCGCCAGGTCCGGCTCACGGAAGATCTCGCCGCGCTGCGTGGTGCGTCCATTTGGCAGGAAGAACTTGCGCGAGGTGGGCCACAGCTCCAGGATGGGCTGCGTATTGCGGATGAAAGCCGCGAACTCCTCGCCGATGGGAAAGCCTTCTGCGTACTCGATGGCCGGCGCGGCCACCTGGGCAAACGACAGGGTGCCGAACTGGTCGAGCGCCAGAATCAGACCGTCGAAGACGCCGGGCACCGTGGCCGCCAGAATCCCCTGCGACGGAATGGGCGTCATCCGCCGGGGATCCTCCCAGGTCTCGGGCTTGCGATTGCGGTAGAAATCGACGGTGGCCTTGCCGGGGGCGACTCCGACGCCGCTGACCGCGACCACGGGCTTGCCGGCCATCTTGATCAGGAGCGGCATTTCCCCGCCGATGCCGAAACGGGCCTGCTCGGTGACCGCGGCCGCCAGGACCGTCGCCACCCCGGCGTCGACCGCGTTGCCGCCCTGGGTGAGGATCCGGAATCCGGCTTCGACCTCGAAATTGTTGGCCGCGCCGACCATTTCCCGGGTCCCGCGCACGGGAGGGAACATGGTGGGCCGTACCTGGGCGCACAGCGCCGCCGCCATAACCGGCAGGAGAATGACTCGATTCACACTAGCTCCTTGATTGGGCTTATCCGTCATAGCGGTAAAGCGCTTTCTCGATTGCCAGTCCCCGCACCTCGATCCGACGCAGGTCCGTGGTTCCGGCACCGTGGCGCTCAGCCAGCACCAGGGTATTGTCGCAGTCGGCGAAGGGCCTGGTTCCCTTGGTCGCGGCCGGATCGTAGCCCATCACGGCCGTTGCGACGGCATCGGTCGTAACCGGATTCGTTCCCGCGATCAGGACGCCGGGCTGGACCAGGCGCAGCCCCTTGATCCAGGGGCCTTCGCCCCCGGCCACCGATTCGATGCCGTCGATGATTGCCAGATCGATGGGCCGCGCCGCGCACAGGTCGGCCACGATGCGGGGCACCCGATAGCCGGGATGACGGCTGGAGGCCGAATCCAGCTCCTGGGGCGCGCTCTTGGACGGCGCGCGCTTGCCCAGGTGGAAGACGCTGACTCGTCCCTTTCCCGGGCTCTCGTTAGGCTCGTCGGCGCCGGCGTCGTCGCCGTAGATCGAGGCCGGTGAATTGCCGAAGCAGTTCTTGAGCGAGAGGGTCACGCCGCAGGTCTCGTGGTTCTTCAGCTTGGCCATGCTGACGAAGACGTCGGTCTCTTCGAAAGCGCGATTCAGGTCGTAGGCCGGATACACGTAGCCGCCGCCGGGAACTTTGAAGCGCGCATACCGCTTACCGGTCCCCAGGGCGTTGGTGTTTTCGAACTCGACCAGCGGAGCGGCGCTCTTGATCGCGCGCACATTCCAGCCGGAGTCCAGCATATAGTCCTCCAGCGGACCGCCCGAGGCCCAGGCGCTCTCGACGAAACGCACGCGACGCGCCCCGGCCCGGCCCAGCAGGTGCGCCATCACGCCCACCAGCTTGGGATGGGTATAGTGGGTGACGCCGAGCGGCTTGCCCTGGAAGCGGAGCGCGGGGCTGCCCGTCAGGTTGAGCTTGAGGGTCACGGTCTTGTTCCGGACCATGCGCTCCAGCCCGCCGAGCTGGTCGAACATCGTGGACAGGACGCCGGCCAGGTCCTCGTCGTAGGAGCGGCACCGGGCGATGGAGACCGGCGCGGTGGGAGCGGCGGCACGCAGCGCGGGGGCGGCGGCCGCCAGGGCGAGCCATTCTCTTCGAGTCATCATGGGGTGGATTCCAGTCGTAAGGCAGCGTATACCGAAAACCGATCGATGTCCACGCCGACGCCGTCGTCGGTGGGATAGACTTCCAACGCCCGCTCCCGGCCATCCGGGGTGACCAGGGTGGCGCGGGCGAACTTCCCTGCCAGGTGGATGGCAATCGACTCCACCGGGTAGTCGGAATAGTTCACCAGGTGAACCAGGACCTGCCGGGAGTCGGGCGTGGTCAGCAGATTGGTCAGCAGCGTCGAAACGTTGAACAGGCGGGCGCCGACATGATTGCCGCGCCCGATCAGGCCATTGACCTCCTTCCAGATCTCGTTGAGGCGGTTCAGCTCGGCCTCATCCAAAGTGATCTGGCCGCTTTGGGCCGGGCCTTTCCAGCAGGGCGGCCAGGTCAGGAGCGTCCAGCAGGAGCGGGTGAAGGACCGCAGGACCTCGCGTTGTTCGGGCGTGAGACCGTCACCGTCCACGTTGACCGCCAGCTTGGCGTCGCGCAGCATTTCCAGGCTGAGGCGCTGGCGGGGCACGGGACGTACGGGCGTGTGCTTGACGGCGATCATATCGAGGATGCCTCCGGAGAGCAGCGAGGCCACGCCCGGCTCCTGGACCAGGGCGAGCTTTCCAAAGGGCTGGAGGGATCGCCAGGCCTTGTGGTCTTCAAAGAAGCGGAGGTATTCGAGCATCCGCCGCCAGTCTTTGCGGGCGCTCTCGTCGTTGCCGCGGAGGCGGGCGGCGAAATCGTCGTCGAGCGCCAGGACCCAGCGCGCTCCGGTCATGGCGGCATCGCAGATGGCGTGCAGGTAGTGGTCGCCTTTGATCACGGTCTTGGCGGGCGGCTGGTTGGCGATCCACACCGCGGCATCGCCCCAGGCGCGGGCGCTGCGCAGAAAACCGGAATTCGTGTCGATCCAGGGACCGCCGGTCGGCCCTCCTTTGACCGCGCCGTTGTCCAGGATGTGGATGCCGGGCCACACGCCCTGGTAGGTGGCGACGATGGGCGCGGCGCCGCCCAGTTTCAACCGGCCGCGCGAGGTGATTTCGACAACCAGGATCTGAGTGGAATCGCGCACGCGCTCGACCAGGCCATCGGGGAAGTCGCCTTCCAGGGCGATCCCGGTATAGCCGGCTCGCTTGGCGGCCTGCGCCGACTCGACCACGGCCTCGCCCGGTACGATCACCGCCAGCGTGGCGATGCCGCGGCGGGTCGCGTGGGAGGGAAACGCGGCGGTTTCCGGGGCGGCGCTCCAGGGCACCAGCAGGCAGTTGACGGGCGAGCCGGCCAGCAGCTCCAGCGACTGCGGATCGGTCCAGCGCCAGCGTGCCGGCGTCCAGTCGCTGGGGGTGGCCAGGGTCAGGAGCAGGGCAAAGAGCATGCTCTTCTATTGTAGCGGGCGCAGTCCCGCGAATGGCCCCGCCTACTTGCACTCCAGCGTGGGCTTGAGGACTTCGCCCTTCGGGTCCAGCTCGAAGCGGAAGTTGCAGAGCGTGATCGCCTCGGGGACCTCGACCGCAGTCGTCGCCTGGGTGCCCGCATAGCGGCAGCGCACGAACAGCGGCATGTCCTTGTACGATTTCAGGCTCCAGATCTGGGTGACTTTTTTTCCCTTCCGGATTTCGTCGTCGGGCGCCAGCTCGTACTCCTGGCCTCCCTGCTTGCCGTTGTAGAACGTAACGTACAGCAAGGGCCGCTGGGTCTTTCCGCCCCCCTCGGCGAGGGTCGCCGGACACTTCAACTGCGGGCCCTTCTCGGCGGCCAGCAAGGCCGCAAACAGCATCAGCGGGATCATGGAGCTAATTGTACACTGGTAGGCTTGAGGTTTCCCACGACACTCCGGGCCGCCGTTGCCGTGATGGCCGCCGCGATTCCGGTGCGCGCAGAGCCGGCCGACCGGGCGGTCGCCGAGTGGGCCCTGTTTCTGGGGGGCCGGGTCACGCTGGCCGGCCAGCGGCAGGCGATCGGGGACATCGGCGCGTTGCCGTCCGGCGACTTCCGGCTGGAGGTTCTGGACCTGGTGGGGGTCAACATCGATCCGCCGGATCTGGAGAAGCTCAGCGGATTGCGGCATCTCAAGGAGCTGCACCTGCCCGGCCCGCTGTGGAGCCGGAACGCCGACGGCGGCAAAGATCTCAGCCGCGACCTGCGCTTCGTCGCTCCGATATCGACGCTGGAAAAGCTGACGTTCAGCTACCATTTCCTCGACCGCATTCGCTTTCACGATCCCGGTCTCAAAGAGATCGAGACTCTACGGAGTCTCCGGGAGCTGGTCCTGCGGCAGGCGGGGGTGAAGGGCCACACGCTGGCGGCGTTCCGGGCATTGCAGGCGCTGGACGTGACGCTCTGCCCGTTTGACGACACCGGGATGCGCAACCTAGCCGGCATGACCGAACTGCGCAGGTTATGGGCGGGCGACACCCTGGTCACCGACGAAGGACTGCGCCATATCAGCCGGCTGCGGGCGCTCGAAGATCTCGACCTGCACGGCACGTCGATCACCGACGCCGGCCTGGCTCACTTGAGCGGCCTGACCAGGCTGCGCAAGCTGAACCTGATGTCGGCGCCCGTGACCGATCAAGGACTGGCGCACCTTGCGGCCCTACGCGACCTGGAGCAGCTCAACCTGTATCGCACCAAGGTGACCAACGCCGGTCTGACCCGGCTTCTGCCGCTCCGGAAACTCCAGGAGGTCGATCTGCGCTATTCGCGCGTGACCGCGGCGGGGATCGAGCCGCTGCGCGCCGCGCTGCCGGAATGCCGGTTCCTGTCGGTCGAGGGAGGAGGCCGTCCTGTGTCGCGCGCGCGACCGCCCGCCGGCGGCAGCGAAGCGGCGGTGGCCGCATGGGTGCGCGCGCTGGGGGGCTCGGCCGGCGCGGACCGGATCTCGCTGGCCGGGACCGGAGTTGCCGACGCCGATCTGGAAGCGCTGGCAGGCCTGAAGCAACTGCGCTATCTGGACCTGGAGGCTACTGAGATCGGCGACCTGGGTGTGCGCCACCTGGCGGGACTCAGCCGTCTGGCGGAGCTGAATCTCGGCAACACGCGTGTGTCCGACGCGGGCCTCGCACACCTGGCCGGGTTGCAGTCGCTGGAAAAATTGCGTCTCAACATTACTTTCGTCGAAGGCGAGGGGCTCGAGTCGCTGCAGGGATTGCGCGCGCTCAAGGAGCTGAGCCTGGACGGCTCGCCGGTGGGAAATCGCGGTCTGGCCGCGCTCGGCCGCATGGCGGGACTCGAGCGGCTCTCCCTGGCCCATACCGATATCACCGACGAAGGCTTCGCGGATCTGGGGTCCTTGGCCACGCTCCGGCATCTGGACTTGACCGGCGCCGACGTGGGAGACGCGGGCCTGGCGCACCTGAAGAAGCTCACGGGTTTGAAAAGCCTGTCATTGCGCTACGGCCGCTTGACCGACAAGGGTCTGGCGCACGTGGCGGCGCTGAAGAGCCTCCAGTCGCTGGACCTGTACCGGACGCGCGTCAGCGACGCCGGGTTGGCGTCCATCGGGCAACTCTCCGCCCTCACTTCCCTCAACCTCGACTATGGGGAAGTGTCCGACAACGGACTGCGCCATCTGGCCGGCCTGAGCCAGCTCAGCGAGCTGAGCCTGGACAGCACGCTGGTCACCGACCAGGCCGTGCCCGTGCTCCGGGCCTTCCGCGGGCTGCGAACCCTGAACCTGTATCACACCCTGGTTGCGGAGAAGGGAATCGCGGAACTGAAAGCCGCGCTCCAGGAGTGCCGCATCGTCTGGGACAAGGAGTCGAGCCTTCCCAACCGCCGGAGGAGTTGAATCCATGCGAATCGCCGCACTGCTGCTGTGCCTGACCATCCCCGGCCTCGCCGAGGAACTCGGGGTTCCGGCTACCGACCCGGCGGGAAACGTCGTCGCGCTGGACCTGAGTCACACCTGGGTCACCGACGCCGACCTGGCCCGCGTGGGGCGTCTGACTCACCTGCGCCGGCTGGATCTCTCCCACACCAAGATCACCGACGCCGGCCTGGAGCACTTGCGCGGCCTGCGCAACGTCACCGATCTGAGCTGCTACTATGCCGAGTACCTCACCGAAGACGGCATCGCCCACTTGAAGGAGTGGACGAAGCTGGAACGTCTGAATCTGACCGGCACGAAGGTGACCAGCAAGGTGTTCGAGCATCTGGCTCATCTGACCAGCCTGCGCTGGCTGAGCGTGGCGTTCACCTATATCGACGACGACGGTTTCGAGCACCTGGCGTCGCTGGGGCGGCTGGAACACCTGGCGATCGGGGGGAACCGCCTGTCGGGCGCGTCTCTTCACCTGCTGGGGCTTCTTCCCTCGCTCAAGAGCCTGGATGTGAGCGGCATCCAGCGCGCCGATTCGGGCTTGTGGGGCTTGCCCCTGGTGGAAGCCAATCTGGAGAAGATCGCCGCTCTGACCCGGTTGGAAACGCTAAACCTGAAGGGCGCCACGCTGGCCGACCGGGGCCTCGATCGCCCAGGCCATCCCGAGGCCGAGCGCAAGGAGTTGCGTGGGCTGGGCAAGCTGCGCGCGCTGGTCAACCTGCGAACCCTGGATCTGAGCCGTACGCCGGTCTCGGCGAAGGAGCTGGACGAGCTGCGGGATCTGCCCCAGCTTCGCGAGCTGCGCCTGGGCTACGCGCCGAACATCGACAACAGCGCCGTGCCGGCGCTGGAGGGGATGAAGCGCCTGGAGGCGCTTTTCGTGAACGGCACGCGCATCACCCAACCGCCGCGGCTGCGGCAGCCGTGAGGCCGAAGCAGTCGCGCAGCTTGGAGTGGCGCGAATAGTAGCTAGCGTTTCAATTGGGCGGTCCAGCCCGTAAGCAGCGTGAGGGGAGAGGAGTTGTTGGAAGGGAATGAGTTGATCAGAAAGCGGCCGTCCGGGGCGACATCGAATTGGAACAGGACGAAGCTGGGGGCGATGATGCGAGTCTGGAAAAGCACGCGTGGCGCGCCGGCGGACCCTTTCTGCGGGTCGAAGCTCACTTCCATCAGCTTCTTGTCGGGTTGTATGTAGAAGATCCGCGTCCCGTCACGGCTCCAGCGGACCTGGTTGCCACCGGCCCTGGAGATCTGGAGGCGCCCGCCGGGGCCCGGGAAGGGCTGAACGAAAATGTCGAAGGTGGGCGGGGCCCAGTAAGCGATCCATTTGCCGTCGGGCGAGAACTGGGCTTCCGCTGCCGGGCCGGCGGTCAATGCCCTGGACTGGCGGTCGGTGGCCGAGTAGACCGCCAGGTGAGGAAGGCCGTTCGCCATATCCATGAACACCAGGTGACCGTCGGGTGACCAGCCGTTCGGTATCATCATGGCGCCCTTCACCAGGACCTGCGCGGAGCCGGAGCCATCGGCCGGGATTTCATTGATGGAGATGGCGCCGCCGGAGGTCGCGCCAGTAAGGTAGGTGATGCGCCTGCCGTCGCGCGACCACACCGGAAATTCGTCGTTCCCCCCTTGGGTGAGGCGAGTGCTGACGCCGCGCCGCAGGTCGTGGATGCGGATGAAGCGTTTGCCGTTGCGTTCGTCATCGGAGGAGACCGCAAGAAAACGGCCGTCCGGAGAGAGGCCTGGGTCCTTGTAGCTGGCCTCGGAGAGCTGCCCCAGTTCCTTACCGCTCGAGTCGAACCACACCAGTCGCGACGGCGTTTCGGCCACCGACTGGAAAACCAGCACCCCGTTTTCCGAAACCGAGTACCCCGACTGCAGGAAGGCCGTATCCTTGTCCAGTTCCTGGTCAATGATGGGCGCGGCAGGTCCGGTGGTCTCCAGCCGGTCGAGATCGAAGGGTTGCGCCAGCAAGCTACGGTCGCGGACGTAAAGCAGGTGACCGGAGGCGAAGGTCACGTTTCCCCGCAGCTCTGCTGAAATCCGCTTGCCCTCCAGCGAGTCGAGCGAACCCTGGTAAATGCCGTCGCCCAGCGTATCGGTGGGACTACTCCAGTTGGCGAAGTAAAGGAAGTGCTTGCCATCGGGCAAGAACGCTGGCCAGAAATGTCCCTGGGTGCGGGCCTGGGGACGCTTAGTGACAGGCGCGGGGACGCCCCCAGTGGCGGAGATGCGATAAAGCGGCCCAGGAAGCGGCCCAGTCGAGAACACGATAGTGGCATCCCGGTTCCACGTGCCCCCGCGGCCAATCGGGGCGTCGCACAGAATCCTCGCCGCGCCGCCTGCGACGTCGACGGTCTCGAGCTTGCCATCGGCGAAGAAGCCGACACGATGACTGTCCGGCGACCAAAAAGGAATTGCCGCGCCCTCGGCGCCGGTGATTTGCTGCGCGGCGGGGGCGGAAAACGCGCGGACCCACAGGGTGCTTTTGCCGTCCGGTCCTACCGCGACAAACGCCAGGCGAGCGCCATCCGGGGAGACCGCGAAATTGTACGGCACAAAAGACGAGTTGGGCGGCGGCGGCAGCGAGGAGCGTGTGGTCTGCACGGGCTGTGGCCGAGACCGGTAGTGGACCACGGCCATCTGTATGGTCACGGCCAGCAAGAGCAGGCAGGCGCCAGCCCAGGCGAGCCGCTCTCGCTTGCGGCCCGATCGCCCGGCCGCCGGTTCGCCTGGTTGTCCAGCGGCGATGGCGCTCGCGCCCGCGGCGATCCACTGGATCTCATCGGCGAGGTCTTGCGCGCTCTGCCAGCGGCCGTCGGGATCTTTGACCAGACACTTTTTGACGATGCGATCGAGCGCGGGAGGCGTCAGCGCTTGCAGCGAGGAGATTGGCGGCGGGTCGGAGGTCATGATGGCTGAGATCAAGCTCGCCTGGTTTTGGCCCTCGAAGGCCTTGCGGCCGGTCACCATCTCGTAAAGGACCGACCCGAAAGCGAAGAGGTCGGCGCGGGCGTCGGTCTCTTTACCCTCCAGTTGTTCGGGAGCCATGTATTGGAAGGTGCCGAGGATGGTTCCTATTTTGGTGAGCCCTTGCGAGATCGTCGGCAGCATCGAGGCTCCGGTGCCGGATTGGCCCGCTCCGGGCGCGCGCCACTTGGCCAGGCCGAAATCGAGGAGCTTGGCGCCGGTCCTGGTGAGCATGACGTTGCCCGGCTTCAGGTCGCGATGGGAGATGCCACTGCGATGGGCCGCGGCCAGGGCGCCGGCGATCTGAATGCCGTATTGCAAGGCTTGCTCGACGGTCAGCGGGCCTTTGGCGAGACGCGCGGCGAGGGTTTCGCCTTCCAGGCACTCCATGACCAGGAAGTCGACGCCGTCCTGATGTCCAATGTCGTAGAGGACACAGATATGCGGATGATTCAGGCTGGAGACAGCGCGCGCTTCGCGCTCGAAGCGCTGCCGCGAGTCGGGATCGTCCGCCAGGTGTTCCGGCAGAACCTTGATAGCGACGGTGCGGTTGAGCCGCGTGTCGCGGGCGCGGTAAACCTCGCCCATGCCACCTGCGCCGATGGGGGCAAGAATTTCGTAGGGGCCGAGGCGCACCCCGGTGACCAGCGGCATAGTTAGGCCCGATTGTCAGGCCTGATTGTACCTTAGCGGGCGATCAAAGGAGTAGCGTTTCAGGAGCTTTTCGTGAACGGCACGCGCATCACCCAGCCGCCGCGGCCGCGGCAGCCGTGAGGCCGAGCGAGTCCCGCAGCTTGGAGTGGCGCCCAACGTAGCCCAGCGCAAAACGCGCGGAGTCCCGGTAATAGCCGGCCAACCGCGGTCTCCAGCGCGACAGAGCGCTCAGCTCTCCCATCACGCGCTGGCTGTCGCCAGCGGCTAGAGGGCCTCTCCAGCTTCGGTTGCCGGAGTATTGATAACCGCGAAGAGACTGCTCGAACAGCGCGCCCGAAACCTGGTCGACGCCGGCCTTACTGAGGCCCGCCTCCCGCAGGCAGTCGGCGGCGGCCGCCAGCAGCGGCGTAAACAGGCTCGATCCGAACGTAAGGGCCGCCAGATACAGATCCAGCCTCTCGGTCTCGACGATCTCGGTCCTTCCGCCCAGCCGCCCGGCCAAACGATCCGCCGCCCGCACCGCCGCCGGATCCACTTCCGCGACGAAGAGCCGGTTTGCGAGTCCCGCGACCGGCCGCAGCGACCCGATGGCGGCGCCTTGCTCGCGCAGCTCCGCCAGCCGCCGGCTGTCGGCGCCGGGGCCGCAATCGAGCACGGTCGGGCCCGGCCAGTCCAGGCTTTCCGATAGCCTGGCGAGGGCGCCCGGGATCTGCTTCGCCGGCACGCACAGCAGGATCAGGCGGCAGGCTTGCAGATGCTGGAATCCGGGCACGGCATGGCCGGCGCGGAGGGTGCGGGCGATACGGCTGGCCACGCGATAGGAGAGGGCCGCAACAGGCCCAAGGTCACGAGCCAAGCGGGGGAGTCGCGCGACAAACGAGTCGCTGACCCGCCCACCGCCCACGAGGGCAAAGGCGTTCATCGTGGCTATTATGATTCATCGGAGGGGACGGCGATGGCGGTGACCTCCCGGGCTTTCAGCAGCTTGACCCGGTCGCGGATCTGGGCGGCCTTCTCGAACGCGAACTGTTTGGCCGCCTCGCGCATGCGCTCCTCCAGCTCGGCGATCAGTTTCGAGCGCTGTTCCGGGTCGAGCAGGCTCTCGTCGGGCTCCTCCTCCTCCAGCGGCACGGTGACGTAATCGCCCTCGGCCAGCGCGATCAGGTTCATGTCGATGGGCTTGACGATGGACTGCGGGGTGATGCCGTTTCGCTCGTTGTACTGCATCTGGACCTGCCGCCGGCGGCCGGTTTCATCGATGGCGCGGCGCATGCTGTCGGTCATGACGTCGGCGTACAGCACGGCGTGGCCGTCCAGATGGCGCGCCGCGCGACCCATGGTCTGGATGAGCGCTCCGGACGAGCGCAGGAAGCCTTCCTTGTCGGCGTCCAGGATCGCCACCAGCGACACTTCGGGCAGATCCAGGCCCTCGCGCAGAAGATTGATGCCGATCAGAACGTCAAACTCGCCCTTGCGCAGATCGCGCAGGATCTTGACGCGATCGAG
>JACOSH010000089.1 GCA_016178945.1 Acidobacteriota bacterium
GATGGAGGTGGGGCCCACCACGCATTACATGATGGGATGGGTGCTGGTGGACGGGGACTCGCAGATGTCGACGGTGCCCGGACTGTTCGCCGCGGGCGAATGCGCTGCGGGCCTGCACGGGGCCAACCGGCTGGGCGGCAACTCGCTCTCGGATCTGCTGGTGTTCGGACAGCGCTCCGGACAACACGCCGCGAACTTCGCCAAAGAGCACGGCGCGGCCCGCGTGGACGAGCGGCAGACCGGGGAAGCGGCGCGCCGCGCGCTGGAGCCCTTCGAGCGGAGCTCCGGCGCGGGCGCGGAGAATCCCTACCAGATTCAGTACGACTTGCAGGAGATGATGCAGGACCTGGTCGGCATCGTCCGCAACGATGCGGAGATGAAGCGGGCGTTGGAGGGTCTGACGGCTCTGCGCGAACGGAGCCGGAAAGCCGGCGTCCCCGGCAACCGGGAGTACAACTCGGGATGGCACACGGCGCTCGATCTGCCCAATATGCTGACCGTTTCCGAGGCGATCGCCCGCGCGGCGCTGGAGCGGCGGGAGAGCCGCGGGGCGCACTACCGCGAAGACTATCCGGGCAAGGATGCGGAGTCCGGCAAAGTCAACATCGTGATCCGGAAGACAGCGGACGGAGAAATGCGAATCGGCCGGCGGCCGGCTCCGGGGATGCCTCCCGAGCTCCGCCAAATCGTCGAGGAGATGCAGTAATGGCAAATGCCACTTTCCAGATCTGGCGCGGCGACAATAGCGGAGGGGAGTTCCGGAGCTACCCGGCGGAAATCTCCGAGGGGATGGTGGTGCTCGACGCCGTCCTAAACATCCAGGCAAAGCAGGCCAACGACCTGGCCGTCCGATGGAACTGCAAGGCCGGAAAGTGCGGCTCCTGCTCGGCCGAGATCAACGGACTTCCGCGCCTGATGTGCATGACGCGGCTAAACTCGCTGCCGCTGGACAAGCCCGTGACGGTCGAGCCGATGCGCACCTTCCCCTCGATCAAGGACCTGGTCACGGATGTGTCGTGGAATTTCGAGGTGAAGAGGAAGATCAAGAAGTTCCAGCCGCGGCCGCCCGACGAGGCCGACGGCGCCTGGCTGATGGGACAGCAGGACGTCAACCGGGTGCAGGAGTTTCGCAAGTGCATCGAATGCTACCTCTGCCAGGACGTCTGCCACGTGCTTCGGGAGCACCGCAAGTTCGACGAGTTTGCCGGTCCGCGCTTCTTCGTGCATCTGGCGGCCCTGGAGATGCATCCCCTGGACACCGGGTCACGGGTGGAGGATTTGAAAAACGCTCACGGCATCGGCTATTGCAATATCACAACCTGCTGCCGGCAGGTGTGCCCGGAGAACATTACGATCACGGAGAATGCGATCATTCCTCTTAAGGAGAGAGTGGTGGACGAGTTCTACGATCCGCTCCGGAAGCTGGTCCTGAAAATCTTTACCTAGCGAGGCGTCCATGTTTGAGCTGAAACTGATGTCCCGTGAAGCGATTCCCGAGGCCCTGGCCAAGGTGGAGCGCTACCGGCTGCTCAACGAACCGGTGGAAGCGGCCAGCATCTGCCAGGATGTGCTGCGGATCGACCCGGACAACCAGCAGGCCCTGGTGATGCTGTTGCTGGCCTGGACCGACCAGTTCGACGAGGGGCATTTCATGAAGGAGGCCCGGGCGTTGATCCCGCGCTTGCGGAGCGAGTATGAGCGCGCCTACTACAGCGGGATCGTCAGCGAGCGGCTGGCCAAGGCGCTGCAAAAGAAGGATGTGCCGGGGTCGCGGCACATTATCTACGAGTTTTTCCGGGAGGCCATGCGCGGGTACGAGAGGGCCGAGGCCATCCGCCCCACGGGCAACGACGACGCGATCTTGCGCTGGAACACCTGCGCCCGAATTCTGATGAGCAACCCCCGTCTGGAACCGGGCACGGAGGAGCGCGCCGAGGCGGTGTTGTCGGAGTGAGGTGTTGAGGTATTGTAGTAGTTCTGGAGGTGTCCGATGCACACGGTGCTGACGCCTTTGCCGGCGGCGCAAGAGCCGGTCCGCGTGCAGCCGCCGGCGGCGGTCGCGCGCAACGTCGCGATGGACGCCTATCGCGGCTTCGTGATGCTGCTCATGATGGCCGAAGTGCTGCGCCTTTCGCGCGTGGCCCAAGCCTTTCCGGGGAACTGGTTCTGGGGCGTTCTGGCCTTCAACCAGAGCCATGTCGAGTGGGCCGGCTGCTCGCTGCACGACCTGATCCAGCCGTCATTCTCGTTTCTGGTGGGCGTGGCGCTGCCGTATTCGATCGCCAGCCGGCTGGCTAAGGGCGGGACTTTCTGGAAAATGTTCGGGCACGCGCTCTGGCGTGGGTTGCTGCTGGCCGCGCTGGGGATCTTCCTGCGGTCCATGCATGGCACGCAGACCAACTTTACCTTCGAAGACACGCTCACGCAGATTGGATTGGGATACCCGGTTTTGTTCCTGCTCGGGTTCCGCCCGCCGCGCTGGCAATGGACGGCCCTGGCCGTCATCCTGACAGGATACTGGCTGGCTTGGGCGCTGTATCCGGTGGCGGGCGCCGGGTTCGACTACCGGGCCGTCGGGGTGCCGGCGGATTGGCAGCACCACTACACGGGCCTCGCGGCGCATTGGAACAAGAACAGCAACCTGGGGTCGGCGTTCGACCAGTGGTTTCTGAATGTGCTTCCGCGGGCCAAGCCCTTCGTGGCGAATCGCGGAGGATACCTGACGCTCAGTTTTATTCCCACGCTGGGCACCATGATCCTGGGGCTGGCGGCGGGACGCTGGCTGCGCGCCGATGCGCCGCGGCTTCCAATAAGGCGGCTGCTGATCGCGGGCGCAATCGGAGTGGCGGCGGGCCTTCTGCTGCATGTCGCGGGCATCTGCCCGGTGGTCAAGCGCATCTGGACGCCAAGCTGGACCCTGTTCAGCGGCGGCGCGTGTTTCCTGCTGCTGGCCGCTTTCAGTTGGGTCGTGGATGGGAAGGGATACCGTAAGTGGGCTTTTCCGCTGGTCGTGATCGGGATGAACTCGATCGCGGCCTACATGATCGCCCACCTGTTCGAGCGCTTCTTCTCGGATTCGTTCCGGATTCATCTGGGCGCGAAGGCCTTCCAATTTCTGGGCGCGGGACTGGAGCCGTTGCTGCAAGGCGCGGCGGTGTTGTTGATGTACTGGTTGACCCTGTTGTGGATGTACCGGCGCAAGATCTTTCTGCGGATCTGACCGGATGTCGGGAAATTCCGGTGGTGTTGTTCTTCTTGGCGATCTTTAGCGTACTTTGCGAGATAGAGCCGCGGTGGACTGTATTGTGCGAAGGCGCTAAAACTCCACCTTGAGCGCCATCTGCCACTGCCGCGGGACGTAGTTGGCGAACGTCCCGAAGATGCGTCCCGCCACCCCGGGGCAATCCACGCAACCGTTCGGCTGCCCGAAGTTGACCTTGTTGGCGAAGTTGAACGACTCGGCGCGGAACTGCGTCTTGACCTTCTCGGTGACCGTGAAGGTCTTGAAGAACGACATGTCCCACTGCGAGAAGGCTGGGCCGATGACGCGGTTGCGGCCAATATTGCCAAACTGGCCGCGTTGCGGACGCCGCCACGCACCGGTGACCTGGCCGTTAGCGACCAGCGGCGTGTCGGCGGTGTTGAACCAGCCGAATTGACTGGGGCTGGAAGCGAAGATATCGCCCGCCACGTCGGGACGGCACCAGCCCGTGTCGCGATCGCCGCCGCAGTCGCGGTAGCTGGGGGTGAGCGGCTGGCCGGCCTGCCGGCTGAAGGTGGTGTTGAGCTGCCACCCGCCGATCAGCAGGTCCGTCAGACGGGAGGCGCTCGACAGGAACTTCCTGCCCTTGCCGATGGGCACCTCGTAGAGCGATCCGAGGAAGAAGACATGGTTCCGGTTGAAGTCCGACTGGCCATATGCTAGCCGCGCGTCCTGCGGATAGTAGGTGCCGGTGTAGTCCATGTTCTTCGACCAGGTGTAATGGGTGATCAGAGAGTAACCGTGGCTGAAGCGCTTCTCGGCCTTCAGTTGCAGCGAGTGGTAGTTGTTGCTCGCGTCGCTGGCGTAGTAACGGAAGTTCTGCGACCAGCCGAACTTCTGGAAGAACGGCTTCCGCTGGTTGGTGGTGAGAGTGGGGTAGCCGACGATGGTCGCCTGGTTGGGATCGTAGTCGCCGCCGTTGCCGGCAAACACGTGCGTCCCCTTGGTCCCCACATAGCCCGCTTCCACGTACAAGGTGTTATTGATCTGGTGCTGGATGGTAAAGTTCACCGCGTCCACGGTAGGCAGGCGGAGCTTCTTGGGAATGATGAAGGAAGTCACGCCGTTGGGTAGGATGGGCTTGCCGTTCGGCCCCTTGGGCCGGCCGTTGAGGATGGTGGCCGGGTCCAACCCTTGCGGTCCTTCCGCCAATGTGAAAACGCGGTCGAAGTTGTTGGCCGGTTGGAGCGACTGGATGCCCAGCACCGGCAGGTTCTGGGTGACATTGTGCCCGAAGATCGAGCCGAAAATGCCCAGATTGTACCCGCGCCCGTAGCCGGTGCGGATCACCGTCTTCGGCGTGAGCTGGTAGGCGATGCCGAACCGCGGGGCGATATTGGTGAAGCTGCCCTCCACGTTCATGTTCAGGCCGACGCCATCCTGGCCGGCCGTGAGCACCTCGCCCGTCCCCAAATCCACGTAGCCGCCTTTGCCCACGCCGCTCACGGTCTGGGGACGATAGATCTCCCAACGCAGGCCGTAATTCAGCGTCAGCTTCGGGGTGACTTTCCAGGTGTCCTGCCCGTAGAAGAACCAGCGGTTCTGCGTTTCGCTCGCGTCCAGCACGTTGCTGACGTAGCGCTCGAACCGGCTGACGTCGCCCAGCATGAAGCTGGCGATCCCGCTTCCGCCGCCGCTCGCGCCCTGGGTGCGCGCGGCGTCGAACTGCAGCTCGCCGGAGCGGTGCCGGTCGCTGGGTACCCGCAGGTTATGCGCGCGCCGGATATCGGCCCCGGCTTTGAACGTGTGATTGCCCTGCAGCTTGGTCCAGTTGTTGACGAACTGGTACTGGTTCTCGTCTTCGATCAGCGGGCAGTTGCAGCCGTTGACGCCCAGCGCATAGCCGAACCGGAACAGGCCGTTGCCGTAGCCGTTGATGAAGAACGCCGGCATACCGGAGTTGAAATTGGCGTCGACGTTCAGTCCGGGAACCCCGTTGTCCTTGGCCGGCGAAGTGCCGATGCCGTTGGGCTGGCCGAACACTTTGTAGCGGAAGTAGCCGAACCGGAAGTCGGTCAACAAATTCGGGCGAACCGTGTAATCGAAGCCCGCGGCGATGGAATGGTTGCGCGAGTCCGACGTGCCCGCATAGGCGTTGGTGGAGCCGGAGGCATCCAGGCCCGGACCGCCCGCCGCGCCGAAATTCCCCGGCGCCACCATGTTGAACCCCTGGGTGCTATAGCGCCCGAACACGTGCATCTTCTCGGTGGTGTAATGATCCACCCGGACGTCAAACGCGTCGTCGTTGAACTTCACACCGCCGGAGCCGGCGAAGTTGGGCTGATCCCGCACGGCGTTGAGATTCGGAGCGGGGATGAGCTTCATCAGGTTCAGCGACTGGCTGGACAAGCGGCTGGTGGGGATCGCGTTGTTGGCGAACGGCGTGCGCCCGGCCAGGGTCGCGCTCGACAGAGGATCGAACACGTTCAGGCCCAGGCCGCTCATGTCCCCCTGGCGCTCGGCCAGCGACGGGACCCGCAGCAGCGCGCCGCCGCCGGTGAGCCGGCGCGTGCCCTGATAGTCGCCGAAGTAGAACAACTTGTTCTTCTGGATCGGCCCGCCCACCGAGGCGCCAAACTGGTTCCAGCGCGTCACCGGGATCATCCGGCCATTGCTGTTGGCGATCGGCTGAGACTGGGTGAACGGGTTGCGTGCCTGGAGGTGATCGTTGCGCAGGTACTCGAATACGCTGCCGTGGATGGCGTTGGTGCCCGACTTGGTTTGGGCGCTGACCACGCCCGCGCTGGCCACGCCGAACTCGGCATCGTAGTTGGCCGTCGTGATCTTGGCCTCGGTCACCGACTCCAGGTTGGGATTGATCACAATCCAGCCCAGCACGGCGTCGTGATTGTCGGTGCCGTCCAGCAGGTGCGAGGTGCCGGAAAAGCTCTGGCCGTTGACCAGGATGCGGTAGGAGCCCTGCGGATTCTCCGCCGAGGCCGCCGTCATGCTGGTGGGCCAGGAGACCACGCCCGGCGTCATCAACTGGAAGTTGGTGAAGCGCCGGTTCAGCACTGGGAGGTTGGTGATGGTCTTCTCGCTGTAGGTGGAGGCCACGTCGCTGCGCTCGGTCTTCAACAGCGAGGCCTCGGCGCTCACTTCCAGAGTCTGGGTGACCTCGCCCACCTGCATGCGGACATCGACGCGCGTTTCCGTATCCACCGACACGCCGATGTTGTCCTGCACGAAGGTCTGAAATCCGGCGGCTTCCACGCGCACCCGGTAGCGGCCCACGATGAGGAACCGCTGGGTGAAGTAGCCGGAGTCGTTACTGGCGGCGACGTTGGTCACATCGCGGCCCGTATCCGTGATGGTGACTTTGGCCCCGGGAATGGCCGCGCCGCTGGCGTCCGTGATGGAACCGACGATCGAGCCGTAGACGGCCTGAGCGCTGGCTCTTTCCGGATCACCCAGGCCGGCCAGGAGGCAAAGGCCAACTGCGAGTAGCGTTTTCTTCATGGTAGGGCTCCCTTTGGCAAAGTATGGGCAACACTATATCACGTTCAGGACGGAATTCAAAGGCAGGGTGCGCGACGCAAGAGCAGATGCCCGTTTCAGAGCCGCGACCGTTTTCCCTGCCCATACAGGATCGCCCCCGGGCGCGAGCCGGTGTGCCGTCCCTTCTCCAAGACCACCTTTCCGTTGACCAGCACGTACTCCACTCCGCTGGCATACTGGTGGGGTTTTTCGTAGGTCGCATGGTCGAGGATCGTCGCGGCGTCGAAGACCGTCGCGTCGGCCCACTGGCCCGGCCGCAGCAGGCCGCGGTCGTAGATCCGGATCTTGGCGGCATTGGCCGAGGTCATCTTGCGCACCGCTTCTTCCAGCGACAGGATCTTCTCCTCGCGGACATACCGCCCCAGCACGCGCGGAAACGTCCCGTAGTAGCGGGGATGCGGATTGCCGCGCGCCAGCGGCCCCTCCGTTTTGACGGCAGTGCCGTCCGAGCCGATCGAGACGAAGGGCTGCTTCAGCGCGTATCGCATGTCGTCCTCGGAGTGGTGGAAGTAGACCGTCGGCACGGAGCCGCCATTGTCCAGCAGCACCTGGAACAGCGCGTCGACCGGCGCCTTTCCCAGCGCGGCGATCGCGTCGCTCATGCGCCGTCCTTCGAACTTCTTGTACTCCGGGTTGGACAGCGACACCAGCAGCATCCCTTCCCAGCTTCCCGTGGCCGTGAAATGGTTGTACCAGTTGCTGCCGGGAATGCCGTTTAGGATCTCGCGCTCCAGGCGGGGCCGTTGCGCCGGATCCTTCAGCCGGGCCAGCAGCGCCTTGGTCCCGCCTTCGTGGGCCCAAGGCGGCAGGATGGTGGCCAGGTTATTCTGTCCCGCCCGGTAAGGATACACATGCGCCTCCACCTGCTCGCCGCGAGCCCGCGCATTGGCGATGGAGGCGATCAGCTCCGGCATCTGCCCCCACAGCTTGTGCTCGGCGATCTTCAGGTGAATGATATCCACGGGCACGCGCGCCCGCCGCCCGATCTCGATGGCTTCGGCCACGGATTCAAACACCCCGTACCCCTCGGTGCGCATGTGGGTCGA
>JACOSH010000420.1 GCA_016178945.1 Acidobacteriota bacterium
ACACCCCGGATCGTAATCCGCCAGGAACATTCTGGCTCGCTGAGCTCTGGGGACCGTGGCGTCCGTTCGGATCGAATGAAGCAGGGGCACCGAATACTTCCCGGACATCTCTTCCAAGGCTTGTAGCACGAAGCTGGTGAGACCGAACCGGCGGTCGATCATCACCGGCAGCATCGCCACCGCCCGGATCTCGGTCTGAAAAAGATCCGTCAGAATGCGGGTGGTTTGCAGGCACGCCACCGCGCCCTGCAAGCTGAGCATGTCCATGGCGACCGGAATCAGCAGGCGCTTGGCGTACATCATGGAACAGGTCTGCACCAGGCTGATGGACGGAGCGACGTCGATCAGCACGGCGTCATAAGTAGAGTCCACCGTTCCAAATAGCCGGACAAAGGCGAATTCCCCACCGGTCATACCGAGCAGCGCAGCCTCCACCCGCGTTGTGTCCCGGTTGCCGCAGATAACGTCAATGTTCGGCGCCGCCGGAGTTATGCATTCTTCAAAGGGATGGTTGTGAACGACCATCTCGTAGAGGTACTTGCGGGGCCGAAGCCCCAGGACGATCCCCAGGGAGCCCTGAGGATCCGCGTCCACGATCAGGACCCGCATCCCGCGATCGCCGAAGAAGCGGGCCAGTGTCGCAGTCGTGGTGGTCTTCGCAACGCCACCGCGCTGGTTGGAGATCACCAATCGAACCATCGGTACCTCCCGGAGGGTCCAGGCAACCTGAGCCTACATGTTGTGGCTCCCCTCGATCTCTATCAAGATATGGTATGCGTGTTCCAGCCCGCTGTCAAGTCAAGATTCGGAGCGCCGGAAAAAGGTAGAAGTAGACTCAGTGTTCTTCCTAATTCCTTTTGCCTTTTGATTTTTGCCTTTTGCCTCTTGCCTTTTTTTCTTCTACCAAATGATCTTCATGACGGCAATGATCTTGCGCGCCTCATTGCGGTCGCGCGGGCGCAACTGGCCGAAGCGCGAGTTGGTGACGTCCAGCTCCGGCGACCCCCGCATCTCGTTAAAAAACGGGTGATTCAACGCGTTCTGCATATCGGCACGGACCTGCCACCGGATGGGATGATCCCCCCTTCCGAAGGCAAACTCCTTGTAGATGGAGATCTCCCATTCGTCCATCGGCTTGCTGCGCACGTCGCCGAAGCGGGTCGGGAAGTCGCGCAGCGTGAATGGCGCGGGAGTGCGGGTAGGGAAGACGGTCACGTCGAAGTACTTGTCGAAGAGCGGGTCGAACTGCGGGCGACCCTGCTTACGCGCGAGCTCGTCGCGCTGCGCGTCGCTGAGCTTCGGGCTACGATTCGCGATGGGCGCGGCGTTGGGGAACAGGAACGGGAAGCCCTTCTGGTTCATCCACTGGGTATTGATGTTCCAGCCGCCGGCGATGCTGTTGAACACCGGATGCATCCCACCGCCGAACCGCTTGCCTTTGCCGAAAGGCAGCTCATAGTTGACCACCACCGAGATCTTGTGCGGCGTGTCGAATTCGATCAGCCGTCTTTCCTTCCTGGTGTTCAGCAGGTTGGCGAGGTCGGTGTTCTGAGCGTTGAGCAGGTTGATTTCCTCGAAGGTCTTCGAGAACGTGTATGCCGCCTGCACTCCGATGCCCTGACCGAAGCGGCGCGTGGCCTTGAATTGCAAGCCGTCGTAGCGCTGGCCCCCGATCGGGAGGCTCGAAATACCCACGCCGTTGAACTGCGGGTAAGCGACCAAGAGCTGCGACCGGACAACGGTATTGCCGTTGAAGGGGGAGCCGGGCAGCAGGCCGGCCATCGGGTTGGTCACCTGCGCGTTGAAGTAAGCCGGGCGGTCGGACACTGGCAGCCGAGTCAGTTCGGCCAGCGGGACGAAATTGAGACCCACGCCTACCGGCAGCTTTCGCGTCTGATTGCCGACGTACGAGAGATCCAGCAGGAAACCCCACGGCGCCTCATGCTGAAAGCCGAGCGAGTACTGGTGCGAGTAGGGAAGGACCCGGTCCAGGTACTGCGCCCCGACGCCCTGGCCGAGGTTGGTCGCCAGGCCTAGGCTCGATCCGATCGGCTTCAGCAAGCCGTTCTGGAAGAGCCGCGAGGGAAACGGATCGTTCAGATCGACGGCCGGGGTCAGACCGCCGTCGGTGGAAGAGATTAGGCCGGTCGTCTGACTGAAGCCGGTGGCCGCGCCGTTGTCGGCCTGTCCGAGGAAGGTTAGACCGTAACCGCCGCGCACTATCCACTTGGGCTGGAAGTGCCAGGCGATGCCGACGCGCGGCTGGAAATTGTTCTTGTCGGGCCGGAACGCAAGACGATCCTCGCCGCTGGAGCCGGCGAACAACAGGCCGCCCTTCAGGTTGAGGCCCTGGACTCTGCTTGCCAGCGGGCTGGTCTGGTCGAAGGCGAAGCCGCGAATCATCCGGTTGAAGCGCTCGACGCGGGGCGTCTCGTAGTCCCAGCGCAACCCGACATTCACGGTGAGCTTCGAAGTGATCTTCCAGTCGTCCTGGAAGAAGAGCGCGTAGTACTTGTTCTGGTAGGCTGGGTCAATGTTGCGATCGACAGACCCGCCTGAGGGATAGCCGAGCAAGAACGTCGCGAACTCGTTCCCCGACAGCGCATCGCCGCGCAGCGGGTCGGCCTGGGTCCAGTTCTTACCGAACGAGAAGTTGCCGCTGGCCGAGCCAGGCTGGAGCTGGTTTCGGTTGTACAGCCGGAACTCGGCGCCATACTTCATGCTGTGGCGGCCGCGGATCCAGCTCAGGTTCGGCTGAAGGCTCCAGGTGTCGTGCGTCTCGTAGCTGGTTACGCTGGAAGCACCCAGCTCGGAGTAGGTCCCCAGGTTGAAGCGCGGGAACTGGAGAGCGACGAATTGTCCGACCAGCGACGACGGCAGTCCCAACTGCCTCGGATCGAAGCCCGGACCGTAGACGTTGCCTCCGAAGCCTTCGTACCGCGCCAGGCCGCCGCGCAGGTTGAACACCATCCGGGAGTTGATCGAGTAGGTCCAGTCGGCGCCCCAATTGCGCGAGACACGCGTAGACGGAGCCTCGCCGCTCGGTTCGGCCGCGTTGGTGCCCCAGACGATCCTTGAGAAATTGCTCCACGGGGTCTGGCCGTAACGCCAGGAGACGTTGTGCTTCTGGCTGAAACGGTAGTCCATCTTGCCGAGCCACGAGTCGTAGCTGTTCTTTGACGCCGTGATCTTCGCGTAGTTGTTGGCGTTGTCCAGGCTCTCGCTGACTCGGTTCGGCTGTGGGTAGAAGGCGGCCACCTTCCCGGCCACCCCATTGATCCGGCTCTGCGGAATCCGGTTGCCGGCAAACGGCGTCCGTGTGTAGGCGCCGCCCGGCTGGAGCGCGGTCGTGGTCGGATCGTAGATCAGGACCGGTCGGCCCTGGTTGTTTCGCAGCCCCGAGAAATCGCCCTGCAGCATCGGGGCCGTGGGCAGCGTGCGGACCTGCCCGCCCGGGTTACTCTCGCGGAGCCCTTCCAGCGACATCATGTAGAACAGCCGGTTGCGTCCGTTGAACACTTTCGGGATCCACACCGGTCCGTCGACCTCGAATCCGAAGGTGTGCTGCTTGAATGGGGTGCGTTCGTCGCCGAAGGTGTTCGACTCCCAGCCGTTGGCGTCCAGCTTGTCGTTCTTCATGAACTCGAACAGTTGCCCGTGCAGGCTGTTGGTGCCGGACTTGACCGTGATCGTGGTCACGCCGCCGCCCACTCGGCCGAACTGCGCGTCGTAGGAGTTGGTTTGGATGGTAAACTCCTGGGTCGCGTTCAGCGACGGCACGAAGGCCACGCCCCGGTCGCCGCGCGTGTTCGACACGCCGTCCAGCAGCGTTTCGTTTTCGCCCTGCCGGCCGCCCCCGATGATCACACCGTTCACGTTGCCGAACGCGTACAGCTCCATCGAGCCCCAGTATGTCGATGCCTTCACCACACCAGGCAGCGTGTACTGCAACTGGTAGAGGTTGCGGCCGTTGGTCGGAATGCTCTCGATGGCCCGGTTTTCGATCGTGGCCGTGCGCGAGGCGGATTCGGTTTGCAACAGCGGCACCTCCGCGTTCACCGTGACGCTTTCGGCCAGCCCGCCCAACTCTAGCTTGACGTCGATGCCCAGCCGGTCCGAGGACGCCAGCTTGATGTTCTCGCGGACGAACTTCTTGAAGCCCGCCGCTTCGATCGTCATCGTGTAGGAGCCCGGCAGGAGGAATTGAACCAGGTACCGTCCCGCCGTGTTGGTCACCGCTTCGGCCGGAGTGCCTCTCTCCACGCTGGTCACCACGACCTTTGCGTTTGGCACGGCCGCGCCGGCAGGGTCGGTGACCTCACCCGCGATGGAAGCGCGAAATTCTTGAGCGACCAAAGAAGCCGTTAGCAGCGTGAGCGCCGTCACGCAGCGGATTATGAATGGTTGCATCGCGAAGACCTCCTTATTGCCCGGAAATACCCCTGTGGGTCCGGTTGCTGCCAGTATACACCCGCCCGCAGTGGAAAGAGCAGGTTCAGGCAGCGTGAAGATCGTTACGATTTCAGCCCCGCGCTCCCAGCCCCTCCAGCACGCGCCGGGCGGTGAAAATGGCGTTGGCGATCGCGGACGCGGCGGTGGTGATCGTGCATTCGCCGGTGGTGGGCTGTTTGGCCGCCGGGCGATGTGATCACAAAAATAACTCGCTTCTCATGCGCAGGCTGCTGACGCATGGGCTGAAGACCTCGCCGGGAGAGCCGCGCCAAGAGGGTACCGAACGTACCGAACCGGGTCAGCGAGCCTGTTGAAACAATTGGTCGCGAGCGGATTCCGCAATCGCTACTACGGCAGGATGCTTGAGCCTCCGTTCAACCGAGATCGCGTAGAACCGCTCGATCACGGATTCAGTCCGGCCCAGGACGGACACTCCGTATTGCCGCCGAAGGTCTTTCTCAATCACCGTGGGAGCGGCGAATATGCCAACCCCAGCTTGCCCGAAGGTCTTGAGAAGGGCGCTGTCCTGGAACTCTCCAACCACCCGGGGACGGATTCGCTGTGCCTCGAACCACTGCTCCAGGGAGCGCCGCAGGGTGGCATTCTCCACCGGCAGCAGGAAGGGGGCGCCATCGAGCGAGGCGGGGAAGCTTTTTCGGTACTTGGCGGCTAACGGCGATGCGCCGAAGAGGGACACTCCGGAGCTGCCAAGCAAGTGGCTGAAGGCGCGGACGCGAACCAAGGGACCGACCGGTGCGTCCGTTAAGACCAGATCGAGCCCGAAGGTCGCGAGTTCCGCCAGCAACCGTTCCGGATGGTCCTCATGGCAAGTTATCTGCACGGGTTCGGGCAGCGTGAGGGCGGGTTGGAGAAGCCGGTACGCAATCAGTTTGGGCAGCCCGTCGGATACGCCTACGACCAGGCGAACTGGACGCCCCGCTGGCCGCCCTTTGAGGACGTCGGTTAGTTCGCGGCCCAACGAGAAGATTTCATTCGCGTAACGATACACTAGGCGTCCCACCTCGGTAAGCACGAGGTTGCGTCCGGATCGGGTGAAGAGCTTCTCACCGAGAGTGTTTTCGAGGGCGCGTATCTGGCCGGTGATCGTGGGTTGCGCAAGCAGCAACTGCCTGCTTGCCTGTGCGATGCTGCCCTCCCGCGCGACCATCCAGAAATAGAGCAGGTGGTGATAGTTGAGCCATTCCATACCCTCGATCATACCTCGGCTTTATCGAGGGATCTGATCCGGATTATCTATTTGTCTATGGACTGGGTTTGTCTTAAAGTCGGAGGTGAGATGAGCCGCATCA
Source organism: Acidobacteriota bacterium (assembly GCA_016178945.1). GTDB lineage: Bacteria > Acidobacteriota > Terriglobia > Bryobacterales > Bryobacteraceae > JACOSH01. Next base: position 5,763 of record JACOSH010000420.1, read on the forward strand.
GAACTCTAATCTTGCTGGCAACGCTGACGGCGTTGTTGCTCTGGGCCGGTCAAGCTCTCGGCGGGCAAAACGGTCTGGTCTTTGCACTCGTGCTCGCCGGGCTAATGAACTTTGGCGCTTACTGGTTCTCCGGCGAAATTGTCTTGCGCATGTACGGCGCCCAAGCGCTCAGCCCGGCCGAAGCTCCTGAGTTGTACGCCATCGTGCGCGGCTTGGCCTTGCGGGCGAGCCTGCCTATGCCCAGGCTTTACCTGATCCCGGAAGAGGCGCCTAACGCCTTCGCTACCGGCCGCAACCCTCGACACGGAGTCGTGGCGGTGACGCAGGGTCTGCTGCGACTGCTGGGCCGCGACGAAGTTGCGGGCGTGATCGCCCACGAACTGGCGCACATCAAGCACCGGGACACGCTGGTCATGTGCGTGGCTGCGACCCTCGCCGGCGCCCTCAGCATGCTGGCCAACGCGGCGATGTGGGGCTCGCTCTTCGTGGGTGGGCGGTCGACTCGGCCTGGCGACACTGGTACGGCAAGCGGGAACAGGCCAAGCGAGTCCAGAAGGCCATCGCATAAACCCGGAGTGATTGCAAGAGGTCAGTCTGCTGGAACAAGTCAGCTACTGGAGGAGATCAAGAATCATGTTTCACACCCTGGAAGAACAGATTAAGCGTACTCAAGGACGGGTGCCCGCCATGTGGAACCGCATGCTTCAGCAAGCGGGCGTGCTTGTCGTGACCGGAGTGCTCTTTGGGGGCTTGTACTTCGGCATACTCTTCCTGGAGTAAGCCATCCACCGGACATAGGAAAATAATCATGGATCTCAAAGAGCTTCAGAAACACATCCGGATCCTGGCAACGCTCCCTGAAACGGGTGCTCCGGTCATTAGCTGTTACCTCAACCTCGAGACGAGCGAGTCTGGATATCGCCATGCGTTGGACGAGCGAGTGCGCTTGCTGAGGAAGAGTCTGGCTGGAGAGACGCGGCGGCACTTTGAGGTGGCGCTCGGCCAAATAGAGGCCCGTCTTCGGGCAGGCATCGCCGCCGGCGCCACGGGTCTGGCGATCTTCGCCCGTGGGGGGCCGCAGCCTTTCTTCCTCCGGCTTCAATTTCGCGTGCCGCTGCCAAACTGGATTGCCGTCAACACTACCCCTAATATCTACCATCTGGGGACACTTACCACCGTTATGTGGTCCTGATCTCCAGGGAAGGGAGCGCGCGAATCCTAGGGGTCAACCTCGGAGCCGTGACGGAGGACGTTTGGAAAGAGTCCCCCGCGCTGCGTGAGCGCGTTGGCCGTGAATGGACCAAGGAGCACTACCGGAACCACCGCCGGGAACGAACCAACCGGTTCATAAACGAGCTGATCAAGATTCTGGACCAACTGATGTTCGCCGGCGGCTACGGACACCTCATCCTCGCGGGAAGTCCGCGAGTGACTTCGCAGATCAGAAAGGCTCTGCCCAAGCACTTGGCCGCCAAGGTGGTTGATATCGTTCCTGCCTCCGAGTACGACCGGACAAAGGATGTCGTGGCGGCAACCTTGCTCTCTTTCATTGAGCAGGAAGAGCGGGAATCCCTGGCTGTGGTTGACAGACTCCTGAAGGAGGTAAACACCAACGGACTTGCCGTGGCCGGTACGCGTGCCAGCTTCGAGTCGCTGAAACGGGGGCAGGTGGATGTGCTCGTGTTGGGCAAGGCGTACGAGCCCGACTTGGGCTGGGCTTGCGGCGCCTGCGAAGCCATGGAGGTCGGGCGGCCAGCACCCAACACCTGTTCCCAATGTGGAGCCAGAAGGATAGGGGAATTCAACGTCAAAGAAGAACTGGTCAGGATGGCGGAACAGATGGAATCCGGAGTGGAGGTTGTGAATCACAGCGACGCCTTAATGCGTCTCGGCGGTGTGGGCTGCCTCCTGCGCTTTCTCGGACCGGAGCAATACGGTGCGAAGGCCGCATGAAAGGGAACCTCTATCATGCGGCGATTCAAGAACATTCCATTCGTGGCGGATGGGGTGGCTGGATTCGAGACGCCGCTGGCGCTTGTAGTACGACGCTCGTTAGTCCGCAAAAAAGGAAGGACTCATGCCTGTAAAGCCAAGCACGAGTGAAGACGAGTATTTCGCCCGCCAGGAAGTCGAACGCCGGCGGACGTTGGCCGAGGAGCGGGAAGGAAAGCTCTTGGCTGAAGAACGGGAGCGAGAGCGTGCGCTTCACCTCATGAAGTGCCCGAAGTGCGGCATGCAGCTCGAAGAGATTGCTTTCGGCGATGTTCGCGTGGATAAGTGTTTCTCTTGCGAGGGCCTCTGGCTGGATAAGGGGGAACTCGAGGTCATCCGGCAGAAAGAGGGCGGCTTCATGGGGAGAATGTTGAGTGTGTTTCGCTGACGACTGAACTGACTGGATGAGCCTGCCAGCATGAGAATCCAACTGCGTGGACACCAGATCGATTGGACCGCGCCGCTTCGTCGACACGCCGAAAGGCGGCTGCATCTTGCCCTGAGCCGACTCAGCCAGTGTATCGGTCTGGTGACCGTCGACATCCACCATAACGCCGGCGCGTCCGCGGGTCTCCAGATGGGTTGCCGGATCACTGTAAACCTTTTGCCCAAGGGTAGAATTCTTGTCGAGGACGTGCAAGAGGACCTGTACGCCGCAATTAGCCGGCTAGCGGACCAGACCGGCCGGGCGGCTGGCCGTGCGCTGGAGCGAGAGCGCGACTGGGCAGCAGGTCTGGCGCCGTCGAAGGACGGTGGACGTTCAAAACCATGAGCACGCTTCTTCCGGTCAAGTGCTGGGACGACATTCTGCCTGCCTACCGGACGACGCCGGTCGCCGGCGTGCTCGCCAACCACAACCTGAGAACTCCCCATCGGAGCCACGACGGGGCGGAGCTTCTCATCGGCATGTGCATGGACAACCGCATAGTGCTTCGGATCCCTGATAATATCGCCTACGTGCTCCGTGCGGGGGGCGCGAACCTCCAGCGAATTGAATTCAAGGTCTCGTATGCGGTGGCCGTTGGTGGAATCCGGACGATCTGCCTCATCGCCCATGATCAGTGCGGCATGGTGGACCTGCGCGCACGGCGCGACGTCTTTGTGAACGGCCTGGTTGAGAACGGCGGCTGGGAGCGCCGTGAGGCTGAACAGCATTTCGACCAGTTCTCACCGGTCTTCGAGATCCGCGATTCGGTGGAGTTCGTTCTCTCGGAGGCGCAACGACTGCGTGAACGCTACCCGCGTGTGATGGTTGCGCCGCTTTTTTATCAGGTTGGCGAAGGCCTTCTATACCAGATTACGGAAAGAGGGGGCTGCTGACATGGGCCTGGAAACGATTGGCACGCCGATCTTGTGGATCGGTTTCATCCTATTTGTGCTCGCCATGTTGGCCCTCGATCTCGGCGTGTTCCACCGTCTGGCACACGAAGTTCGCCTGCGGGAGGCCCTTCTGTGGACCGCGGTCTGGATCACTCTGGCCTTAGTCTTCAACGTCGGAGTTTACTTCTGGTTTGGGCCGGAGCGTGCGCTGGAATTCATGACGGGTTACCTCATCGAGAAAGCGCTCTCGGTGGACAACATCTTCGTCTTCCTGGTCATCTTCTCGTACTTCGCGGTTCCGGCAGCGCTCCAGCACCGAGTGCTGTTCTGGGGAATCCTGGGCGCCTTGGTTATGCGGGCAATCTTCATATTTCTGGGTGCCGCACTTCTCCAAAGGTTTCACTGGGTTATCTACATCTTTGGGGCCTTCCTTGTGTTCACCGGGGTGAAGCTCCTACTCCAAGGTGGCAGCGAGATGCACCCTGAGCGGAATCCTCTGTTCCGCCTATTCCAGCGACTTGTCCCGTCTGTAAGTGACTATCGAGGCTCGCACTTCTCGGTGGTCGAAAACGGAAAGCGGTACGCTACCCCTCTGCTCCTGGTCCTGGTGGCCATTGAGGCAACCGACCTCGTCTTCGCCGTCGATTCCATTCCGGCCATCTTCGCTATCACCACGGACCCGTTCATCGTCTTCACGTCGAACATTTTCGCCATCCTTGGCCTTCGGGCGCTCTACTTCGCCCTCGCCGGCGTGATGGACAAGTTCCACTACCTCAGGGTGGGCCTGGCACTTGTGCTGGCTTTTGTCGGCGCAAAAATGATGCTCACGGACTTGTACAAGATCCCGATTGTGGCCTCCCTCGCCGTCGTGGTTGTGTTGCTCATGGGTTCCATCGTGGCTTCCCTAATCCGCCCACCGACCGAACCGCCGCTCCCAGTCCCTCCGCCACACGGACCGCCGCCGGCCCCATTGGCCGATCTGCCAGGGGAGATCAAACCATGAGTTCGGAGGCGCGCACCATTGCTGGACCTATTCGTGCGCCCCGGATGGCGCACAAATTCGCGGTGCCCATAACCGGCGCGAGCGCCCAGGCGTTCGGCGTTGCCCTCATCGTCCTCCCCAGAACGATGGCGCCAGTGAATCTTGGGAAACAACTCCCATGAGACTTTCCGGAATCCGGTTGGCTCTGCCCGCCGTCCCCGCTGCCATTCTTGCTTCAGCGGGGACTCTGTTCGCCGAGGAGCTGTGGAGCTGGCATGCGGTTGATTTCACCTTGGCTGAAAACCCCGGCCTTGAATGGGGGCTGCACACCAGACTCCGCACCCGCGAGGGAGAGGTGCAGCAAGGCCGCTCCGGGACCATTCTGAAATTCAAGCCTCACTCGCGGTTCTCCCTTATCGGAGGCTACTACTACGGCAAGGAGGAAGACACCCGCAAGGAGTGGCGAGACTCCCATCGGGTGTTCTCTGGCGCCGAGGCTCGCGTTTACGGGACAGGCACGGTGTCGGTAGCCGTTCGCGGATTGGTGGAGAGGTTTACAACACACATTTTCCTGGAGCGGCGGCAGAAGCAATAGCCGCTCATACGCGGGCGGCAAGAACGATGAATCTCGAACTCCTAGCCGTTCTTCTCCTCATCCTCGGAGCCGAATTCGTAAACGGCTGGACGGACGCCCCAAACGCCATCGCGACGGTCGTTGGAACTCGTTCGCTCTCTCCGCGTGCCGCGCTTGCCCTGGCATCTGTGTTCAACCTTATCGGCGTTATGTCCGGGACGGCGGTGGCGACAACCATCGGCACGGGGATCATCGACCCGAGTGCGGTGAGCTTGGCCACTGTTGGCGGAGCGATGGTCGGCATCATCATCTGGTCGAGCGTTGCGGCTCGATGGGGAATCCCAACCAGCGAGAGCCATGCGTTGGTTGCGGGTTTAGCCGGCGCGGGAATGGCTTCCGCTGGTCCCTCGGTACTGGTGTGGGCTGGATGGCAGAAGGTGCTCGTGGGGCTGGTCTTCTCCAGCTTCCTCGGCTTTGGGGCCGGGATGTGCGTGATGTTGGCCATCTACTTGGCTCTTTCGGAAGGCCGTGCCCGGCAAGGTCCGAGGATTTTTTCGCTGGCTTCAGATCTGCTCCTCTGCGTTCATGGCCTTCAGCCACGGTTCCAACGATGGGCAGAAATTCATCGGGGCCGTCGCCCTAGCGCTGCTCCTGGGGGGTGTTCTGCCCACGTTTGATATTCCGATATGGGTCGTTTTTCTCTGTGCAGCCATCATGGCCCTGGGCACCGGCATCGGTGGTTGGAGGATAATCAGGACGTTGGGCAGAAGAATAACGACGCTGAAGACTCACCAGGGGTTTGCCGCCGAGCTGGCTGCCGCGGGCACTATTACCCTGGCTTCTGCATTCGGTATCCCGCTTAGCACGACCCACACCATCTCGACATCGATCATGGGGGTGGGGGCGGTTCGCAGAACTCGCGCGGTGCGCTGGAGTGTGACCCGCGAACTAGTAATAGCCTGGCTGCTTACCTTTCCGATCTGCGCGGCCATCACCTGGACCGTGGTCAAGTTGATCAGGATGCTCGCATGAGGGGGCCGTGGACACCAGCCTGGGCTGGTACCCACCTCGAGCCCGTATGTGCATGCGTTCTTTGGAGCCACGTTGACGGCTACGAGCGTTGGTATCACGGCACGCGTGCTCAAAGACCTTGGCCGGTCTCAAACGAGGGAGGCCCGCGTGATCCTCGGGGCAGCCGTCATCGACGACGTTCTCGGCTTGGTCATCCTGGCTGTAGTAGGGGGAGTCATCGGCGCAGCCGATCGCGGTGGATCGATCTCGTATGGAGAGATCGCATTGATGATCGGCAAGGCCGTCGGCTTCCTCGTCGGGTCGCTCGCCTTGGGTGTTCTACCTCTCCCCAAAGCTCTTCTCTCTGGCCTCAAAGCTCAGGAGTCCGGGGGTTCTTCTGGCGGTGGGCCTTACCTTCTGTTTCCTGCTCTCGTGGCTCGCGAACGTCATCGGACTCGCATCGATCGTTGGCGCCTTTGCCGCCGGGCTCATTCTTGAGGACGTCCACTACCGCGACTTCGTCGACCGGGGCGAACGCCCACTTGAGGAGCTCGTCCACCCGATCTCGGCATTCCTCGTGCCGATCTTCTTCGTCCTCATGGGGATGCGAACAGACCTGGGAGCTTTCACGCAAAAGGGTGTTCTCGGACTGGCCGTAGCGCTCACGGTCGCCGCCATCGCCGGAAAGCTGGTCTGCTCCCTCGGTGTCGTCGGTACGGGAATCGACCGGCTATCTGTGGGGATTGGCATGATGCCGCGGGGCGAAGTCGGACTCATCTTTGCCAACATCGGGCTCGCTCTTTCGATCCGGGGTGAGCGAATCATCGATCCCGCCACACTCTCTGCGATCGTGGTCATGATCACGACGATGGTGGCGCCGCCTGCTCTAAAGTGGAGCCTGACGCGGTCCTCGGCGAGATAGCGCGCACCGCTGTCGCCCAGGGCGGGCGAATCGACTTGCGCCTGGCGCCGCTGGCCTGGCCTGGCAAGGCCGTACCGCTGGAACGGTAGAGCGTTCGAGTGCGAACAGGCGGGAATTAGCGCGCTCCCAGCGCCTCCAGCACGCGCCGGGCTGTGAAGGGGACTTGGCGGAGGCGAGCGCCGGTGGCGTCGAAAATGGCGTTGGCGATCGCGGATGCGGCCGTGGTGATGGTGCATTCGCCGGCGCCCATGTGGGGCTTGTCCGGCCGGTTGATCAGCACCGTCTCCACAACCGGAAGAGGCTCGCCGAACTGGAAGACCGGGTAGGTCCGCCAATGCGTCGAAGCGATGGCCTGATCGCCCCACCTCACCTCCTCGCGGAGGGCGCGGCTCATCCCCTGAAGGACTCCCCCTTCCATCTGGTTGCGCAGGCCATCCGGGTTTGAAACCGGGCCGGAATCCTGGCTGATGACCAGCCGCTTCACGGTGACCAATCCGCTGCCCTGGTCGACCTCGACTTCGGCCACCAGGGCGCAATATCCGTTATCGCCCTCGTACAGCACGCAGGAGATGCCGCGTCCGGTCACGATGCCAGTCTTGGCGTTGCCCGGCTTTGGCGATGCCCGAGTATCCCATTTGGCGGCCGAAGCCGCGGCGTTCAGGACGTCGATCAAGCGAGGATCGCTCAGGTGACGCAAACGGTATTGCACCGGATCGGCCTTCACGGCCGCGGCGACTTCGTCGATGAAGCTCTCGTTCGCAAACGTGTTCTGCAAGCGGGAGGGAGAGCGCAAGGGCCCGGTAAAAAAGGGCGACGCGATGGTGTGGGTGAGGACCCGCTCACTCCGAATGGTCCCCGTCCCTCCGCAGGTGGCGCCCACGCAGCCGGAGCCGTAGGCCGGCGCCGCGTTGCCGTTATTGCCGAAGTTGGCTGGCGGGTTGCCCCGCGCGGGGACCAGCGCAGGCGTGGCGAACCCAGCCAGTGCGCCGGTAATAATGTTTCCAGGAGTGGTCGCATTGGGACGGCCGCCCTTGCTGAGAGTCCAGCTCTCGTAGTCCCAGGCGATGATCTGTCCCTTATCGTCCAGGCCGGCCTTCAGGTCCACCACGTAGGCGGGTCCGTAGTTCTCTCCGCCCGTCATCTCATCCTTGCGCGAGAACTGCACGCGAACGGGCCGGCCCACCGCCTGCGACAGCAGCGCGGCGTCATACGACACGGTATCGGCGCCGTTGATTCCGTAACAGCCCGACCCTTCGACGAAGATGACCCGAACCTTATCCCTGGGGATTCCCAGCACCATCGCCGCACTGTCGCGTTGGGGATAGACTCCCTGGGTCGCCGACCATATCGTCGCCGTGGCGTCGGCGCCGCTGCCTTTGACATCCGCCACCGCGCACGAAGAGCCCAGCGATCCATGCATCTGGTACGGATGCAGATAAGTGGCACGCACCACGCGGGCTGCCTGTCCAAGCATCTGGTCCACGTCGGCGGAGAGCACCGTATAGGCGTCCCGGGAGGGCTGCTTGCGCATGTAGTCGTACAGGTCCGGCTGGGCCGGCAGGGCGACACCGTCGGACCACTGCACTTGCAAGGCGTCAGCCGCCTGAATGGCCTGCCATTCCTTGTCGGCCACCACGCCGACGAAATCGTTTTTGACCACGACGCGAACGTTGCCGGGAAGGCTCTTCACGGAACTCTCATCGACCTTGACCACTTTGGCGCCGACAGAAGGCGGACGAACCACCTTTCCGTGCAACATACCGGGTAGGCGAACATGCTGCACGTACTGAGCCTGTCCGGTAACTTTCGCCGGAAGGTCAAAGCGCGGCACCGAGGTTCCGAGAATCGTGTACTGGGCCGGATCCTTCGGAACGGCCCTGCTGTTCAGTGCCAGATTGAACTTGTTCCCGCCGACTAGCTGGCCGTACGACATCTGCCGCGAGGGGTCCGACTTCACCGAGACGATTCCGTCCTGGACCGTGAGCTGGTCGACGGGGACCTTAAGTTGGTCGGCCGCCATCCGGAACAGCGCTTCCCGGGCCGTGGCCAGGGCCTGTCGCAGGCCACTCGGACCGAACTCCGCCATGTGGGACTGGCTGCCGGAGGTGACGCCTTGATCGGGAGTGACGCTCGTATCGCAATAGATGAGCTTGACGCGATCGAGGGGCACGCTGAGCTCCTCGGCGATCAACTGGTACTGGACGGTTTCAAATCCCTGCCCGAACTCACACTTGCCGGAGTAGCCCGTTACGCTCTCGTCCTGCGCGATGGCGACCCAGGAATCCACGCGGTCCAAGGGGACGCCGGGGGCCGTTTGCGCCGCCAACTTGACGGCGCCGCCGGTCATCCTGAAGCCGACGATCAACGCGCCCGCCCCTTTCAGGAAACCACGGCGCGAGAAGCCCGCCTTCTCCAGGGCGGCGAGAGCGTCCGTCGTCATGGGTGAGTTGTCCGGCCTCATGCTCTCACCTCCTGCGCGTAGCGCTTCAGCGCCCGCACCATGCGGACGTGCGCGTGACAACGGCAGAGTAAGCCAGTCAGGCTCTCGACGATCTCCTGCTCGGAGGCATTGGGGTTCCGATCGATGAAGGTCTTTCCGTAGAGCATGATTCCGCTGATGCAATAGCCGCATTGCACGGCTTGCTCTTCGATGAACGCCCTCTGGATGGGGTGGGGGTCCTCCGGAGTGCCCAGACCCTCGATGCTGATCACCTCCAGCCCCGCCGCCTCCGACACCGGCGTCACGCAGGAGCGAACCGGCTCGCCATCCAGCAGCACCGTGCAGGCCCCGCACTGCGAGAGGCCGCAACCGAACTTTGGCCCGTTCAACTGCAGATCATCCGACAGGATATACAGCAGCGGAGTTTCAGGGTCCGCCTCCACGGAATACGAACGGCCGTTGACCGTCAAACTGAGTTTCGCCATAAGTTTCTGACTCCCTGACCAAACGCCTACGGTTTGCAGGTATCATACGGCGACGGTGCTCACGGGTCAAGGGAGAATTGGTAAATTGTTAGCTCTTTCGCCAGAGCAGCAGCGCCGCGCCCAGCAGGCCTAGCCCAGTCAGCGCGGCCCCCGTGTACACCGACTTTGGCCGGTAGCTCAGCACAATCCGGTGCGTGCCCGCCTCGGCCACCACACCGCGCAGGAGCGTGTAGACCTCGTGCACGGGCGCCGCCCGTCCGTCCACCGAGGCCGCCCAACCGAGGGCGTATGTTTCTCCCAAGATCACCATGCCGCGGCAGCGCAGGTTGGCCTCGATCACCACCCGGTTGGCCGACCGTTCCAGCATCCGGCTCGATTCCAGCGCCGCGCAGCTCTCCAGTTGCGGCGCCGGGCCCCGCAGGAACGCCTTCTTGCGGGGATCGGCCGCGGGACCGTGCAGGGCGGCGTCGATCTCCCCAGCGCCGCCGATCGCGTAGGCCTCGTGGACGATCCAGGTGCGCGGCAGGGCACCCGGATTCCGGTACACTTTCAGCCCGCTCCGGCTCTCAAATACCTGCTCCTGATCGGGCCGGGACGCCTGCTTGCCGATCCAGTAGTTGACCCCGTACATCGCCCGAACCCTTGCCGATCCCTGCAACCGCGCCACGTCCTGGGTGAGCGACGCCAAGTAGCCGCCGAAGTGGTCGATCCCGTACCAGTCGCCGAAGTTGTATGGGATGGCCTGGTCATCCAGCTCCACGCGGACCGGCCCCGGCTCCTTCCTGAGAAACTCCGCAATATCAGAATGTTCCGCGAGTTTCTTCAACAAAGAATTTGGATTATCTTGAGGTTGAAACCCGTAACCGCTTACGTTTCCGAGCTCTAGCAGCGCCAGCAGAATAAGCCAGACGCCGCCCGCACGGCGCGTCAGAGGCATCGCTAAGGTCGCCGCCAGCAGCACCGCGACCAGTGCCGACACCCCGAGCCGGGCATCGAAGGCGACCTTGGTCAAAGTGAGGACCAAGAGCAGGGAAGTCAGCAAGCCGCCCGCGGCGACCGCGATCCGGACTACATTTTTACCGACATCGTTAACATCCATACCATAAGCAGTTAACACAGCTAACGAAAAGTTAAAGATGAAGATCGCCATGGACGGATTCCGCGCCTTTTCCACGATCGGAGTCACCGCATAGAGGAACCCGTGAAAGACCGAGTTCTCGCCCAAGGAGAACAGCAGTCCACCCAGCGCCATCGCGGCGAACAGGCGCACCACCGGCTCCCGCCAGGATTGCAGGGCGGCCAGCGCCAGGATCACCGCCACCAGTCCCATGAACGGGTCGGCGTTGAAGTGGATTCCAGGGATCACGATTCCCAACAGGGATATGGGTCCCAGGCTGTAGCGGGCGTGAACCGAATACGGCACGGGTTGGTTCCAACTTACCGGCTCCTTGGCGCTGACCCAGCGCAGGGCCGTCTGCCCGTACTCGTAGGCCGGAAGAGTCTGCATGGCGCTGACGAGCGCCAGGAACACGCCGAAGACCGCCAGGAGGCGAAGGAGCCGCCAGGCGAACCCAACGCGGAACAGATAGTAAAGCCAGGCGCCCCCTACCGCCATCGTGGTAAAGACCGGAATCTGATGATGGCCGGCCAGGAATGCCGCCCCCAGGCACGCGCCGGAGCCAGCCGCGTTGGCCAGCGGTTTCTGTCCGCGCATGGCCCGGAGGAAGAACAGGAAAACCGCCGGCGCCCACACCGCGCCGTTCAACATCTGTGGCCAGTCCGTGGTTCCGACAAAGCCGCCGAAGGCGAACACGATCCCGGCCAGCAGGGAAGCGGACTGGCTGCGTTTCAGGTCCCGGCATAGCCAGTAGCAGAACAGCGCGGCCTGGAAGTGGATCAGGACGTAATACCAGTGCAGAAACGACTGCCGGATCCAGCCGTTGCGCAAGGGAAGCAGAAACAGCAGCCAGTTGGGCGGGTAGGCCGCGCCGGGCTGGGCTTGGCCGATGAGCGACTGGCCGCCCCACAAGTAGGGGTCCCACAGCGGAATGGAGCCGCGATGCCACTCGCCGGCCTGAAACTGGAACCAGGGCAGGACCTGGTAGGCGGTGTCGGATCCCTCCAGCCAGGTGTACTGGTTGCTGAGGACCAACTTCCAGAAGAACCCGATCGAGATGAGCAGCAACAGGATAGGGCCAGCGGCCCGGCCGAGCCACTCCGGTGCTTGTTTCCGACCGCCGTGGTGGTTTTCGGCCACTTGCATCCTCCGCTATGATAGCGGGATTTCTCGCAAAATCAAAAACTTGGCGCTTTGGCCCCTGCCGTGCGTATCAGATAGCCGGGAGAAACGCCCATGCGGACCTCAACACTCAGATTTGCAGCTCTGCTGGCCCTGACGCTCGGACCCACGCTGTGGGCCGATGACCCGGATAACTCCGGCCGCGGGGTGGCCCGCCTCAGCGTCCTGACTGGGGATGTCTCGGTTCGACGCGGCGACTCGGGCGACTGGGTCGCGGCGGCCCTCAACGCGCCTTTGGTGGTCGGCGACCGGGTACTTACCGGGCCCAACTCGCGCGCCGAGCTGCAGCTTGACTGGGCCAACATCGTCCGCATCGCCAACGATTCGGAAGTCCGGCTGAGCGAGCTTGAAAACCGTCGCTATCAGGTGCAGGTCGCCAAAGGCCTGGTGACCTACCGCGTGCTGCGCGATTCGGAGGCCGATGCCGAGATCAGCACGCCGGGCGTCTCGGTCCACCCGCTCAAGCGGGGCTCCTATCGGATTCTTGTGCGCGAGGACGGCCAGACCGAAGTCACGGTCCGTTCCGGCGAGGTGGACGTGTACACGCCGCGCGGCTCGGAGCGACTGGGCGCCGGCCGCGCCATCCTGGTGCGCGGAAGCTCCGCCGAAGCCGAGTTTCAGAACACCCGGGCCAGCGCCGAAGACGATTGGGACCGGTGGAACCAGAACCGGGACCGCGACCTGGAACGCTCCACGGCCTATCGGTATGTACCGCGGGACGTCTACGGCGCCGAGGACCTGGACGGGTACGGCTCCTGGGTCTACGATCCGCCTTATGGAAATGTGTGGGTTCCGCGAGTGGCGGTGGGCTGGGCGCCCTATCGCTACGGGCGTTGGTCCTGGATTGATTGGTATGGCTGGAGCTGGGTCGGCTATGATCCCTGGGGCTGGGCGCCCTATCACTATGGGCGCTGGTACTATGGGAACCGCGGCTGGTGCTGGTGGCCGGGAAGTCTTCACGGCCGGCATTATTGGAGCCCGGGACTGGTGGCCTTCATGGGTTGGGGCCGCTATAGCGGATTCCATGCCGGCATCGGATTCGGCACGGTCGGCTGGGTGCCGCTGGCGCCGTATGAGACCTACCATCCCTGGTACGGACGCGGCTATTACGGCGGCTACCGGAACACGACGGTGAACAATGTCGCCATCGTCAACAACGTCAATATCCGCAACACCTACCGGAACGCGCGCGTCGAGCACGGCGTCACCGCCCTGGATGGAGGGGACTTCACGCGCGGGCGCTCGGGCAGCGCCGTGCGGCTCAGCGACAGCGACTTCCAGCGCATCAGCCTGGTGAGGGGCCAGTTGCCGGTGACCCCGCACGGGGAAAGCCTGCGGTTGTCGGACCGGGAAGTCCGGCATACCGGCGCGGCTCGCCCGGATGACTCCGGACGCTTCATCAGCCGGCGGCAGACCTCGGCGGTCGATCGCGTGCCCTTCGAGGATCAGCGCCGGAGCCTGGAACAGTCCACGCGCAGAACGTTTGAAACGGGGAGGACCGATCCTGTCGCGGGCGCGGGCCGCGTGGATCCGCCGGCGCGAACGGGCGGCGTCGAACGCACGGAGCGGCAGGATGGCTGGCGCCGCATGGGCGAGCCGCGGGGGAGTGACGCGCGCAGCGCCGAGACCCGTCCCGCGGACCGTCAGGCGGAGCGCCAGGACTGGCGGCGATTCGGCGAGCCGCGGGGGAGTGACGCGCGCAGCGCCGAGACCCGTCCCGCGGACCGTCAGGCGGAGCCCTCCGGCGCCGGACGCGTGGAGCGCCAGGACGGCTGGCGGCGCTTCGGCGAGCCGGGCGCGCGCGATCGAGTGAGCGGCTCGGAGCCGGCCAATCGGGGTCGCGCCAACGACTCGGCCGGGACCCCGCGAGCCGACCGGCCCGCGGATCGCGAGCCGGTACGCCGCGAGTCCAATGACGGCTGGCGGCGCTTCGGCGACCGGGGCGAAATGCCGCGCGAGCGCCGCGATGCGGGCGCTGCCGACCGGCCCTCGCCACCCGCGCGTCAGGACGCGCCGCGGTTCAATGGCCCGTCCAACGACCGGCAGGAATCGATCCGCATGAATCCGCCCATCGTCCGCGAGCGCTCCAGCCCGCGCTACGAAGCGCCGCGTCAGGAAGCTCCGCGCCATGAAGCGCCGCGGTATCAAGCGCCTCGGCAGGAAGCTCCGCGATATGAAGCGCCGCGCTACCAGGCGCCGCGTCAGGAGTCGCCCGCGCCGCGCTATCAGGGCGGCGGGGGTGGAAGTCCGAGGGGCGGGGACGCCCCCCGGGGCGGCGGCAGCGCTCCCCGCGGCGGCGATA
>JACOSH010000421.1 GCA_016178945.1 Acidobacteriota bacterium
ACCGGGATCGGCGCGCTGAAGAAGAGGCCCAGCGAACTGCCGGTGGCGTTGTTGTACTGGCGGTGAAACTGGGCGCCCACGGTGTAGTCTACCTTGCCCTGAGCGATCTGCAGCCGGATGTCGGCCAGCGAGCGGGCCTGGTCCTTACCCAGGGCCTGGAGGTCGGGGCGCAGCTCGAGCGCGGCAGACAGGACGTTGTCCACGTGAAGCCGCGCGGCGTCGCGCCGCAGGTCTCCCACGGCGTCGAAGTCCGGCAGGAAGGATGTGCGTCCGATCAGGGTTTGCAGCCGGTTGCGCGCGACGCGCAGCCTGGACTCGGCCTGGAGCACCGCGTTGCGATACTGCAAGGCCGCCACCTGGGAGCGCACCAGCTCAACTTTCGCCAGGTCGCCGGCGCGCACGCGCGTGGAGTTGATTTCGACGATGCTCTCGAAGGACTTCAGGTTATCGCGGGCCAGCGCCAGGTTGTCTTTGGCCAGCAGAACGTCGACGAAAGCGCTCTGGACATCGAGCACCAGGGTGCGGGTGGAGTTGAGAAGCTGCAACTGAGCGACGGCCCGCGCGGTCTCCGCAACCTCGATGCGCCGCTCGCGCTTGCGGCCGCGTTCGAGGAGGAAGTCCGTGCGCAAGCTGAATTCCGCCGGCCCGGCGGCGTTGATCGAATTGAACCCGGTGCCGAGCCAATCCTGATAGTCCTGGCCGTAGCTGAACACTGGGTTCGGGCGCAACTTGGCCGTGATGATGCGCGCCTCGGCGATCGAGACACTGTAGCGTTCGGCCAGCAACCCGAGGTTTTTCTCGATGGCTTCCTTGACCGCCTCGTCGATGGTCAGCCCGGCGTTTTGACCGGCCAGAGCCCAACAGCACAAGATAGAAACATACAGGAATCGCAAGTTCACCTCCGCGGTGCGGGTTTCTCAACTACCAAAAAAGCAAACCCAATGTCAGGCGATTGGGGGAGGCGCGCGTCCTGCGATCCGTGGCGTGGCGGCTGCCGGCGGACAGGGGCAGGAAGAGGCGTCGAAGGCTGCGGCCCCGAATTCAGGTTCCGGCAAGGTCGCGGGAGGCCAAACAGCGGGATGGGACACATCCGGAGCATCGGTGGCGTCGTCGTCCACGGTGGAGAGGGTACGGCTGGCCGCCGCCGGCGGCGGAAGCGTCCAGTCGTCCGGCAGGGCAAGCCCGGCGCATAACGTCAGGAGCACGATCGTGCGCAACATCTCAGCCTATCTCTTTATGATCCAGTGGCCCAGCACGGATGTCAACCTAGAGGCGCCCAGCGCTCCAGAGCCGCGATCAGCTCCTGGGTCTGGAACGGCTTGCTGATGTAGTCGTCCATGCCGGACTCCAGGCATTTCTCGCGGTCGCCTTTCATGGCGTTGGCGGTCATGGCGATAATCGGGGTGCGGCGCAGGGCGGCCTCCAGCGAGCGGATCTGCTGGGTGGCCGTGAAGCCGTCCATGTCGGGCATCTGGCAGTCCATGAGGATGGCGTCGTAAGAGCGGGAGGTGGCCGCCGCCACCGCCTCGTGGCCATTGGCCGCGATGTGGGTTTGGTAGCCGAGCTTCTCCACCATGCGGACGGCCAGCTTCAGGTTGATGACGTTGTCGTCCACGATGAGGATTTGACCCGCGGCCCTTTCGAGGACGAGCGGCGCCGGAGAGTGAGCATCGAGCGGCGCGGCCGGCGGGGAGGTCCCGAGGCCACGGAGCGCTTGCAGCAACTGGGCCTGCCGCACCGGCTTGTGCAGCCAGGTGGAGATGCCGTTGTCGTCCACACCCTCGCGCCGGATGGCCGCGCCGAGCGAGCTCAGCATGATCAACCGTATCGGGGCCAGCGACAGATCCGATCCAATCCGGCCAGCCAGCTCCAGGCCGTCCATGCCCGGCATGTGCAGATCCAAGACAGCTACCTGGAAGGGCTTGCCCAAGCCGGCGGCGGCTCGAAGCTTTTCCAAAGCCTCCTCGGCGCTGGCGGCCTCTTCGGGCAGCATCCCCCAGGATCGAGTCAGATGCCGCACCAGCTTGCGGTTGGTGGCGTGATCGTCCACCACCAAAACCGGCACGCCGCGCAGCTCCAACGGTAAGGAATCGAAGCTGGAAGCGTCTTGCCTGGCCAGAAACGCCGTAAACCAGAACGTAGACCCCTTCCCGGGTTCGCTTTCCACCCCGATCCGGCCGTTCATCCGCTCGACCAGTTGCCGGGAAATGGCCAGCCCCAGGCCGGTGCCGCCGTACTTGCGGCTGGTGGAGCCATCGGCCTGAGTGAAGGCCTCAAACAGCATGCCTTTGACCTCGGGATGAATGCCGATGCCGGTGTCCTCGACTTCAAAGCGCAAGTGGGCCGCATCCGTTCTGGCTTCTTCGAGGGTGATCTGAAGCAGGACCTCTCCCCGTTCGGTGAACTTGATGGCGTTCCCCAGCAGGTTCATGAGCACCTGGCGGAGGCGGCCCGGATCGCCCAGCAAGTAGTTGGGCACGTCCGGGTGGATGAAATAGCATAGCTCCAGGCCCTTCTGTTGAGCGCGTTCGGCGAGCAGGCTGATGACGTCCTCCACCAGCGGGCACAACTCGAAGGCGATGGTCTCCATCACCAGCTTGCCGGCCGCGATCTTGGAGAAATCCAGCACGTCGTTGAGGATGTCCAGCAGGGCTTCGGAGGAGCGGCGGATGGTCTCGGCGAAGTCCCTTTGATCGGGGGAAAGCCGGGTGTCCAGCAGCAGGCCGGTCATGCCGATGATGCCGTTCATCGGGGTGCGAATCTCGTGGCTCATGCTGGCCAGGAATTCGGACTTGAGACGCGCCAGGTCTTCGGCGTCGCGTCGCGCCTTCTCCAGCAGGGCGTTGTCGATGATGCCTTTCCAATAGGCCTCCGAGAGCTGCCCGACCTGGAGCCAAAGATAGGCGATGTAGATGGCGACCGCGGCCGCGATGCTGAAGCCGACGGGGCCCCCGTGGAAGACGCCCCATCCTATGGTCGGGCCCAGCATGAGCAGCAGGAAGGAGCGGGCCGTCCTCAGATCCGGCGCCATCGAGGTCATGGCGCCGCCATTCATGCCCGAAGAGATCACCAGCAGGAACATGGCGGTGAACTGGCCGGGATAGAAGCTCATGCTCAGGCAGAGAAAGGCGCCCCAGACGGCGGCGGTGGCGCAGGCGCCCGCGCGGAAAAGCCGGCGATAGCGCGGAGTTCCGCCCGCGGAGCTCCGCATGACCAACGCCAAGGCCAGGCGTGCCGTTCCCAGCGCGGTCATTGCCGCCGCCGCCAGAGTGAGAATCAGCGAATGATCCCGGAAATACGGCGTCCCCAGCGCGACGATCACCAGACACAGGGCATAGGACAGCAACCCCGCCATCGAACGGCTGGCGAGCTCGCGGTCCACCTGCGCCAGGAGCTGGAGACGCAGTTCCGGCGTGAGCTCGCGGAGCGGCCCGTGCGCCGACGGGGTGGGCATTACTAGGGGTTTTCGTCAGATTGCCGGGACAACTTTATGGCAACTCAGGCCGCTCCGCAGCATTTCTTGTACTTTTTGCCGCTGCCGCAGGGGCAGGGATCGTTGCGCCCCACCTTCTTGGGCGCGACTGCGGGGGCCTCTTCGATCCACCGGCCATCCTCGTCGAATATGGCCGGCAGTTCCTGGCGCTGGAGCCGGTAGTTGATGGCCTGCTTGACCTGGTCGTCCTCCTCCTGGGACAGGCCCTGGGCCAGCCGCTCGATCTTCTCGAGCAACTGCCGCATGCCGCGCCGCGACAGTTGTGCCTCGGCCGAAAGCGCGTAGGCGGTCAGGGCGTCCTCCCGGACGGCGTCGTCCTCGAACAGAGCTGCCAGGGCGGGCGCGGCCGAGGAAATCTCCAGCAGCCCGACGCCTTGAATCGCGCTGGCCTGGATGGCCGGATCCTCGTCGCCCAGATGCGGGGGGAAATACCGATCAAAGCCCGGATCGCCGCTGACGGTCATGGCCTGGAGCGCGGCGGCGCGCGATTCAGGGCGCTGGTAGAACTCGATCATCCAGCGCTGGATCTCCGGCCTTTCCCCTTCGTCAAAGGCCAGAGCAACCAGCGCGCCGGCCCGATCCTGGATGGCGGCGTCTTCCTGAGCCAGGCGCACCCGCATGGCCTCGCGGATGTCCTCGCGGTCGTCACTACCGGCCAGCGCCTGCCAGGCGCGCCCACGGACGCGCGGATCGGGGTCTTCCCGGGCGAAGCCAAACAGCAGGTCCACGTCGCGCCGCTCCGGGCCGTGCTCGTCCAGGCAGCCGATCGCCGCGGCGCGGTACTCTGGCGACGGGCTGGACAGAAAGGCCCGCCACTCCGGCTCGTCCATCCAGCCAAAGCGCGGCTCGTCCTCGGCGGGGTAGTCGGCCCAGATGTCGAACGGCTCGTCCTCGATTTCCCCTTCCCCCTGCCGCAACCGCTCCAGCGACGACTGCAGGGAGGCGCGCTCCTGCTCCCGGTCCGAGCGGGCGATGGCTGCCTCTAGCGCCGGGATGGCCGCCGGATCCCGGTAGGCGGCCAGGCAATGTCCCGCATCCACGGGGTCGATCTCCAGCCGCGCGATGAGGGCCTCCAGGATGCGCGGATCGGGAACGGCCAGCGCCGCCAGAAGGAATCCGATCTCGCAGTTCGGATCGTCCTTCTCCTCCTCGTACAGCTTCAGCAGAGCGTCCACGGCCGGCGGCCCCAGAGCCCGGAAGGCTTCAATCAGCGGGAAACTGAGGTCTTCCCGCCGCCGCGTCACCTGGATCAGGTAGGGCAAGGCCCGCGGGTCGGCCAGATGATGAAAAATAGCGATCAGGTCGTCGGTGAGATCTTCCCGGTCGCCGCGCTGGTGTTGAAGGGCGAACCGGACCAGGTCCGGGATGGATTGCTCGGGGCGGTCGAGCAAGGCCTTCAGCCAGCGGTGGTCGAGACCCACATGCCCCCGCTCGGCCGCCTCCAGCAACTCGTAGGGAGAGACCTGGCTGTACTCGGCGGGAGAGAGAATCACCTAAACTTCCAGCTTCCAGGGTTTGCGATACTCGCGCCGCAACAGAGGGCGCGCCGCGGTTTGCGCGGTGGTCTCGGTCTTGGGGTCCCAATCGATGCGGAGACGGCTGCGCAAGGCGACGTTGCCGAGCAGGGCGGTCGTGGTGGAGCGATGGCCGATCTCGATGTCGCTGGCCGGCCTTTCCCGCGACTTGATACAGGCGATGAAGTTCTGCCAGTGCGCCAGGCCGTGGTTGTTGGAGCTCTTCTCCTCCATCGGCTCGATGCCGGAACCCTTCTCCGGAATCACCACGAACTTGCTCCGGTCCACGAACAGCGTGCCCTTGGTCCCGTGGAAAACAGTGCCGTAGCCCTGGTTGAACATCGAGTTCCCGTTGAACATGCGGTTCTCGTAGGTGGCCAGGAACCCGGGAAACTCGTAGGTCACTTGTAGGGTATCCGGGGTGTCGCGGTTGTCGGTGATGACGTACTTGCCGCCCAGCGACGTGATGGCGATCGGGTCGGCCTCCGCCATGCCCATACGGGCGATATCGAGCACGTGGATGCCCCAGTCGGTCATCATGCCGCCGGCATAGTCCCAGAACCAGCGGAAATGGGAGAAGGCCTTGGGGTCGACGCCGAAGCGGTTGGCGTTGAACTCCCGCGCGGGCGCCGGACCCAGCCATAGGTCCCAATCGAGATCCGTGGGCGGTTGGCCATCGGGCGGATTGCCGATCCCCTCCTTGGAGCCGTTGCCGTAGTTCCAGGTGCGAATGAACGTCACGGTCCCGATGTACCCGTTCTTGACCAGATCGCAGGCCTTCTGGAAATGGAGGCCCGAGCGCTGCTGGGTGCCCACCTGGACCACGCGGTTGTACTTGCGCGCGGCCTGCACCATCGTGCGGCCTTCCTCCACCACCACGCAGATGGGCTTCTCGACGTAGACGTCCTTACCCGCCTTGCAGGCTTCCACGGTCATGTAGGGATGCCAGTGATCGGGGGTGGCGACGCACACGGCGTCGATCGACTTGTCGCTCAGGATCTGGCGGAAATCCTTGATGCCTTTGGCCGGCTTGCGCGCCTCCGGCTCGCCCTGGGCGCCGCGGGAGCTGGCGGCGACGGCCTTCTCCAGGTGGGGCTGGTACACATCGCACACCGCCACCACCTCGACCTCGGACTGCCTCATGGCGCTGCCCAGATTGCCCATGCCCATGCGGCCCATCCCGATGAAGGCCACGGCGATGCGGTCGTTGGCCCCTTTCACGCGGCCGGTGAAGATCTGCGTTGTCAGCGCGGCGCCTGTTGCTTGGAGGAAGTTTCTTCGGTCGGACATAAGGAGTTCTCAGTTGTCAGTTGTCAGTACGTCGGTTAGTCGGGTTGACCCTATTTCACGACGATATTGACTAGTTTCCCCGGCACCGTGATCACTTTGACGATCTGCTTGCCGACGATGAACTGCTTGATCTTATCATCTCCGAGGGCGCGGCGCTCGATGTCGTCCGGGAGGGCATCCACGGGCGCCGTGACGCGCCCGCGCAGCTTGCCGTTGACCTGCACCGGGATCTCGATTTCGTCTTCCTTGGCCAGGTCTGGATCGTAGACCGGCCAGGGCTGACGGCAGACCGGGCCGGTGCGGCCGAGCTCTTCCCACATCTCCTCGGCTAGGTAGGGCGCAAAGGGGCCCAGCAGCAGCGTCAGGTTTTCCAGGGTGGTTCGGAGCACGGGGCCGGAAAGCTTTCCCTCGTGGGCGTGGAGATCGTTGACCAGCTCCATCAGGGACGCGATGCAGGTGTTGAAGTGCCAGCGCGTTTCAAAGTCGTCGGTGATCTTGTGGATGGTCTGGTGGAGCTTGCGCAGGATCCGGCGGTCGGCGGCGCCTGCGCCGGGCGGGCCAGGGATCTGCTCCAGGCTGCGGGTGACGAAGCGGTAGACGCGGCCCAGAAAGCGGTAAATGCCGTCCACGCCGGCGTCGATCCAGTCAACGTCTTTTTCCGGAGGCGCGGCGAAGAGGGCGAACAAGCGGCCGGTATCCGCGCCGTACTTGTCGGCCACCTCTTCGGCCGCCACTACGTTGCCCAGGTTCTTGGACATCTTGCGGCCGTTGCGGATCACCATGCCCTGCGTGAACAGCCTCCGGGTTGGCTCGGAGTTGGTGATCAGGCCAATGTCGCGCATCACCTTGGTGAAGAAGCGCGAATAGATCAGGTGCAGGATGGCGTGCTCCACGCCGCCGATGTATTGGTCGATGGGGAACCAGTAGCCGATCTTCCCTGGATCGAAGGGCCCCTGGTGGTTTCGGGAGTCGCAGTAGCGGTAAAAGTACCAGGAGGAGTCGACAAAGGTGTCCATCGTGTCGGTCTCGCGGCGCGCCGCGCAGCCGCAGGCCGGGCAGCGGGCGTTGACGAACTCGGGGACGTCGGCCAGCGGCGAGCGGCCCGTTCCGGTGATCTTGACGTCGAGCGGCAGGCGCACCGGGAGCTCGTTCTCCGGAACCGGAACCACGCCGCAGGCCGGGCAGTGGATCACGGGGATCGGCGTGCCCCAGTAGCGCTGCCGCGAGATGCCCCAGTCCTTGATGCGAAAGGTCACTGCGTCCTTGCCGAAACCCTCCGCCTCGGCCTTGGCGGTCATGCGCTGGCGCGCGTGGGAGCTCGACAGGCCGGACCACTCGCCGGAATTCTCGACGATCCCGTCGTCGAGGAACGCCTCGGTGGGCGCGGACGGCAGCTCGCCCTCGACGGGCCGGATCACGGGCCGGATCGGAATGCCGTACTTGGAGCAGAACTCGAAGTCGCGCTGGTCGTGCGCCGGCACCGCCATGATCGCGCCCGTGCCGTAGCCCATCAGGACGAAATTGCCCACCCAGACCGGCACGGACTCGCGGTTGTACGGATTGACCGCGTAATGGCCGGTGAAGAAGCCTTCCTTTTCGACGTCGCCCGGGCCCTGCGAGGCGCGCGCGTCGACCATGGCCTTGGCGCGTGCTTGTCCCTCGGCGTCTACGAGCGCGGCGGTGAGGGGATGCTCGGGGGCCAGGATCACGCAGGTCGCGCCGTAGATGGTGTCGACGCGCGTGGTGAAGACGCGCAGCGGCGCTCCGGTGTCGAGCGTAAAAGCCGTCTCCGTGCCTTCCGATCTCCCGATCCAGTTGCGCTGCATGGTCAGGACACGCTCGGGCCAGCCGCCTTCGAGCATGGCGAGATCGCGCAGCAGCTCGTCGGCGTAATCGGTGATCTTGAGGAACCACTGCTCCAGCGCGCGCTGTTCCACCGGCGTGGTCTCATGACGCCAGCAGCAGCCGTCGACCACCTGCTCGTTGGCCAGCACGGTGGCGCACTCCGAGCACCAGTTGACCAGCGCCTTCTTGCGATAGGCCAAGCCGCGCTCCAGCATCTTCAGGAAGAACCACTGGTTCCAGCGGTAATATTCCGGCTCGCAGGTGGACACCTCGCGCTCCCAGTCGTAGCTGAAGGCGAAGCGCTGGTACGTACGCTTCATGGCGGCGACGTTTTCGAGAGTCCATTCGCGCGGCGGACGCTGGTTCTTGATGGCGGCGTTTTCGGCCGGCAGGCCGAAGGCATCCCAGCCCATGGGGTGCAGGACGTTGTAGCCGCGCATCCACTTGTAGCGCGCGAGCGCATCGCCGATCGAGTAATTGCGGATGTGTCCGATGTGGAGCGCGCCGCTGGGGTAGGGAAGCATCTCCAGCACGTAGTATTTCGGCTTGCTGGAGCTTTCCTCCGCCTGGTATAGAGTGGCGTTTTCCCATCGCTGGCGCCACTTCAACTCGATCTGGCTGTGGTCGTACGGCTTTTCGGGCATAGCGTCTTCAATGTTTCGAGATTGCGCCGGTCGTCGTTTTCCTCTGCCGCCGGCGTTTCCAGGATGAACGGGATCTGCCGCAGTCGGGGCTGGCGCAAGATGCGCCGGAACCCTTCCACTCCGATGTATCCTTCTCCTATATTCTCATGACGGTCGCGCCGGGAGCCAAGGGGTGTCTTGGAATCGTTGGCATGAATCAGGCGGATGTTTTCGATCCCCAGCGTGCGCGCGGCCTCCGCCAGGGTCTGCCGGAGGCCAGCCGCGGCGGCGATGTCGTATCCGGCCGCGAGCAGGTGACAGGTGTCCAGGCAGTAGGCCAACGGCAGGCCGGTCAGGGTGGCGGCCAGATCGCGGATCGCCCGCAGCTCCTCGAACCGCGATCCGATCGCCGATCCGCTGCCCGCCGTGCCTTCGAGCAGCAGGATGAGCTTCGCGGCCTTGAATCCGCGCGCCGCTTCGGCGACGCCATGGACGAATTGATGGATGCCTTCCTCGATGGTCTGATCCCGGTGGCTGCCCGGATGCAGGACCAGGTACTCAGCCCCGATCATCCGTGCGCGATCCAGCTCGCCGCGGAACGCGCTTACCGAGCGGGCGCGGATCACAGGGTCGATGGAGGCCAAGTTGATCAGGTAGTTGCAGTGAATCGCCAGAGGCGTGAGATCCAGCTTGGCGCGGACCCGCCGCAGGCGGCGGGCATCCTCGGGATCGGGCGGTGTGGCCCGCCACATCCGCGGGCTGGCCGAGAAGATCTGAAACGTGTTGGCGCCGAGACCGTGCGCCTTGAGGGCGGTCTTCTCCAGCGTGCCCTGGTTGTGGGTGTGGATCCCGATGCGCAGAGGGCTATGGTATCACTCCGCGGCGGCGCCGGCCTGCGAAATGCTGCGAATCCAGATGCGGCAGCCGCCGTACTGGTAGAAGGACTCCTCGCGCTCGCGCATGCGCACCGGCTTGGTGAAGGACTGCCGCCGCAAGAAGTGAAACAAGGCGGGAGGCATCTTGTGCTGGATGAACCAGCGCGCCGTCGGCATCCGGAAGCGCAGGGAGGAGATGTACCGGTAGAACGGGCCGGCCGTGTCGCAGAACAGCGCGGTGAGGCCCCGCGATTCCAACAGGGTGTGCAGCGAACCCGTGGAGAAGAAGGTAATGTGCGGTTCGTCGAAACGCGGCGCCCAAACGTGGTCTGGGAAGCGCAGCAGCGAGTCGGCCGGGATGTTGGGGACCTCGACATAGAGGACTCCGTTGGGGGCGAGGCTGGAGCGGATCAGCTTCAGCACCGCCCCGGGGTCCAGGAGATGCTCCAGAACATGGGAAATCACGACCACGTCAAACTGTCCTTCCATCCGGGGCAGGACATTCTCGACCGGCTCGGTGATGACGTCAACGCCAATCGATTGCAGGTGCCGGGCGGCGACGCCGGAGAATTCGATCGCGGTCCGGCGCGACTTGGGAAACCGCTCGCCCAGTGCGTACAGAATGTGACCGAAACCCGCCCCGATATCCAGGATGCGGGGCGACTCCGCCCGGACCCGCGGCGCGACCA
>JACOSH010000422.1 GCA_016178945.1 Acidobacteriota bacterium
CGGGCTGGGGCTGGGAGTAGCGAACGCAGCGGAAGCCGTTGTGGGCCGAGCGGTCGAAGGGGGGACGGCGATCGAGTTCGGCAAAGCTGAAGCGCTCCTCGTCCCAGGCGCCGCCGAGAATGTAGCGTGTGCCTTCCCGCGCCTCATTCCAGCACCACTCTTTGACGTTTCCGGCCATGTCATACGCGCCGAAGCGGCCGAGGCCCTGATACTTTCCCACCGGAACAGGCCCCGCGCCGCCGAAATTGCTGAGCGGAACCATAAGCGGCGCGAGCCAGACGAGCGCCGCCTTGTTCCAGTGATAAAGAGAAGGCAGGCTTTTGCCGGCGAATTCGGCGTATGCGGCCGCCTCATACCAACTCACTCCCCGAACTGGGTACTGCTCCTGGCCGGTGGGATAAGCGCCGCCTTCCCAAGTTGCGGGACCGGGCCGGCTGGTCGCGTCCCGGAACAGGCGCATGGCCTCTTCCCAGGTCAGCTCCCGGCCGTCTTGCACAAAGCGTTGTTTCCAGTAGGCGTGGTTTTGATAGCCGCCTTTGTCGACGAATTCCTTGTATTGCCGGTTGGTGACCTCGTACTTGTCGATGAGGTAGGCCTCCATCGGAAGGGGCCGAAATCCGCCGCTGGCGATTCCGAATGGCCCAGCCGGAACCGTTACCATGCCGGAGGGGAGTGCTCCCGGCTTGCTGAGGTCGAACCGGATCTGATTCCCGTAGTGGCCCAGGTTGGGCTCAACCGCGGCATCGTGCAGATCCCGGGTCCACCTGATCAGGACCCCATCGAAAGTCTCGAAACCATCCTTGGAGACCTGGACGCGCAGCACGCCGAGCGGGATTCTCACCCTGGCGAGCGGAGACCGTCCGAGCGGCTGCCACGCGGCCTCCGGCGTCGAGTAGTTCTTCCAGCGGATCTCCGCGCCCGGAGGCGTGGTCTCGAGGGTCACAACCGAGGACATGGCCGCCCACTGATCTTCGGCGATCGCGCCGCCCGCCGCGTTGGCCCGGATGAAGGCGGACGCGAAGTCGCCATCGCGGGTCAGACGGGCCACATCGGCTGCCATGCGCTGGCGTTCGCGCTGCGAGCTGGTGATCCGAAAGAAAGCGCCGCCGGCGAGCACCACCGCCAGACCCGCCGCGATCGCGATCGGCTTGCGCCGCGCGGACGGCTTGGCGACGGGCGCGATGGTGGTGAGCGTGGGCGCGCTGAGGCTGGTCTGGAAGGTCGAGAGGTCGCGGACTATCTCCGCGGCCGAAGCGTAGCGGTCTTCGCGCTTCTTGGCCAGGGCCTTCAGCACGATCCGCTCGAGCTCCGGATCGATGTCGCCGCGAATCTCACCCGGCCGCTTCGGCTCGTGGTGCACCACCTCGAACAGGATCGCCGTGGCGCTGCTGCCCGGAAACGGCAGCTTGCCCGTGAGCATCTCGTACAGCATCGCTCCCAGGGCCCAGAGGTCCGTGCGCGCGTCTACGTCCTCTCCGACGGCCTGCTCGGGCGACATGTAGGCCGGCGTGCCCTTGGCGCTGGCCGCCACGCTCATGGTGGCGTCGGAGACCATGGCCAGGCCGAAGTCGATAATCTTGGGCACGCCGTCCCCGGTGACGATGATGTTCGACGGCTTGATGTCGCGGTGAACGATGCCCTGGGCGTGAGCCTTGGCGAGTCCCTGCGCGATCTGAATCGCGACCCCGATGGTCTGGTCGAGCGCGGGGCGAGCCGCGATCTTCTGCTTCAGCGTCTCGCCAGGGTAGTAAGCCATGGCGATAAACGTCTGGCCATCGGGGGCTTCGTCGATATCGAAAACGACGCCGATGTTGGCGTGGTCGAGAGCCGAGGCGGCCTTGGCCTCGCGGACGAAGCGCTTGCGCTCCTCTTCGCTCATGCTCAGCTCGGAGGAGAGGAACTTCAGGGCGACGGTGCGGTCGAGTTTGAGATCGCGGGCGCGATAGACCACGCCCATGCCGCCGCTGCCCAGCTTGTCGAGAATCTCGTAGTGGGATACTGTCTGTCCGGTCATCGGGGCGGCGCTTTCAGGGATGATTATACTCCCAGCCCGGCGCGCGAGTTAGCTGAACAGTTTGTCGACGCGGATGCGTAGCCCTGGGAGAACTTTGCCGCCGTCCAGTGTGCCGCGCCCGGAGGCCGTGCGGGGAGGCTGGTTGGGCGTGAGAACCAGCACGGACTTTTCTTCGGGCAACAAGACCCAACCCAATCGGGACCCGTTGGCGAAGTAGTGCCGCATCTTGTCAAGGATGCCGGCGATCGAATCGTCGGGCGAGCGGACTTCGACGGCGAGATCGGGGGCGCGATCGAGGAATGACGAATCCGGCGGACTGAGGTCCAGCACCACGCAAACATCGGGTTGGTAGAACCGGAAACGCCCGCCGATCTTCACTCGGCACCGCAGTTCCGTGCCCGCGTATCCAACGCGATGCCGTCGAATGTAGGACAGAAGAAGCGCCCCGCAGTTGAGCTGCGCGATGGAATGAAGCTTGTTGCCCACGTTCCTCCCCACGACGTGGCCGTCGATATACTCGCATTTCTCGTAGGCGGGATGGGAGAGGAATTCCTTCTCCGAAATCAATCGGACTGGAGCCGCACCCATTTTCCGATTGTACCAGCGGCTACCCGCTATTCACCAGCACACCGAAGCGGCAAGCAGACACACTTGGGCTTTGCCGGCATCCCTCGTTCCTGGTATAGTGGAACTGCCGAGCCCACACCCGTGGGGCGGGGGACCCAGACTTGGGGCGCAGTCCGAATCCCGGACGGGGTACTTTCAAGCCCTAGCCCGACAGCTAACCTCGCAGGCGAATTTGGGAGTCGCCCTTTTGGGCGAGAAGGTGAGTTTCTCCGTGCAACAAGAGCATTCCGCCGCGAAGGTGGTTGTCGCGACCACCGTCGCCCTTTCCTTCATTTCCTTCTGGCGCGCCGCTTCGATCGTATTAAGCGACCTGGCGTCGTCGGCCTATTACGCGGGCGGCATCGCCGAGCTGGCCATCGGCAAGAGCGCGCCCTGGTTCATCCTGGGCGTGATGTTGTTCAGCTTCGCGGTGCGCTCGGTGTACATGGAATCGAGCAGCATGTTCGTGCGCGGCGGCGTTTACGTGGTGGTCCGCGATTCGATGGGGCCGTTCGTGGCGCGGCTGTCGGTCTCGTCCCTGATCTTCGACTACATCCTGACCGGTCCGATCAGCGTGGTGAGCGCGGGCCAGTACCTGGGCGGACTGCTGAACGAGTTCAACGAGCTGCTGCACCTGAATCAAAAGGTGGATCCCCAGCAGGTCGCGGTGGTCTTCAGCCTGGCCGTGATCGCCTACTTCTGGTGGAGCAACACCAAGGGCATCCACGAATCCAGCGGCCACGCGCTGCATATCATGCAGATCACCACGGTGATGGTGGCGATCCTGCTGGTCTGGTGCCCGCTGACGCTGCTGCTGCGCGGGCCCGCCCAGATTCCGCCGGCGCCCCTGCCGCGCAGCCTGCATTTCAGCGAGGACGGCCTGGGGTGGTTCCAAGGCACGATCTGGCCGCAAATCTCCTTCGTGGCGATCGTCATCGCCTTCGGCCACTCGCTGCTGTCGATGAGCGGATTCGAGACCTTGGCCCAGGTGTATCGCGAGATCGCCTACCCTAAGCTGAAGAACCTGAAGATCACGGGCAACATCGTGTGCCTGTACGCGGTGGTGTGCACCGGCGTGATCACGCTGTTCGCCGGCATGATCATCCCGGACGCGAACCGCGCCGGCTACGTCAATAACCTGCTGGGCGGCCTGGCCATGCACCTGGCGGGCCCTCCCTACCTGCTGCTGGCCTTTCATGTCTTCGTGGTCGTGGTGGGGGTGCTGATTCTCTCGGGAGCGGTCAACACATCGATCATCGGGGCCAACGGCGTCATGAATCGCGTGGCCGAGGATGGGGTACTGCTGGATTGGTTCCGCAAACCGCACGGGCGGTTCGGCACCAGCTACCGGATCATCAACCTGATCGCGATCCTGCAGGCGCTCACGATCGTCGCCAGCGGCGGCAACGTCTATACCCTGGGCGAAGCCTACGCCTTCGGCGTGGTGTGGAGCTTCTTCCTGAAGTCGCTGGGCGTGCTGGTGCTGCGCTACCATCGCAAGGACCAGGAGTACAAAGTCCCGCTGAACCTGCGCCTCGGCGGGCGGGAGTGGCCCGTCGGGTTGTTCCTGACCACCGGCGTGCTGTTTCTGGTGGCCATCGCCAACCTGTTCTCCAAGAAGATTGCCACCATCTGGGGCGTGGCGTTTACGATCGTGTTATTCATCCTGTTCACGTACTCGGAGCGCGTGAATGCCAGGAAGATGCGCAACAAGAAACCGGGCCTGGAGGAGTTCAACCTCGATCATCGCCCGGAGATCAACGCCGAAGCCGTGCAGGCCCGTCCGGGCTGCGTGCTGGTGGCCGTGCGCGACTACAATTCCATGGGCCACCTCCAGAGCGTCCTGCAGAAAACCAACCTCAAGCGCCACGATATTGTGGTGATGACGGTGCGCACCGTTTCCACGGGCGCCGCCGAATATCAACTGGGCGATAACCAGTTGTTCGCCGACTACGAAAAAGAGTTGTTCACCCGGGTGGTGTCGGTGGCCGAAAAGGAGGGCAAGACGGTGGACCTGGTAGTGGTTCCGGGTGTCGACCCGTTCGACGCCATGGTGCAGACGGCCTGTCTGTTAAAGGCCTCGCGGCTGGTGACCGGCGTTTCGGCCAAGATGGACTCAGACGAGCTGGCGCGCCGCGTCGGTTTGGCCTGGGAAAAGCTGCCTGCGGAGATGCGCCACAGTCTCTCGCTGGAGGTGATCCGTCCTGGCCGGCCCTCGATCTATGTCAACCTCGGCCCGCATCCGCCGCGCCTGTGGCCCGACGATGTCGACCGCCTGCATGAGCTATGGCTGCGCCTCACCGGGCAGTTCGGGGCGAAGCTGCATCATCGCGACGTGGTCGGGGTGGCGTTGCGGCGGCTGGAACAGGACCTGAACAGCGAGAGGAGCTCCGATGTTGTGGAAGAATTGAAGAAGGAGATTCACCCCACCTGACATGCTGACGCCGGGTTCTGAAGTCTTTGTCCTGTTAGGGGGCAAGCTCCGGCGAGCGCTGATGAACTACCGCGCGATCACCGCCATCGAAACCCAGTCGGGCGCCGATCTGTTTACCACCCTGGGTTACGCTCGCCATGACCGGCGGCCGGCGTCGGTTGTCATTTACCAGGCGCTCAAAGAGGGCTCTCCCCTCGATTCCGAGATCACGTTGGAACAGGTGAGCGCCTGGCTGGACGCCGGCGCGTACCGCCAGATTCTGGCGCGGATCGTCTCCACTTTGCAAAGTTGGAACGTGCCCGGTCCCGGCTCGCTGGCGCCGTTTGTTCCGACGCCGCCGGAGGTCATTCGCCGGGCGTTGTTTCTCGCCGAGCTCGGTCCGGGACAGCAGTTTCTGGACCTGGGCTGCGGTCATGGCGAAGCGCTGCGGATCGCGGTCGCCGAGTATCAAGCCGGCTGCGTGGCCGGGTTTGAATTGAACCGGGAGCGCTTCGAGATCGCTCACGCCGTTTTGACGGTCGCGGAATGCCCGTACCGTTTGTACCTGGAGGACATCCGCGCCGCCGACGGTCACGGCTCCGAAGAGCTGGCGCGGGCCGACGTCGTGTTCCTGTATTTCCTGACCAGCTCCAATGCCCTCTTGCGCCCTCTGTTGGAGGCGCACGTGAAGCGCGGCGCGCGGGTTGTCTCTCACGAGTACGCGATCGAAGGCTGGCCGCGCTGGAAGTACGAAGAAATTCCCTGTGCGGACCGTGCGCATAAGGTGTATGCGTACAAATTCTGACTCTCCATGCCTTGCTACTGCGACGTCAGCCTCCCGGTCCCGCTCGACCAGCCCTTCACCTACGCCTTGCCGCTGACGTTGCAGCATCGCGTCCAGCCGGGGTGCCGGCTGCTGGTGCCGTTCGGGCCGCGCAAGCTGACCGGAGTGGTGCTGCGCTGCCATGACGAGCCGCCGGAGGTCGCCACTCGTGAGGCCTTGCGGCTCATCGACGCTGTGCCGGTCCTGGATTCTCATTTGCTGGCGCTGGGCCAATGGATCGCCGCCTATTACTGCGCGCCGCTGGGGGAGGTCCTGCGCGGCATGTTGCCACTGGCGGCGGAGATCCGCGCCGGCAAGGTGTATTCGCTGACCGACGCCGGGCGCGATGCCACCCGGCAGTTGCTGATCGACGCATCGGCCGAGGATCCCATGGTCCAGGTGCTGCGGGCGCTGGAGTCGCGCTCACTCTCGGCGGGGTATCTGGCCAGGAAATTTCCGCTGGCCGACAAGGCGCTGCGTTCGCTCGAGAAACGCGGCTTCATCTTCTCCGAGCAGGTGCAGCGGGAAAGCGATCCGCTGCGCGCCCCCTCCGGCAAGCTCCGCGTGGAGCTGGCGGGGCCGGTCGCGGATCTGCCCAAGCTGCCCAAGTCCGAGCGCGAGCTGCTGGCCTTCCTCGAGCTTCACCCCGGCGCCCACAACCTGCAAGACCTGGAATCCACGGTTCGCAACGCCGGCGCGGCGGCCCGCTCGCTGGCCAGAAAGAAATTGCTCAAACTGGCGCGCGAGGCGCCGGCCTTCACCGCGGCCGCCGATACCAGGGTCCCTCACGTCCTCAACCCGGACCAGCAACAAGCCTTCGACCAAATCCGCGAGGCGATCGAGGCCCGCCGCTTTCAAGCCTTTCTGCTGTACGGGGTGACCGGATCGGGCAAGACCGAGGTCTATCTCAATGCTATCGAATCGGTGCTGGCCGCGGGGCGCGGCGCGCTGCTACTGGTGCCCGAAATCGCCCTTACCCCGGCCATGGCCGGGCAGTTCTACGCCCGCTTCGGCGATCTGGTGGCGATCCTGCACTCGGCCTTCACCGACACCGAGCGCGCCGGACAGTGGCGGCGCATCCGGGAGGGCGGCGCCCGCGTCGTGGTGGGGACCCGGTCCGGCGTCTTCGCGCCGGTTCGCGATCTGGGCCTGCTCATCGTCGATGAAGAGCACGATTCCAGCTACAAGCAGGAGGAGACGCCCCGCTACAACGGGCGCGATGTGGCCCTGGTGCGCGCCCAGGCCACCGATGCCTGCGTGATCCTCGGGTCGGCCACGCCCAGTCTGGAGAGCCGCTACAACGCCGGGCGCGGCAAGTACACGCTGCTGGAATTGCCGGGGCGCGTGGAGGCGCGCCCCATGCCCGAGGTGGAGCTGATCGACATGCGCGTGGAATTCCTGGAGACCCGCAAACAGACTACCTTCTCCCGGCGCCTGCTGGACGCCATCGGGTTCCGCCTGGCCAACGGCGAGCAGACCATGGTGTTGCTGAACCGCCGCGGCTTTTCCAGTTTTGTGGCCTGCCGTTCCTGCGGAGAGCGCGTGCAGTGCGTGAACTGCTCGGTGACGCTCACCTTCCATCGCCGCGACCGCCGCATGCTCTGTCACTATTGCAACTATGCCGAGAAGACGCCGGTGGCCTGTCCCAAGTGCCAGAGCGACAAGATCTATTTCCTGGGGGTCGGCTCGGAGAAGGTGGAGGAGGAACTGCACCGCCAGTTTCCCGCCGCGCGCATCGCCCGCCTGGACCGCGATACGGTCACCGGCAAGCGCCAGTACGAGACCATCTTGCAGGGCTTCCGCGAGGGAAGCTTCGACATCCTGGTGGGCACCCAGATGATCGCCAAGGGGCACGATATCCCCAACGTGACCCTGGTGGGCGTGGTCTCCGCGGACATTGGCCTGGGCATGCCGGATTTCCGGGCCGCCGAGCGCACCTTTCAGATCCTGACCCAAGTGGCCGGCCGCGCGGGACGCGGCGACATCCCCGGGACGGTCCTGATCCAAACCATCAACCCGGATCACTACGCCGTGCGCCTGGCCGCGGCGCAGGACTACGCGGCGTTCTACGAAAAAGAACTGCAATTCCGGCGGCTGATGGCCTACCCGCCCTTCAGCGCCATGGCCAACGTGCTGGTGCGCTCCGAGAAGCAGGAGCAGGCGCTGCGCATGAGCGCCGAGCTCAGCCAGTTTCTCACGCCGGCGCCCGAGAAGATGAAGATCATGGGACCGGCCGAGGCGCCGGTGGCGCGCCTGAAGGCCGAGTATCGCTACCAGCTTCTGATCAAGTCCGCCAGCCGGAAAGCGCTGAGCGGCCTGCTGCATCGCGCGCGGATGTTCGCGCTGGAGCGCAAGTGGCCGGCCACCGCGCTGGTAATCGACGTGGACCCGCTTACTCTGATGTAAAGGAGCCGGGAGCCGCCACGGGATCGGCTACAATGGATTCTTGCCGAATTCCGCGATCGTGAATCGCGCCGGCCGGTGGCTGCTGCAGTCGGGAATCCAGGAGCCATCCGGCGGCGTGGCGCGCTACTACCGCGCCGACCTCCAGGAAAACCGCCTGGTCTCCACCGAAATCACCGGCTACGCGATCAGCTCCCTGGTCTACCTGCACGCGCTCACGCAGGACGGCGCCTACCGCGCGGCGGCCCATCGGGCCGGCCTGTTCCTGACCCGCACGGCCTGGAACGCGAAGCTGCAGGCGTTCCCCTTCGAGCACGACGAAACGGCGCCGGCCGGGGAGTATGCCTACTTCTTCGACTCCGGGATCATCGTCCGCGGCCTGCTCAGCCTGTGGCGGCTGACTCGCGAGCGCGAGTTTCTGGATGTGGCCGCGGCCTGCGGGCGCGCCATGGCCGCCGCGTTCGCCGCCGATGACGGCGCCTATCATCCCATCCTCAAGCTTCCTTCCAAAGAGCCGCTGCCGCGCGAGCCCCGCTGGTCGCGCTCCCCGGGCTGCTATCAACTGAAGGCGGCCATGGCCTGGTACGAGCTGTTTGAGGCCACCGGCGAGGCCGCCTTCGAGCGCGCCTACAATCAGGCGCTGGACTTCGCTCTCCGCACCCAGGAGTCCTTCCTGCCCGGCTCGGAGGATTCGTTTCAGGTGATGGACCGCCTGCACGCCTACGGGTATTTTTTGGAAGGCCTGCTGCCCCGGCTCAACTGGCCCGCTTGCGCCGCCGCCCTGCGCGCCGGCTTGAGCCGCATGGCCGCCGTTCTCGGCCGGATCGCTCCGGTGTTCCGGCGCTCGGACGTCTACGCCCAGTTGCTGCGGATGCGCTTGTACGCCGAGGCGGCGGGCGTGGCGCCGGTCGACCGGCTGTCGGCGGAGGACGAAGCGCGGCAACTGGCCGGCTTCGCCATCGACAGCCGCGATCAGCGCCTTCACGGCGGGTTCTATTTTGGCTTCAAGCAAGGCCAGTGGCTGCCGCACGTCAACCCGGTTTCCACCGGATTCGGGTTGCAGGCGCTGGCCATGTGGGACCAATACCGGAACGACCGGCTTCAAGCCAGCCGGCAAGCGCTCATCTAACGCGGAGCGGTGTGGCGGATCAGATCAAGGTCGCGTTCCTTTCCGGCTCCGACGATCTGAACAGCGAGTTGATCCGCAGGATGCGGGCGCTGTTCCCGGACCTGCCGCTGTACGTCGTCTCCGAGTTTCCGCCGCCCTACGGCCGCTGGATTCCCTACCATGTCTCGCGGGGATTCTTCGAGAACTGGGCCTGCTGCCGCGCGGCCTGGCGCGGCAAGCGGATTCGCCTGGCGGGAGTGCTCCTGGTGCCGCGCGTGCCCTACCGGCGGATGCGCCTGATGGCGCTGCTGGCCTCGCCCGTCGGGTTTGTCGCCTTTAACGAGAACCTCGATTCGTTCATGCTGCGTCCCCGGGACGCCCTGACCATCCCGCGGCATCTGCTCTGGCGGGCCGCCAATTTCCTCCGCTGGCAGACGCATCCAGGAGGCGGCGTCTACACGTTCCTCTGGCGCCTGCGGCGGCCCGACCGGTGGCGGCCTCCGCTGCTGCGCTGGGGCGCCCTCCTGGCCGGACGGCTCGCGGCATTGGCCCGCCGGGCTCCGGCTCCGCCCCTCCTCGACCCGGTTCCGCGCCCGCCAGGCATCTCGGTTGTGATCCCCTCGCGCAACGGCCGCCACCTGCTGGAGCCGCTGCTGCCGGCGGTGCTCCGCGATTTGGAGGGGATCGCCTCCGAGGTGATCGTGGTCGACAACGGCTCGGATGACGGGACCGCCGGCGCCCTCCCGGCGGGAGTGCGAGTGGAATCCAGCCCCGCGCCGCTCTCCTTCGCCCGCGCCGTGAACCGCGGCATCGCGGCCTCCCGCTACTCGCACGTGTGTCTGCTGAACAACGACATGGCGATCGAGCCCGGTTTTTTTCTCGCGCTGCTCAGCGCTTTCGCGGAGGTCCCCGGCCTGTTTTGCGCCACCGCCCAGATCTTTCTTCCCGCCGGCGCCCGGCGCGAGGAGACCGGCAAGGCGGTAATGGCCAGGCTGGGCGAGACCGATTTTCCGATCCGCTGCGAGCTGCCCATCGACGGCGAGGACCTGAGCTACGTGCTCTACGGCAGCGGCGGGTGCTCGCTCTACGACGCCTCCAAGCTGCGCGCCCTGGGCGGGGTGGGCGAAGTCTACGAGCCGGCCTATTGCGAGGATCTGGATCTGGGCTATCGGGCCTGGCAGCGGGGATGGCCCAGCGTGTTCGTCGCCGGCGCACGGGTCGAGCACCGGCATCGCGCCACCACCTCCCGCTACTACTCGAGGGAGCAACTGGACGCCATTCTGGAGATCAATTACCTGCGCTTCTTGTGCCGGGCCGTCGCCTCGCGCGGCTTGTTCCTGCGATTGTGGCGCGAGGCGGTCGAGCGCTTGTACCGCCTTTCAGCATGGGAAGCTCTGGGCTTCGCCTGGCGCGCCCCGGAGCTGGTCGAGCCGGCTTCCGGCGACGAATCCTTCCTGGACCTGGTCACCGGAGGGGTCGCGGTTTTTCCGGGCCGTGCCCGCCGGGATAAGCCGGTGATCCTGGTGGTCTCGCCGTATCTGCCCTACCCGCTGGCGCACGGGGGCGCGGTCCGCATGTACAACCTGATGAGCCGCGCCGCGCGGGACTACACGCAGGTCCTGGTCGCCTTCGGCCCTTCGCTGGAAACGCCGCCCCAGCCGCTGCTCGACCTGTGCGCCGAGATCGTGCTGGTCAAGCATCAGGGCCGCCACTCGCGGCCCTCGACTGAGCGGCCGGACGTGGTCGAGGACTTCGATTCGCCCGCCTTTCACGCCGCGCTGCGGCAGACCGCGCGCAAGTGGCGGCCCCGGATCGCACAACTGGAGTTCACCCAGATGGCGCAATATGTCCGGGACTGCCGCCCCGCGCCGGCGATTCTGGTGGAGCACGACCTCACGCTCGACCTCTATGAGCAACTGGCGCGGCTGAATGACGATTGGCAGTTGCGGCGCCAGCTTGCCAAGTGGCGAAGCTTTGAGACCGCGGCCTGGCGCAAGATGGATTGCGTCGTCACCATGTCGGTTAAGGACCGCGCGCGGGTTCAAGGCGCGCGCGCCGAGACGATCGCCAACGGCGTCGATCTGGACCGGTTCCGCCCCGGACCGGGGGCGCCGGACGCCCGGCGGCTGCTGTTCATCGGATCGTTCGCCCATCTGCCCAATCTACTGGCGCTGGAATACTTCCTGCACGAGGTATGGCCGCGCATACACGCAACCTTGCACGTGATCGCCGGCGCGCGTCACGAGTATTTTCTGGAGTTCTACCGCGACCGGGTGCAGGTGGATCTCGCCCGGCCCGGAATCGAGCTGGAGGGCTTCGTGGCGGATGTGCGGCCCGCTTATGAGCGCGCCGCCGTGGTGATCGCGCCGCTGGTGGTCTCGGCGGGCACGAATGTCAAGATCCTGGAGGCCATGGCCATGGGAAAGGCCATCGTCAGCACGCCGGCCGGCGTCAACGGGCTGGATCTGGATTCGGGTTCCGGCGTCGTGATCGTCGAATCGGGCGAGCAGATGGCGGCAGCCATCACCGCGCTGCTGGAAGATCCCGCCCGGCGGCGCGAGTTGGAAGTCCAGGCGCGCGCCACCGCCGAACAGCGCTTCAGTTGGGACCATATCGCGAACCGGCAGAGGGCGCTGTACCTTTCCCTTATTCGGATCGCTCCTGCGTGAAAGCCGCCGATCTGGCTGCAAAACTCAAGTGGCAAAGCCCGGAGTGTAACCTGTAGTACTGTATGTAGATAAAGTTCTTGACCTACCCCTATATCTTGGGGCAAGATTTCAGAGGCGTCCCCCGTAGTTCCCGGTACAGTACCATGGAAGCAGGAACCGGGCCGCAAGGAGCAAGAGAGGAATTATGGGCCAGCTAACCGTAGACTTGAGCGCGCGAGCCGCCGCCGGTTCCAAACCCGCTCGAGTCAAGCAGAGCCTCAAGCCGGATCAGCGCATCGGCATTGCGTTCCCCCGCTATTTCACGGCCAAACTCGAACCGGGCAGGACTCCCTACGACGAGTCGATGTGGGAGACCCGCACAGCCTCCATCGGCAACGATAAAGGCGCGGTGCTGTTCGAGCAGCGCGATGTCGAGATTCCCGTGGACTGGTCGCAGACCGCCACCAACATCGTGGCCAGCAAATACTTCTACGGCAAGATGGGCAGCCCCGAGCGCGAGCACTCCATCGCGCAACTGGTCCACCGGGTGGTGGACACCATCGCCGATTGGGGCAAGGCCGGCCGTTACTTCAAGACCGAGCAGGACGCGGAGAATTTCCGCGACGAGTTGGCGCACCTGATGCTCACTCAGAAAGCCAGCTTCAATTCGCCGGTGTGGTTCAACGTCGGCGTCAAAGAGCCGCGCGGATACGGCTGGTACTACGACGAAGCCGCCGGCGGCGTCCAGAAGCTCCAGGCGGGCGAGGTGCGCCCCCAGTGCTCGGCGTGCTTCATCGTGTCGGTGCGGGATTCGCTGGAGTCGATCCTGGATCTGGCCAAGACCGAGGGCATGCTCTTCAAGTGGGGCTCGGGCACCGGCACCAACCTGTCGCCGCTGCGCGAGGAGAACGGGGTGTTATCGAGCGGAGGCAAGGCCTCGGGTCCGCTGTCGTTCATGAAGGGATTCGACGCCTTCGCCGGAGTCATCAAGTCCGGCGGCAAGACCCGCCGGGCGGCCAAGATGGTGATCCTGAACTCCGATCACCCCGACATCGAAAAATTCATCTGGTGCAAGGCCAAGGAAGAGAGGAAGGCCCACACCCTGGTCGACGCCGGCTATGACGCCTCGCTGGACGGCGAAGCCTACGGCTCCATCTTCTTCCAGAACGCCAACAACTCCGTGCGCGCCACCGACGAGTTCATGCAGGCGGTGGCCGAGGACGGCGAATGGTGGACCAAGTCGACCCTGGACGGACGGCGCGTCACCCGCTACAAGGCGCGCGACCTGCTGCGCCAGATCGCCGAGGCCACGCATCAATGCGGCGATCCTGGCATGCAGTTCGACACCACCGTCAACCGCTGGCATCCTTGCAAGAACACGGCGCGGATCAATGCCTCCAATCCCTGCTCCGAGTACATGTTCGTCGACGACTCGGCCTGCAACCTGGCGTCGATGAACGTCCTGAAGTTCGTGGGCCCCGGCGGCCAGTTCGACGTCGAGGCCTTCCGCCATGCCGTCGACACCCTGATCACCGCGCAGGAGATCATTGTCGATAACGCCAGCTATCCCACCGAGAAGATCGCCGAGAACTCGCGCAACTACCGCCCGTTGGGCTTGGGCTACGCCAACCTGGGCGCGCTGCTGATGTCGATGGGCATCCCTTACGACAGCGATTCGGGACGCGACTGGGCCGCCGCGCTCACCGCCATCATGTGCGGCCAGGGCTACCTGACCAGCGCCCGCCTGGCCGAAGCCGTGGGACCCTTCCCGGGTTACGCCAAGAACGAGGAGCCCTTCCTGGAAGTGATCCGCATGCACCGCGACTCCTGCGCCCGGATCAACAAGGCCAACCTGCCATCCGCCGTTCATGACGGCGCCTGGACCTGCTGGACCTCCGCCTACGATCTGGGCCGCCAGACCGGCTATCGCAACGGACAGGTCACCGTGATCGCTCCCACCGGCACCATCGGCTTCATGATGGACTGCGACACCACGGGAATCGAGCCCGACCTGGCGCTGGTCAAGTACAAGAAGCTGGTCGGCGGCGGCGTGATCAAGATCGTCAACAACACCGTGCCGCAAGCCCTGATCAAGCTGGGCTACACGCCGGACCAGACCGAGGCCATCGTCGGGCACATCGACTCCACCGGCACCATCGAGGGCGCGCCCCATCTGAAGGTGGAGCATCTGCCGGTATTCGACTGCAGCTTCCGCCCGCAGAATGGCAACCGGTCGATCCACTACATGGGCCACGTCCGCATGATGGCGGCGGTCCAGCCGTTCATTTCCGGGGCCATCTCCAAGACCATCAACATGCCCGAGGAGTCGACGGTCGAGGACATCGTGAACGCCTACCTGGAGAGCTGGAAGCTAGGCTTGAAGGCGGTGGCCATCTACCGCGACAACTCCAAGCGCGTCCAACCGCTCAGCTCCGGGACTTCCAAGGGGGCCAAGGCCTCCACGCCCGCTCAGAGCGCTCCGCAGCCCGTTGAGAAGGTGGTCTACCGGCCACTCCGCCGCAAGCTGCCGGATGAGCGGCGCTCGATCACACATAAGTTTTCCATCGCCGGCCACGAGGGCTACATCACGGTCGGGATGTACGACGACGGCGCGCCGGGCGAGATCTTCATCAGCATGTCCAAGGAAGGCTCGACCATCTCGGGATTGATGGATGCCTTCGCCACGGCCATCAGCTTCAACCTGCAGTACGGCGTTCCGCTGAAATTCCTGGTCGATAAATTCAGCCACGTGCGGTTTGAGCCGAGCGGTTGGACGGGCAACCCGCAGGTTCCCTACGCCAAGTCCATCATGGATTACATCTTCCGATGGCTCGGTATGAAGTTCCTGGGACCCGAGTACGCGGTGACCGAAGCGGGCGAGACGCCAGTGTTGCGCCCCACCGAGCCCGATCCGCAGCAGTCGCTGCCCTTCTCGCCCTCGCCAGTGGTGGAGGACGCGCCCCTGTGCGCCGAGTGCGGCTCGATGATGACGCGCAACGGAAGCTGCTACAAGTGCGGGAATTGCGGAGGAACAAGCGGCTGCAGCTAGTCGGACCTGCAATGCGTCCGGCCGCTTTTTTTTTCGCCTCAGCCCTGACTATCCGTCTTGACGCTGATGGTTCGCAGAAACTCCAGATCTTCTACCGTCACCAGCTCCTCAAAAGCCTTGGGGACGGGAATGTCGCCTTCGGCATTGAGTCGGGCGAGCATCCGGTTGACCCATTCCTTGCGGTCGATGTCGGAACTGTCAGGCGAATCGGGCATGTGGCCGGCCTCCGAGAGATACCCCTGCCACCTGACTAGGTAGCGGTCCTTGCCAGCCCCTAGTGTACGACGAATCCCCCACTACTTCAACCGCTTTTGTTTACTACGTACTAGTACCGGTTCGGGTCCACAGGAAGGATTCTCACCGTCTTCACTTCCTTTGCCGCCAGGCTCAGGTCCACCGCTTTCGTCCAGGTGGAGCGAACAAAATCCGGATCTCCGGCCTTGTCCTGGGAAAGGCCGGTGAAGGCCAGCAATCGATAGTCGCCCGGCGGCATGCCGTGGAACGAGAACGCCCCGTCCTGATCCGTGGCCGTCGTCAGCAGTTCGTTCGGCGCGATCTGGGCCGGCAGCGGCACCGCCGCGAGAACTACAGCCGCATCCGGGACGGGTAAGCCCTCTTTGTCCAGCACGTGGCCGGCGACTCGGGGCCCGTTCGCGCCAAGCAGCACCCGCAAACTGCCGCTACCGGTGCGCAGCGGCTCACGCCACACGTCCCGGCCGCCTGCTTTCACCTCTTTGACGAAGAACCCCGCCGGAAGCCGGAGCAGCCACACCCAGTACTCATCCGGCGCCACAACCGCCTGGATGGTGAAGGAACCGGATTCGAGAACTTTGGTGGAAGTCTCCTCTCCAGCGATGTTTATCCGGTCCTTTGGCGTGAGGCTCACGTAGAAACCGGCGGGGAATGGATCTTCGGGCCTGGCGCCTTCGATCATAGCCTCGCCCGATAGAGACGCCAACGGCTTGAGGTACAAAGTGGGAACCCGCACTGCCCGATCCGCTACCGCAAAGAGCTCGGACGCCATACGGGTTCGACCCGCGCTGTCGGTAGTGAACGACCACAACCGGTAGGACGCCGGGGGCACGCCACAAACCTCGAACTCGTCCCCAGGCCGGATCGTGCCCGTGGCGATCCTCGATTGACTGTTGGGATAGAGCTCGGAGAGCATCAGGCCGAGACTGGGCGACGGCTCCGGACCCGTGTCCACCAGCGACGAAGCCACGCATACCGTTCTTTCCCTGAGGAGCGTAATCTCGAGACCTTCACGCTGTTCCGCAATGCCCAGCGCCACCATCGCCGCTCCTTCGGGAGTCGATGAATTCGGGTAGTAGGTCCGGACATTCGCGATGACCGGCTTTCTTTCCTCGAAGTCTCTATTGCCTCCGGGCAACCGCTTCCGAATCTGGAGCGGCTTGGGCTCCACAACCAGGTAGTAGCGCTCCGCCATTAGCCGCTCGATTCGAAACTCGCCCAGGTCGGTGGTCCGCGCTGAATGGAAACTGGACAGGAGCCGCCGGCCTCCCCGGTAGCCGAAAGATCGTGCGCTCACCATCGCTCCGACCACGGGGTTCTTGTCTCGATCAAGCACCTGACCCTCCAGAACGCCCAGCTTGTCGAGTGTGACGTCGGCTCTCTTGGCGGTTGGTTCAGCCCGGACGCGAGTAAAGACGGACTTGAAGGCGTACCCGGCCTTCCATGCGTTCACTCTGAGGCGATAGTTTCCCGGCTGGAGCCCATCGAAAGAATACTGCCCGCGCTCATCGGTCACGGCCGTCTTTGAGCCGCCGGGCCCCGTGAGACTTACCTCCGCCGCCGGGACAGGTTGCCGGGTAACGGTTTCGGTGACCGCGCCCGCCAACGAGCCCGCGGTCTGCGCGACTGCCGAGGCGTAAATGCTCCAGATTGCAGCCAGGGCCGGTTTCATCGCCAGTTCTCCCTGGGAACCAGCACCGGGAGATCGACGCGCACATTGGCGCCGGGCTCCACCACGGCTCGTACGGACTGCTCCTTGTGGTCGGCCCAAAACAAAGGATCGAGGTAATGATTCGAGGTCGCTTTCCGCATCGCGATCGCCAGGTATCGTCCCGGACCCACTGGATCCACCCGGTATTCTCCGTCCTTGCCCGCCGCTGCGAACAGCTTCTGATCGGGCTCGATCTCTCCGTCCGCTCCGAGGCGTGTCAGGATGACCGTGGCTTGCGGAGCGGCCGTCCGCCCATATACCGTTCCGGACTGCGTGGTCAAGATGATACGCAGGCGGCTGACACCGTCCGGGATCAGAGTCTCGCTCATTTCCTTGCCGCCCAGGCGCAGCTCTTTCACGAAGCAGCCGGGCTTCAGTCCACTGGTGAACACGCGGTACCGAACCGGGGCAAGTTCCGCGAAACGGAACCGGCCCTGCGCGTCCGATCGCGCGACGGGAGGAGGACCCGCCACCGGTTCCAGCGGATCGAGCCCAACCTGAGCGGGCGAGTGGCACGTCCCTCCCCCTTCTGTGGTCAGCTCACCTTCCAAAGGCACGCTTCCACTGAGCGCAATCTCGACTTCCCCTCCACTGCCCGCACCGGCGTCGAGTTGTATTCTCCCGGAGCGCATCCCGGCGTCGTAGATCGACCACATCGTGGAGTAGCCGTGCACCGGCCCCGCCGCCACTACCACGTACGAGCCGGATGGAACCCCTTCGAACCGGAACCTTCCATCCCGGCCCGCGTTCACCATTTGCAGCGGCGCGGCGTATCCGCCCGCCGGGAATATGGAGACCGCGACTCCGCGATCCGCCCATTCCTCCGGCCGGCCGGTCACGCGACCCGTAATTGTTGCGCTCGAACTGCTCCACACCGCGAAATCGATCGATGCTCGCACCTCGCCGGCACGCAGGTTCACGGGTTCCGCCTTCGCCGGGTCGGTGACGCCGGGGAAGTAGACCGGCAAGAATGGCGGCCCGCCGGCGGGAGTCGCGGCGATCAGGTGGCGTCCGGGAGGCAGACCGAAGAGCCGGTACGATCCGCGGTCGTCTACGCCGGCGCCGTACGCGCTGGGGATCAATCGCACCCCATCCGGTCCCGCCCGGCGAAGCACGGAAACCACCCTTGCCTGACGCACGGGCCGCCCCGAGGCGTCGAGCACCTTCCCGGTGATCACAGCGGCTCTTGTCAGCGGGAGTGTGACTCGAATCTCGGAGCCTGGTCGAACGCTGATTCTCGAGTGCACGAATGAGTTTTGCGGCAGGTCGAGGTAGGTGTCCTTGGCGGCGGCCAGGACATACGCGCCGCTGGGCGGGTTGTCAAACGTGAAATCGCCGTTCTCGTCCGACGATGTTTCGGCGACAACCTCGGCGCCGGGAGGCAAAGCCAGCCGCACTTCCGCGCCGGCGATCGGCTTGCCGGTTGCATCGTCGATCACGGTTCCGCGAACGGCGGCCGCAGCGAGCAGGCAGAGCAAGAACTGCATGCGCGGGCGCTCCTCTGCGCCGGGTGCTCTAGCTTGCGGAGTTGGCCGGGATGCGCTTGAGGAGGTCGGCCAGCTCCTCGCGGTTCTCCGCCCCGATGGTGAAGCAGTCGACGAAATCCAGGGACAGAGCGAACTTCAGTGATTCGTCCACGCGGTTGCGCAGCGCGCCCTCGCCCAGAATCTTCATGCCGATGATGCCCTTGCCGTTGGCCTTCATCTCCTTCAGCACCGGGATTACCGTGGCCGGATCGGCGTCCATCTTCTCGCCGGCGGGATTGATGCGGGCCAGGTCGACATGCACCCAGGGGGTCCGGGCGGCGGTCCGCAGCGCCTCGATCGAGTGGCAGGAGAGGCCGTGCGTGCGCACGATGCCTTTCTCGCGGGCCTCGGAGATCACCTCCATGGCGCCCTTGCGCTGTTCCGGCCAGTCCGCCTCCCGCACGGCGTGCAGCAGCAGGATATCGATGTAGTCGGCGCCCAGCTCCAGGCGGAAGCGGTCCAGGTCCTTGCGCATCTCGTCGGCGGTCTTGGAGCGCGTCTTGGTCATGATGGTGACCTTCTCGCGCGGGATGCGTTTCAGCGCTTCCTTCAGGTGCGGATGGCTGCCGTAGGCGTCGGCCGAGTCCCAGAAGGTGACGCCGTTGTCGAATCCGAAATGGTAGAGATCGGCGAGCCCCTGGAGTCCCAGCTTCCGCGTCTGGTTGGAGCTGCCCCGGCCTCCGATGGTGCCAGTGCCCATCGCCAGGCGCGAGAGTTTGACCCGATCCGGACCCAGCGTCACGACGTCGCTGGCGCGGTGCACCTTATTCGAGGCGAAAGCGCGAGCGGCCAGCGCGCTTCCCAGTCCTGTATGCAAGAACTCCCGGCGTCTCATCGGCATACCTCCCTGGAAGCAAGATACCACAGGCGGCGCGAGCGCGTGCGCACTGGCGCGGCGGGCGCGGTCTGTGTTAGAAACGATGGGTGCCTGGAAAAGAACCTTCGTTTCCAGCGGCTTTGACACGCCGCGAGGCGCTGGCGCTCGCGGCGGGGTTGGCCGCGGCCGGCCCGGCGGCTTCTCAGCCGCGGCCTCCCGCGAAGACGACGCTCTACTACGGCGCCGATACGGCGCTGCCCGAGCCTCTAGTGCTGCGCGCTGGCCCGCTGTCGATGTTGTTTGAGCCCC
Organism: Acidobacteriota bacterium; assembly: GCA_016178945.1. Taxonomy (GTDB): domain Bacteria; phylum Acidobacteriota; class Terriglobia; order Bryobacterales; family Bryobacteraceae; genus JACOSH01. The sequence continues at coordinate 19,680 of JACOSH010000422.1, forward strand.
ACACCGGGTACCTGCGCTACATCCGGCTGGGCGAGCGCGAGCTGGTCCGCGCCGTCTACTCGGCGGTGCGCGACCGGGACTGGGACACCATTCAGCCGCGGATTCACAATCTTAAGCTGGAATCGACCGAGGCCGGGTTCGAGCTGCGATTTGACGCCGAATGCAAGCGCCGGGAGATCGACTTCTTCTGGTCCGGCGCGATCTCCGGAGCCGCGGACGGAACGGTCCGCTTTGCGATGAGCGGCAAGGCGCGGTCGACCTTCTGGCGCAACCGGATCGGTTTCTGCGTCCTGCATCCGATCCGCGAATACGCGGGCCGGCCCTGCCTGGTCGAGACCACCGGCGGCGCGCGGACACCTGGGGTCTTTCCGCGGTCGATTTCGCCGCATCAGCCCTTCTTCGATCTGCGGGCCATCTCGGACGATTTCGCGGAGGTCCGGTTCGAGGGCGAGGTCTTCGAAATGGAAGACCAGCGCAACTGGACTGACGCGTCCTACAAGACCTATTGCACGCCCCTGCGCATTCCCTATCCGGTCGAAGTGAAGGCCGGCGCCGCGATCACGCAGGCCGTGACCGTGCGCTTGAAGGCTGGAATACCGGCCGCGCGTTCGGCCGAGTCCCCGGTGGTGACGGTTCAGGTAGGCGCGGCCGCGGCGGGGCCTGTCCCGCGCCTCGGTTTGGGCATGGGGCAGCCGCTGACGCCCCCGGATGTCCAGCGTCTGCGCGCGCTCAAGCTGAGCCACCTGCGAGTCGACCTGAGGCCGGGGACTGCCGGCTTCGCGCCGGCGCTGCGCCGGGCGGCGGCCGAGTCCAAGGCCCTCGGGATTCCGCTGGAAGCCGCGCTGTTCCTGAGCGACGCCCCGGAAAGCGAGCTGAAGGCGCTGGTCCAGGAATTGGCCGCGGTGAAGCCGGCCGTGGCGGTGTGGCTGGTCCACCGCGCCGATGCGAAACCGCTCAGCGCGGCCTGGCTCCAGACAGTCCGGCGATCGCTGGGACCGGGGACGCCCATCGCCGCGGGCGCCGACACGTCGTTCGTCGAGGTGAATCGCGCGCGTCCGCCGGTGGAAGCCATCGACCGGCTGTGCTATTCGATCAACCCCCAAGTCCACGCCATCGACATCGCGACCCTGGCGGAAAACCTGGAGGCCCAGCGGGACACGGTCTTGAGCGCCAGGCAATTTGCGGGCGGGCGCCCGATCATGATCTCTCCGGTGACGCTCAAGCTTCGCTACAACCCCAACGCCACGCAGCCGCCGAAGGAACCTGCGCCGGACGAGCTGCCGGCCAACGTCGACGTGCGCCAGGCGTCGTTGTTCGGGGCGGGCTGGACCGTGGGCAGCTTGAAGTACCTGGCCGAGAGCGGAGTCCACAGCGCGACCTATTATGAGACCACCGGCTGGCGCGGCGTGATGGAGACGGCCACGGGCTCGCCGCCGGCGGCGCGGTTTCCCTCGATTCCCGGCGCGGTGTTCCCGCTCTACCACGTGCTGGCCGACGTGGGCGAGTTCGGCGGAGAGAGCGTCTGGCCGTCCGCGTCGTCCGCCCCGTTGCAGGTGGAGAGCCTGGCGCTGCGCAGCGGAAACCGCTGGCGGATCCTGCTGGCCAATCTCAGCGCGCGCCCCCAGATCGTCAGGGTAACCGGCGCGGAACTGGGCGGGAGCGCGCGCGTGAAGCGGCTGGACGAATCCAGCGCCGATGCCGCCATGCGCCAACCGGAGCGTTTCCGCGCGGAGACCGGGCTGTTGATGGAGACGGGCAAGGGAGGATTGGAGCTGTTCCTGCTGCCCTACGCAGTGTTGCGCGTGGGGTAGGCGGCCCCCGTGCGCGATAATCGAGGATGATGAGCCGCACCAGACTGGTGATCCTGCTTGGCGGCGCCCTCGCCTGGGCCGACAGCCGCTGGGTCGAGTTCCGCTCCGACGGCTTCCAGCTTTTCACCAACGCCTCGAGCCGGCAGGCCCGCGACACGCTGGTGACGCTCGAACAGTTCCGTCACGCGCTGAGCAAGACGCTGGCGCGGCCGGAAATCAAGACCGGCGGCGCGCAGGTGCTGCTGTTCCGCACGGCCGCCGAGGCGCGCCCGCACGCGACCGGGAGCGCCATCCAACCGGGACGCGAGCGCGTTACCCTGGTGCTGGCCGCCGACACCCCTCTGGGCCCCCGGTTCTTCCGCGAGTACGCGAGCTGGCTGATCGAGTCCAACACGGATCGCATGCCCCCGTCGATCGAGCGCGGCCTTCTGGCGTTGTTCAGCACGCTGGAAGTGAAGGCCACGCGCATCACGCTGGGCCATCCGCCCCCCGCTCCGGATCGCGACCAGGATTGGGCGCGCGTCCACATGTTCGCCGTGGACGCGGACTACTACGGCAAGCTCCCGGTGATGCTCAATAATCTGCAAAAGGGGATCGAGGAAGAGCCCGCCTATCGCAACGCCTTCGGCAAGACCCGCCCGGAAGTGGACCGTCGAGCCGCCCAGTATCTGGCGGCGGGAGGTTTTCTCACGGTGCCTGTGTCCGGGCGGCCTATCGATCCGGAGCGCGACTACCCGGAGCGGTCCGTCGAGCCGGACTTCCTCCAGAAAACGCTGGCCGGCCTGGCGAGGGAGCGGGCGCTCGCCGCCGAGTACGAATCCCTGCTGGCCTCGGCTCAGCGCGAGCCGGACGGCGGCCAGGCCATCGCCGCGCTCAAGAAGGCCGCCGAGCTCCAGCCCAAGCGGGCCGCCCCGCGGCTGCTGCTGGCCCGCCGCGAACTGGACATGCCCAAGCGGATCGAGCTTCTGAAGAGCGCTGTCTCGCTCGATCGCCGCGACGCCGCCGCCTGGCAGGCCCTGGCCGAGGCCTACCAGACCGCGCACCAATACGCGGACGCCGCCAAGGCCTGGCTAGCCGCCGAGCAGGCCGCGACGAGCGACGCCCAGCGGGCCCAGCTCAGGACGGCGCGCCTCGATATCGAGCGCCAGCGGCTGGATTTCGAAGAGGCCGAGCGGCGCCGCATCGCCGAGGAAAAGGAGCGCGAATTGCGCAAGCTGAAGGAGGCCGCCGTGGCCGAGCTGCGCGCCCTGGAAGCGCGCGTGAACAAGGACCAGCCGCCCGCCTCGCCGGGGGAGAAGCCCGTGCCCTGGTGGGACGGTCCCAATCCGGAGGGCAAGCTGCGCGGCCTGCTCAAGCAGGTCGACTGCCTGGGACGGCAGGCGCGCCTGCTTATCGAAAGCGAAGACGGCAAGGTCACCACCCGGCTGCTCATCCGCGACCCGGGCAAGATCGCGATCATGGGCGCCCAAGAGCAGACGCTGGGCTGCGGCAAGCAGAAGCCGCGCCGCATCGTGGTCGAGTATTTTCCCAAGCCGGACTCCAAGCTGGCCACCGCCGGTGACGTGGCCACGATCGAGTTCCCGTGAACCGCTGGCTGCTGCTCGGCATCTTTCTGTTGTCCAGCACAATCAACTATCTCGACCGCCAGGTGCTGGCCGGCGTCGCGCCCATGGTGCGCGAGGAGTTTCGCCTCACCATGACCGAATACGGAGCGCTAAGCACGGCCTTCGCGATCGCCTACGGCGCGGGCGCGCCTCTGGCGGGCCTGCTGATCGACCGTCTCGGCCTGACCCGCGGCATCTCCCTGGTCATCGCGCTATGGTCGGGGGCGGGCATCCTGACGGGGCTGGGCAGCGGGCTGCCCGCGCTGGTGGCCGCGCGCGCTCTGCTCGGCGCGGCGCAGGCCGGCGGTATTCCCGCCGCTGGCAAGGCCATCGGGATCCTGCTGCAGCCGCGCGAGCGCGCACTGGGCGCCAGCTTCAACCAAGGTTTCGTCAGCCTGGGCATGATCCTGGCGCCGCCGCTAGGGGCCTTCATCGCGCTGCGGTGGAGCTGGCGAATGGCCTTCATCGCCACTGGGGCCGCGGGACTGCTGTGGATTCCCCTGTGGCGTTGGTTCGCGCCGAAGGACGAGCCGGCCCCCGCCGACGCGCGCCTGGCCGGAGCGCGCGATCTGCTGGCGGACCGCCGGTTGTGGGTCATGGTGGCCGCCAACGCTTTCAACATGGTGCTGTTTTCCTTTTGGAGCAATTGGCCCGTGCTCTACCTGAAGGACGCCGCCGGCGCCACGGTGCAGCGCGCGGCCTGGCTGGCCGGACTGCCGCCCTTGTTTTCCACGCTGGGCGCGGTCACGGGCGGCTGGCTGGCGCTGCGGCTGATTGGCGACGGCGCGGACGTCATTCCCGGACGACTGCGCGTCTGCCTGGCCGGGGCCCTGGGAGCGCTTTCGACCGCCGCCATCCCCTGGATGCCCAGCCCGGAGTGGGCCGCGGCCGGAATGTCGCTCAGCTTCTTCGCCGTCATGATGGGCACGGTGAACATCTATTCCCTGCCCATCGACGTCTTCGGCGCCCAGAACGCTGCTTTTGGCGTCGCCATGCTGACGGCAGCCTACGGCGCTATGCAAGCGCTCTCCTCGCCCCTGATCGGCAAGGTGATCGACTTGTACGGCTACACACCCGTCTGCATTGGCGCTTCCCTCACCCCACTGACGGCCTACGCGATTCTGAAATGGATGGGACCGCGCGCGTGAGCCGGATTCGCGAGTATCTGAAGCTGGCCGGCAAAGGCGACCGGAAGGTCATCGCGGTCTTCGCCGTTTCGCCAGCCGCGGCCGATCGCGTTGCGCGGCACGTGCGCGCGCCGGGAATTCCATTGTGGTTTTTCACCTGCCGCCAGCCGGACGACAAGACCGCCGCGCTCTACGATCGCGTCGTGGTGGGCTAAGATTCGCTCGCCCTATGGCTCGAAGCCCAGAAGCTGCTCTGGCCGCACTGGGTGGCCCTGGCCGTCGCGGTGTGGACCGGAGAGAGCGGCGCCTGGCCGCTGAAGCTGGCGCCCTTTTCGATCCCGCCGTTCCGCGCGCTGTTCATGAACGAACACGGCGACTTCTTCGCGGGGACGCCGGATGCCGTGGCGCGCCACGCCGGGCGGCGCCTGCGTGACGGCGCGCATTCGGCCCGGAACCGGTTCCACGACCTGGCCCGCGGAGCGAGCCTCTGGCTGTTCGCCCTGGCGGCCCAGCGTTTCGCATTCCTGTCTCGCGCCGCCCGCCGTCACTGGCGATGGAACGAGCTGGCGCCCACAGTCGAAGCTTCCAGTTGCCGCTGGATCTTGTTTCTGGAAGGAGACGCCGAGACCCCGGTCGGCGACATGCTTCCGCTGTTCGACGATCCCCGCACCTTTGCGGTCTCGCGTCAGATCGACTACCGCGACTGGAACCTGGGTCTGTTCGCCCGCGCGCCCTTCCGCCCGCTCCAGCCGGGCGAAGCCAGTCAAACCCTGGCGCCATTGTCGACCGCGATCCTGGTGGACCGTTCCAAGCTGCTGGCCCTGGGCATTCCCAAGACGGTGGTCCCGGGCTCCGCATGGCTGGAGCTGTTCTGGATGGCCGCCGCCGCGGGCTGGCGCTGCTTTAGCGTGGGGCAGAGCCACGAGCTGCCGGAGTCCTCCGACTGGCCCTACGAGGAAGCCGAATTCGTCACCCGGGTCCTTGCCGATCCCGCGCTCCGCAAGCTGGGCCCCGGCCGGCCCGGCCTGTCCCGAGGCAGCATCGCTTTCGCCCCGCACCTCGCGCAGCCACCGCGCGGATTGCCGCGCGTGCTGATCGTCTCGCCCTATCTGCCTTACCCACTGTCCCACGGCGGCGCGGTCCGCATCTACAATCTCTGCAAAGCCCTCGCCGGCCGCGTCGACTTCCTGCTGGCCTGTTTCCGCGAGAAAAACGAGCCGGTCCACTACGACAGGCTCCATGAGGTCTTCCGCGAGGTATACGTAGTGGATCGCGACGAGCGCGCCTTGGGCGATAAGCGCCTGCCGCGGCAGGTCAGGGAACATCAGTCGGAGAGTCTGCGGGATCTCATCGGTCAACTGCGGTTCGACTATCTGCAAGTGGAATTCGCGCACTTGGCGGAATTCCATGTCCCGGATGTTCCCTCGATCCTGGTGGAGCATGATCTGACCTTCACGCTCTACCGCCAGCTCGGCGAACGGGAAGAGTCCAGCCGCTGGCTGGAGTTCGAACGAAAATGGCTGCGCATCTACTCGACCGTCTGGACGATGTCGGAACCGGATCGCGCCCTGGCGATCGCCGAGGGCAGCCCCGAGGATCGCACCCTGGTGATTCCTAACGGGGTCGACATCGAGCGCTTCACGCCGCAACTCCGTCCGGAGGGCCCGCCCGAGATCCTCTACGTGGGCTCGTTCCGCCATCGTCCCAACCTCCTGGGCTTCGACACGCTTCGCCGCGAGATTCTGCCGCGCGTCTGGCGTCGCTGCCCGGAGGCGCGCCTGTGCGTGGTGGCCGGACCTGACCACCTGCATTATTGGCGCGAGTCCGGGAATCTCGACCCGCGCATCGAAGTTCACGGCTTCGTGGAGGACCTGCGCCCGCTCTACGCCAAGGCGTCCGCGGTGGCCGTGCCTCTGGAGGTCTCGGCGGGAACCAATATCAAGGTGATGGAGGCGATGGCCTGCGGCCGCGCAGTGGTCTCCACGCCCGTGGGGTGCCAGGGACTCGGTCTCATCGACGGCGCCGACGCCCTGATCCGCGCGGGCTGGGAGGATTTCGCCGCGGCGCTGTGCGATCTTCTGGAAGACTCAAGGCTGCGCGAGCGGATCGCGGCCGCGGCGCGCCAGACCGTGGAGCAGCGTTTCAGTTGGAAGGCGATCGCCGAAAGGGCCTGGCAGTGCTATGCGGGATAAGCTAAGATCCCTGCTCTTCGGCCTGCTGGGCAAAGACCCGGAAGCGGTGGTGGTGAGCTTCTGGACCGGGGAAGACGCGCTGGCCCGCCGCATGGTCGAAGAGGTCCGCTCCCTGGTCCCCGATCGCCGCCACTTCGTGGTATGGAGCCGCGTGGGGCAGATCCCCGACCTGCCCGAACGAATCACTCCCGTCATCCTCCCGCCGGGCCCGGATCTCTACCTCCGCCTCCGCCGGGCTTTCCGCGACAAGCGGATCGGCCTTGCCCCGGTGCTTTTCACGGACCAACCCGACCCCCTGCGCCGCGCGGCCGTCTGCCTCGCCCCCAGCAGAATTCTGGCCTACAACCGCCACCTCGAGCGCCACCACCTGCGTCCCAGCACCGCCATCGCCTCCTGGCTGTTCCTTCGCGGCGTGCCGCTCGACCGCATCTTCCTGCGCCCCTGGAGCCGGAACCTCGTCTCGACGAACTGTCAAATCGTCGACGGCCGCCCGTTCGATCCGGCCCGCCGCCGTCTCGCCGTGCTGTCTCCCTATTTTCCGTACCCGTTGTCGCACGGCGGCGCGGTCCGGATCTATCACTTGCTGCGCGAAACCGCGCGCGAGTTCGACATCCTGCTCTACGCGTTCGCCCGGAATCCCCAGCAGCAGGAGTTCGAGCCGCTGCGCGAGTTCTGCTCGAAGATCCTGGTCGCCGAGCCGGTCGAGTACAAGAAGCCGCGCTGGTCCACGCTGCGCCCACCGGAAGCCGGCGAGTACGACTCGCCCGTGATGCGCCGCCTGCTGCGCGAACAGCAGTACGACCTGCTGCAAGTCGAGTACACGCAGCTTGCGCCCTACGGAGGCGACATCCTGGTGGAGCACGACGTCACCTGGGACCTGTACGCCCAAGTGCACCGGCAAAGGCGCACGCTCTCCTCCTGGTGGGACTACTTCCGATGGAAGCTTTTCGAAACCCGGGCCGTGCGCCGGTTCCCGCAGGTGATCGCGATGTCAGCCAAGGATGCCGCGCTGCTGGGCAGAGGCCACATCATCCCCAACGGCGTCGATCTGGAGCGATTCCGCCCGGAGCCGGAGCGGCCCGGCATGCGGCTGCTATTTGTCGGCTCCTTCAACCACTTTCCGAATATTGAGGCCTTTCGCTTTTTCGCGGGCCAGGTCTGGCCGGCCCTCCGCGCGCGGTTCCCCGAGATGACCCTCACGGCGGTGGCCGGACGCGATCATCTTCTCTACTGGCGCCGCTTCACCGGCCTGCCGGCGCCGGACCCGCCGGTGCTCGACTTCGTCCGTGACGTCCGGCCCCTGTATGTGGAAGCCAACCTGGTGATCGTGCCCACCACCGTCTCGGCCGGCACCAACCTCAAGGTCCTGGAAGCGATGGCGATGGAGCGCGCCGTGGTGTCGACTCCCAGCGGCTGCGCGGGTCTGGGCCTCCAGCACGGGCACAGCGTCTGGATCGCTGACACCGCAGCCGCCTTCGTGGACGGTGTGGCCAAGCTGGCGGCAGATCCGGCCGAGAGACAGCGCCTGGCTCGCGCCGCCCGCGCTATCGCGGAACGGGATTTCGACTGGAGGGCGGTGGGGCGGAAGCAGCGGGCGCTGCTTGCAGGTATTCCAACATCGCCGCGACCGCCCGGCCGCGATGGCTGACTTCCAGTTTCTGCTCCGGCGTGGCTTCGGCAAACGTGCACCCGAGGGGAGGATAGAAGAAATGCGGGTCGTACCCAAAACCGTTGACGCCGCGCGGCTCATCGACAATCTCGCCCTCGACTTCGCCGCGGAACGTGCGCAGGAGCCGTCCCTGTTCAGCCAGCGCGAGCACGCAGACGTACCGCGCCCGGCGGTCCTTGACGCGGCCCAGCAGCTCGACCAGGCGGCGGTTGTTCTGGGCGTCGTTTCCGGCCCAGCGTGCCGACCGCACGCCGGGCGCGCCCCCCAGCGCAACAACTTCCAGGCCCGAGTCTTCGGCGAACAGCAGCCCGGCGGCGTGCGGGCTATAGTAGACCGCCTTCTGGACGGCATTCTCTTCGAAGGTCGCGCCCGTCTCCTGGCAGGGCGGAATGCCGGACAGCGGCGCGAACCGCCAATCGCCGCGGCCCAGACGGCGCGCCGCCAGCTCAAACTCCCTCAACTTGCCGGGATTGCTGGTCGCGCAGTACAGCCTCACCCGATCTTCACCACGGCCTTCTGGATCTCCAGCAGTTGGGCGATGCCCTGCCGCGCCAGCGCCAGCAGGCTGGACATCTGCGCGTCGTCGAAGGTCTCATGCTCGCCGGTGGCCTGCACTTCGATGAAACGTCCCCGGCCGGTCATCACCACGTTCATGTCGACGTCCGCGCGGGAGTCCTCTTCGTAGCAGAGATCCAGCGCCGGCTTGCCCTGGACGATGCCGACGCTGGTGGCCGCCACGTAGTCCTTCAGAGGCGGCCGCTTGAGCACGCCGAACTGCACCAGTTGCTGCAAGGCGATAGCCATGGCGACACAGGCGCCGGTGATGGCCGCCGTTCGCGTTCCCCCGTCGGCCTGGAACACGTCGCAGTCCAGCGTGATGGTGCGTTCTCCCAAGGCGCTCAAATCCATCACCGCCCGCAGCGATCGCCCGATCAGCCGCTGGATCTCATGCGTGCGGCCGGACATCCTTCCCTTGGTTACTTCACGCGGCGTGCGCTGCTGGGTGGCGCGCGGCAGCATCGAGTACTCGGCGGTCACCCAGCCCTTGCCCGACCCCCGCAGAAAGGCCGGCACGCCCTCTTCCACGCTCGCCGCGCACAGCACGCGCGTGTTGCCCACCGAGATCAGGGCCGAGCCTTCGGCCGTCACCAGGTAGCCGGTTTGGATGTCCACCGGACGCATCTGGTCCGGCAGGCGCTGGTCGCTTCGCATCATGAATGACTTTGGCTCCTTGTTCAACTCGACTTGATCATCATGTAGAACAGCAGGGACAACAGGAGCAGCCCCGAAATCAGCAGGATCAGACAGGGAACCCCGGCGCGCGGCGCCGCGATCTTGGCCTTTCCCCTGGCTGCCTTGAACTTGGCCATCAACAGGATGGTACCATCCGAGGCCCGCGTCGCGTTCTATCGGCAGTGGGCCGCGGCTTGGCGGAAGAACTCGTCCAGCGCCGCCAGCGACTTCTCCCAAAGATCCTTGATCAGAATCGCCACCACCTGACGCCCGCGCTGCTCCAGCGCCAGCTTGGTGGCCAGAAACTGGGTCTGGTGATAGCCGGCGTCGTAGCCGATCGAAGGAATCCGCGCCGGCTTCTCCGCCAGGAGAATCGTGGAAAAGCACTTGCCGTGTCCGATGATCATCTCGTGATAGGAATGATTCATGGCGGGACCTTCATAGACATCGACGGGCATCTTGAGCCGCGCGCGGAACACACGCTCGGCCGCGCGCTCCAGAGACTTGCGCAGGAGCCGCCCGCGCTCGCAGTAGCGCGTGTCGCCGAAGTAGGTCAACTCGCCGTACTCCACCCGCCGCTCGCCGGCCAGACGCCTTAGCAGCGAGGCGTAAATGGCCGGAGCGCCGCCCGCCGGCGCGCCCGGCCCGCAGGCGACCTGGTCGTAGCACAACGTCACCGCGCCTCTCCAGGTAGCCTTCCGCGGCGAGCGGACCATCGACTGCCAGGCCCGGGTGTTCTCCACGCCGCCCGCCTTGCAGGCCTCTTCGAACAAGCGTCCCGTGAGGGTCTTGTACAACTCCACGCTGGGCTGCGTGACGAAGTTCATCCTCCGCAGAACGCCCAGCCCGCACACGGCATAGTGCACGAACTGCATGTAATGCGACAGGGGAACGCCCGCGGGCAGCGTGAGAACGGCCAGGGGGTAGCCCGCCCGCCGGATCTTTTGCGCCTCCTGGCTGCCCGCGCCTTTGAACTGCACGGCCAGGAACATCCGGTCTTGCAGCGGGTCCTTGGGCGCGCGGTAGTTGGCCAGCCGGATTCTCTCCTGGATCACGACCTTCAGGCCGATGGCCTCGCTCTTGCCCAGGCTCTCCTCGAAGTCCTGCTTGGTCCACAGCGCCGCGCCGGCCCACGGCTTCGGCAGGATGAGCGTCAGCTTGTCGCGCCCGGCCTCGGCCTGCGCGTGCACGAAGGCCGAGAGTTTCCAGGCCGTGTGAATCTCCTCGTCGGTGAGGCACGCGCCCCGGATCCAGGCCTGAAGATCCACGCCCGCCAGCGCCAGCGGATAGAGCGCGCCGCGGGTCAGCGGAGCGCTGTGACGTCCCGCCGTGGTGTTGTCATTGTCGGGCTGCAGCTCGATCTTGCGATAGCCGCGCCGGGAGGCGAACTGATCGAGCAGGGAGCCGGGCAGCGTCATGTAGACGAAGTTCGGGCGCGAGTCGATGCGATGCTGCTCGTAGAGCGCGGAGAGCTTTTCCAGGTTGACGACCGGTTCGTAGGAGGTCATCCCCATGGCCATGCCGACCACCAGCGTCGAGCGCAGCAGCGAGGGCGGATCTTCCGTGGATCCTCTCGCCATATCGGCCAGGATGCACTTGAGCTTGGCAGGGTCGGTCGAATCCAGCGCGTAGCAGCGCGGGCTGCGCCGCAGCAACCCCACGGCGTTGTACATCGACTTGTCTTCCACCGAGCCGCCCATCCCGGCCCAGATGAGGAACCGCAGGCGCGCCTGGTGCGTCTCGCGGATGCGCCGGCGGATTTCTCCGGTCTCCTCCAGCACCTGGTCCGCCCATTCGGGATGCTGCCGCGCCTGCCAGCTCAGATTGAGCACGCCATAGGAATTCTTGGTGACGCGGCCGGCGCGGTCGGTCTCGACGCCGATCTCGACCAGCGGATCGGTCGCGTCCAGCGCGGACAGGCCGCCGCTGCGCGCGCGTCCGTCGATCTCGCGCAATCGTTCCAGCACTTTTTCGCGGCTGAATCGGTGGAAATGCGCATCCGTTGCAGCGGGGGTGTCGTGGAACAGCGAAAGCTGCACTATCAAGTTGTAACCCATTTCGCTACAATTTGTCGAACATGAACAAGACGTATCGGAGGCCGGGCGCCCTGGGGTTGCTCTTGCTGCTGGCGACGTGCTGCGGACGCCACGGGAGCGCTCCTTTCTCCTTTCCGCCGGAGCTGGCCGGGGCGTGGAAACTCACCGGCGTCGAGGAACGGGCCACCGGCTCGGGTCCGGAAGCGATGCGGCGCTTCGGGCCTCGACGCATCCGGCGCGCGGTATACGAAGGCGCCGGCAAGGTGGACGCCACCGTCTACGAGCTGGCCTCCGATGCGGGCGGCCTGGAACTCGAGCAGACCTGGAAGCCCGCAGCCGATACAGTGGCCTTCCACCGTGGGCGCTATTTCGCGGTCGTGCACTGGGAAGCCGCGGACCGGTCCGCAGTGAGTAACTTTGCGCGGGAGTTGGGCAAGCTGCTTGCGGCAAGCGACTAAGGTGGGTGAAATCACGCAGCCGGAGGACGGCAGGCTCCTGAAAACCCGCTTTGGCAGACGAAGTGCATCCACACCGGCGTCATGAAGCGTCTTCTGACGAGTGTTCTGCTCTTTGTCGCGCCAGTGTGGGGAGACGGCCTTCAACTGAAGTGGCTGCGACTGGGCGTCGAGTACCGCGTGAGAGTGGAAGGCCGTACCGCCTTTGGCTATCGTCCCGGCGCCGACGATGCCTATGCTCTGTCCCGGTTGCGGCTCAATATCGAGCTGAAGCCCACGCCCTGGCTGCAAATGTACGTGCAGGGTCAGGATTCGCGCGTCGGCTGGATAGACCCGGCGCGGGTGGGCCCGCTGTTCAAGGACACCATCGACTTGCGCCAGGCCTACCTCTACGTCCGCAACGGGGAAAAGGGCAGGTTCGGCCTGCGGGTTGGACGGCAGGAGTTGAACTTCGGCGTGCAACGGCTGGTCGGCCCGTTGGATTGGACGAATACGGCGCGCAGCTTCGACGCCGCCCGCCTGGAGATCGGCGGCAAGAACGCCCGCGCCGACATCTTCGCCGCCTCGGTGGTCCGTATCGACCCCACGCATTTTGACAAGCGCCGCCCAGGCGAGAACTTCCACGGCATCTACTCCACCTTCCTGAAGGCAGTCCCCGAATCAGTACTGGAGCCCTATCTCTTCTACAAGACCAATCCGCGCGTGGCCGGCGGCAGCCTGGGTTTGTACACGGCCGGGGCGCGCCTGGTCTCCAAGCCGGGATCGAAGAAGCTGTACGGGCTGGACTACTCCGCGGAAGCGGCGCGCCAGTGGGGACATTCCGGATCGAGCGGCGTCGGCGCCTGGGCTGGGTACGGCATTGCCGGATACACGCTGTCTCCGGTGCGCTGGACTCCGCGTTTCTCGGCCGAATACAGCTACGCTTCAGGCGACCGCTACCCGCGCGACGGCAAGATCGGGACCTTCGACAACCTGTATCCCACCAACCATCTCTTCTATGGGCTGGCCGACCTGGTGGCCTGGCAGAACATCCACAACCCGCGTCTGGGCCTGGACCTGAAGCCGCATAAGAAGATGAAAGTGGTCGTCGACCACCACTGGTTCTGGCTGGCGAGCCGCTATGACCACCTGTACAACGCCGGGCTGGGAATTGCCGTGCGGGCGCCGCAGGGCGGCGCGCTGCATCGCGATATCGGGCGCGAGGCGGATCTGACCTGCGTCTATACGCTCTCTCCGAGGGGCAGTTTCGGCGCGGGCATCGGGCACTTGTTTCCAGGCAGGTTCCTGAAGGAAAACACGCCCGGATCGAGCACCACGTTTCCGTACGTGTTCGCCAGCTTCAAGCTCTAGCTGGGCGACAGGGCGGCAGTCTTCCCGCCGGCCAGGCTGCGGTAGACTTCCAGCGTGCGGGCCGCCATGCGGGCCACGCTGTAGTGCTCCCTGACTCCCTCCGCGCCTTTGCGACCCAGCTCCTCCGCCAGGGAACGATCCTTCCATAGCGCCAGAATCCCCTCGGCGATGTTGTCGGCGATCAGGCCGCCGCCGGCGCGCTCGACGATCTCCGGGAAGGCGCCCCGGCGCGGCTGGACAACCGGAACGCCGACGGCCATGGCTTCCAGCAGCGGGATCCCCTTGGGCTCCTGGTAGTCCCCGGGCACGGAGAGCACGTCCAGATTGCGCAGGAACTCAATCTTCTGCTGGCGGTCGAGCGCGCCGCGATATTGGAATTCGTGGCCCAGGCCCCACTCCTTCATCTGCTTCTCGATGCCCCGCAAGTACGGGACGTGCTCGGGCGCCAGGTAACCGGCCGCCTCCAGCGTGGCGCCGGCGAAGGCGGTGTTCTGGCGCAGCCAGCGGTAGGCCTGACAGAGGTTGTGCAGTCCCTTCTCGGGAGCGACACGCGCCAGGAACCCCACCGTAAAGCAGTTGGTCTTGAACTTGAAGCCCGGCTCAAAGCCATGCAGATTGATGCCCAGCGGCGTCACGTGCATCTTGGAGCGCGGGATCCCCAGGTAGTCCGACATGAACGCCGCGCAGTACTCGCTCACCGGGAGAAATGCGTCGACGTGCCGCACGTGGGCGCGGATCAGATCCAGCGACTGGCTCCGGTAGGGCTCCTCCAGGCCATTCAGGAACAGGTCCTCACCCTGGAGCGTGCAGCAAACCGGACGCCGCAGCACGGCTTTGAGCGGCTGGGCCAGAGCGATGAGCAGCGTATACGGCAGGCTCACCAGCTCCGGCGCGGGCTCGTGGCGAAGCCAGTCGAGCAGCTTGGCCAGCTCCTTGGCGTGGTATCCGCTCTCGCCCTTCAGCATCGAGACGGTCAACTCGCCCAGCATCTTGGGCGAAGTGGGGATGGAGCTGCGCGCAGCGAGCCGCAGCGCCCAGCGCGAGTCCCACAGGCGGTCGAGGAAGCGCGGCGTGCGGCGGAAGAATGGGAACTTCTGCGCCAGGTAGATGCTGATGCCGCCGAAAAAGACGTGGGGATTGCTGACGTTCGGCTCGTCGGTGAGGGTCGGCGTATAGAGCGGCAGGAGAACGACGTCGTGACCCTGCGAGATCAGCTCCGAGGCGAGCGCGTTGTCGCGCAGACAACTGCCGCAGTACATGCTGGCCGCGCCCGCCGTGATGGAGAGGATCTTCATGGGAAGGAGGCAGGGGCCACCGGCATCAGTAGACTCCTTCCACGACGCTGGATTGGAAGCGGCTGAAAGGGCGGACATTGCGCACCCCGTCCCAGGCGTAGGGTCCCCAGGGGGGCTCCCGTTCGGCCTCGTCGCGCTCCAGGAAGCGCGGCATGAACAATTCCTTGGTGAGAGTGGTCAGGCGGACCCGTCCGGTCTGGCCGTATTCGACCAGCCGGTCCGCCTCGTCGGGGTCGACCACTTCGATCAAAGCGCGCGGCGCGGGCGGGTAATAAATGATCGCGTAATTGTCCTCCTTCATGAGCGGCTTATGGACGGCCAGGCCCATGAGAGTGTTGCCGTAGGTGGGGGCGAAGTAGACGCCGTCGAGCAGTTCTTCCACCGCGAAGCGGCAGAACTGCGGCGTCATTTCGGTGCCGCCGCAAAACACGCCCCGGATGCCGATCTTCTTCAGCGACACCTTTTCACATAACGCTTCGAGCAGCTTGGGAGTCGTGAACAGGCACTGGATATTGGGGTGCGCGCGCAGAAGGGTGAGCGACTGGTCGATGACGTGATTCCGGTAGCGCTCCATCTCCTCCATTTGGCCGCGCTTGATCAGCTTGATCACCCAGCGCGGATCGAGATCCACCAGGAAGCAGATCCCGCCGCGATACTGGGCCAGGTGCTCGACGGCCAGACGCAGGCGCCGCGGTCCGGTGGGGCCGACCGCGAGCCAGTCGGCGCCCTTGGGGAAAGCATCGCCGGGCAGCGTGTCGCTGAAAGCCTCGTAGTCGAGTCGAAAGTCCTCGATGTTGATCCGCGACTTGGGGACGCCGGTCGAGCCACCCGTCTCAAAGACGAAGATGGGCCGGTTGGCATACGCCTTGGGCACCCAGCGGCGGACCGGTCCGCCGCGCAGACACTCGTCCTGAAAAAAACCGAAGCGGTCGAGGTCGTGGTAGGTCCGGACTTCCTGGCGGGGGTCCCAACCGGCCTTTCTGGCCCAGTCCAGCCAGAAGGGGCAGCCCGTCTCGGGATTGAAGTGCCACTCGACGATCTCGCGCACGTGGGCGTCCAGCGCCGAGCGGGCGGCCTGCCGGCGAGCCTCCAGGTCCAGGGATGTGGGGGTCATGGGTAAGTAATAGTTTACAGGAGTCACAGTCCCGCGATCCGGCGGCGCAGCAAGTCCATGGCCATCTGCACCGAGAACTGCCGGATACGCTGGCGATCGCCCAGGAACTGGCGGTGCGCCACGCGGCATCCGGCGGCGTCGGCCACCGCCGTGTAAACCAGGCCCACCGGGGCGTTCTCGCCGCCCGTGCCGGGTCCGGCGATACCGGTGATGGCCAGCGCGTAAGTGGCGCTCGTACGGCGGCGGGCCCCGGCGGCCATCGCCTCGGCGGTCTCCGCGCTCACCGCGCCGCGCTCCTCCAGGAGCTGTTCGCTGACGCCCAGCAACTCGGTCTTCATCCTCCGCGTGTAGGTGACGAAACCGCCGCCAAAGTAGTCGGAGCTGCCCGGCACCGAGGTGATCCGCTCGGCCAGCAGCCCGCCCGTACAGCTTTCCGCGACCGCCAGCGTCGACGCCTGCTTGCGCAGCATCTCGCCTACCGTCGCCTCCAGCGGGTCGCCGTTGCGCGAGTAGATGCGGTCGCCCAGAAGCAGCTCGATCGGTCCGGCGACCTCGGCCAGCAAGGCCTGCGCATCGCCCTCGGTGGCGCACTGCGCCCGCAAGTGCACCTGGATGTCGCCGGCGGCGGCCAGGATCGTGGTCACCGGGTTCTCGTACTTCTTGTAGACCGGCGAGATCAACTGATCCAGGTCCGACTCCGGCATCCCCGCCACGCGCATCACGATCGACTGGATCACCTGCTTCGGCACGATGCGGGCCAGGCGCGGCAGGCACTGGCGCAGGAACATGGCTTTCAGCTCGTTGGGCGGGCCGGGCAGCAGCACCACCACGTGGTCCGACTCCTCGATCCACTGCCCCGGCGCGGTGCCGCGGTCGTTGGGCAGGATGGCGGCGCCCTCGATGATGAAGGCCTGGCGGCGATTGATCTCCGCCATCTTGCGGCCCATCTGGCGGAAGCGCTGCTCGATCTGATCGGCGATCTCGGAGTGGTACTTCTGGCCCCGGTCCAGCGCCGCGGCCACGGCCTCCCGCGTGACGTCGTCCTCGGTCGGCCCCAGCCCGCCGGTCAGGATCACCAGGCCGGATCGCGACACCGCGCGGCGAACCGCGTCGGCCAACCGGTCGCGGTCGTCGCCGATCACGCTCTTGGTGACCACTTCGACGCCGAGCGCGTTCAACTGCTCGGTCAGGTAGAGCGAATTGGTGTCGACACGCTGCGGCGTGAGCAGCTCCGAGCCGATGGCGATGATTTCGGAAACCATAACGTCGAGCCGGGCTCCTGGCTGCTGACTTCTAGAATAGCGGCCTTCCTTTGATATCCACATCCACGCGGTAGATGGCGTTAGTGGTGGCCACCGCCAAGGCGCGGGAGGGAAGAAAGGCCAGCCCCACGATTCCGGGTCCGGACAGGAACAACTCCGGCTGGGCATCGGCGCCGAAGCGCACGACTCCCCGGCGGCCGCCCAGGGACGCCGCCACATACAAGCGGCCCTCGGCGTCGAAGGCCATGCCCTGGGGCCGTCCGACGCCGCGGTAATACACTTCAACTTCTCCGGAGTGCGAGATGCGATACACGGAATCGAAGCTGGAAGTGGTCGGACCGGTCACGTAGAGGTAGCCGCCGGGACCCTGGCACAAATGGTAAGCGGCGATGGACGGCTCCAGCGTCGCGAAAACAAAGATCTGCCGCTCCGGGCTGATCTTGAAGATCGTGCCGCTGCGGTCGCCCACGTACAGGTTGTTGTCTTCGTCGAAGGCCAGTCCCGTGGCCACGCCCATGCCTTCCACGTACACGCCCATGCTGCCGTTGGGAGTCACCTGGTAGACGACGCCATCGAAGCGGCTGCTGACGTAGAGCATGCCCTCGCGATCGAACGCCATCCCGGTGGCGTTCATCAGGTCATTGACGAACGGCCTGGCGCTGCCGCCGGAGTCGATTTTATAAACCGCCACCGCCACTTTCTGGCCGCGCGATCCGCTGAAGGTGGCGAAGATGTTGCCGTAGCGATCCACCGCCGGATTGGCCACCGGATGAAGGCTGTCGGCGATCTGGATGCCGATATCGCACGACCACGCCTTGCTCGCCTTCGAGCCGCTGGTCACCACCAGCGCGCCCGCCGACACGCCCTCCGGAACTTTCACGATCACCAGGGTGTCGGACCCGATGGTCAATGGCGCCACCGCATCGCCGATGGTGACGCGCGGCCAATCGGATCGCGCGAAACCCTTCCCCTGGATGCGGAGCTCACCCCCCGCGATCGCCGCCGGAGGCGACACTTTCGCGATCTCGGGCCGCTCGTTGGAGTCCTTACGAATCCCCATACTCAATAAAGATTGAAACATCCCAAAGCGAACAAGACAACCGCCCCGTACACCCCTGCCATCACGTCGTCGGCCACGATGCCGGTCCCCGACGGCAGCCGCTCGAGCTGCCGCACCGGGAAAGGTTTCCAAATATCGAACAGCCGGAACAGCACCAGCGCCAACAGCCAACTCTTCCAGTTGTACGCAGTGGCTCCTATCAGTGTAATCCATTGCCCGATGACCTCGTCGACCACCACAAGGCCGGGGTCTTTGAGCCCGCGCTCTTTGGCCGTCACGCCGGCGGCCCAGATCGCCGGGCCCAGCGCGGCCAGCGATAGCAGGGCGAAGTGAAGCGGGCGCGCGATCAGCGGAACGGCGATCGCCAGCGCGGCCAGCGATCCCACCGTGCCTGGCGCGAAGGGAAAGTAGCCGCAGCCGAACCACGTGGCGATGAGGCGGGCCAGTGTGTTCAAAGAGGGGCTCGCCGCGAACGGTCTACTTCCCATTGCCGGAGGCGGGCTCAGGCGGCGCCGCGGGCGGCCCTGGAATGCGATACTCTTCCGAGGCCCACTTCCCCAGATCGATCAGCCGGCATCGCTCGCCGCAGAAGGGAAAATCCACGCCGCCGGGAGTGACGTCCTTCTTGCAGATCGGACACGTCATACGGCAATGTTCACCAACCGGTCAGCCGGCTCAGCGGCCTGGAGCAGGGTGCCGACCAGGTCGTAGTCGTGCGCCTCGGTGATCCGCAGCCGCCGGATCTGGCCCGGCTGGGGCGGGGCGCCCTCGTAATCGTTGATCAACGTGACGCCGTCGATCTCCGGCGCCTGGGACGGCAGGCGGCCTTCCCACAGCAGGCCGGTTTCCTTGGAAATCCCTTCCACCAGCACTTGCGTCTCCTGCCCCACCAGAGCGCGGTTACGCGTCCGGGAAATCCTGCGCTGGATTGCCAGCAAGCGGCGCCGGCGGTTGTAGATGGTCCGGCCGTCGACCTTGCCATCCAGCCCGAAGCTGGCGCTGGTGTCTTCGTCCGAATAGGAGAACACGCCCAGCCGGTCGAAGCGCGCCTCCTGGACGAACTGGCACAGGGTGTCGAAGTCGCGCTCCGTCTCCCCGGGGAACCCCACGATCATGCTGGTGCGAATCGCGACGCCGGGAATCGTGCGGCGAATGCGCTCGATCAGCTTGAGGAAGATCTCGCCTGAAGCCCCGCGCTTCATCCGCCTGAGCACGCCGGCGCTCGAATGCTGGAGCGGCATGTCGATGTACTTCACCAGGGCCTCGTGTCCTGCGAGGGTATCGAGCAGCCGCTGCGTCACCTTGTTCGGATAGGCGTAGAGAAAACGAATCCACTTCTCGTGCGGCGTTTCGATCCGCGCGAGCCGGGCCAGCAGGACCGCCAGCCCGTCCTGGAGCCCCAGGTCTTCGCCGAAACAGGTGGTGTCCTGGCCGATCAGGTTGATCTCGCGAACCCCCTGACGGAACAGCCGCGCCGCCTCCGATACCACCGATTCGAAGCGCCGGCTGCGAAACGCACCGCGATATTGCGGGATCACACAGAAGGTGCAGGGATGGTCGCACCCCTCGGCGATCTTGACATACGCATAATGGCGCGGCGTGGACAGCACGCGCGGTGTGAGGTCGTGATACAGGTAGGGCTCGAACGGATTGGCCGGCTCGGCCACGCCCTCGCACACATCGGCGATCCGCTGCAGCTCGTTGACGCCGATCACGGCGTCAACCTCGGGAAGGTCCTTCTGAATATCGCCCCGATACCGTGCCACCAGGCATCCGGCGACGATCAGTTTCTGGGCGCGGCCCACCTTCTTGTACTCGGCCATCTCCAGGATGGTGTCGATGGATTCCTTCTTGGCCGGATCGATGAAGCTGCACGTGTTGACGACCAGGACATCGGCTTCGTCGGGGCGATGCGTCAACTGGTGGCCCCGCGAGACCAGCTCGCCCATCATCACTTCGCTGTCCACCAGATTCTTGGGGCAGCCTAGACTGACAAACCCGACCTTCACGGATTCACCCCTGGGGGCAGCGCCGCTCTCCATCCCTCCCGCAGAATCCGGCGCAGCTCCGCCTGTTTCGGATCGCCGGCCAGGTTGCGGAACTCGTGAATGTCCTTCTCGTGGTCGTAGAGCTCGGCGACTTTGCCGTCGTCGTCCCACTCGGTGTAGCGGTAGCGATCCGTGCGGACGCTGCGGCCCATCACGCCCCGGGGGCGCGCCACTACGGTAAAGGCCGCCTTCTTCCAGGACCGCTGCGGATCGCTCAGCAGGGGCGCGAAACTGGTTCCTTCCAGCCCGCCGGGCCGGGGCAGGCCACACAGCTCCGAGAGCGTCGGGTAGATGTCCACGAACTCCACCAGCCGGGGACATCCCACCCCGCGGCGGCGTCCCGGAGCCGCCACAATAAGCGGCGCGCGCGCCGCTTCCTCAAAGACCGTCATCTTCCGCCACAGACCCAGGTGGTCGTACAGATGCCAGCCATGATCGCCAAACAGCAGCACGACGGTCGACTCCCACAGCTTCAGCCGGTCCAGCGCGCCGAGCAGCACGCCAACCTGCGCGTCCATGAAAGTCGTGCAGGCGTGGTAGGCGGCGATGGCCTTGCGGCGATCCAGATCGGTCATCTGCTCGTCGCCGGCGGTGCGGGTCAAAGCGATCGGCGGGATGTCGTCCCGATCGTCGGGCGGCGTGGCCGGAAGGACGATTTTCTCCGGCGGATACATGTCGAAGTATTTCTTGGGAGCCACCCAGGGCAGATGGGGTTTGTGGAAGCCGGCGGCTAAAAAGAACGGCTTATCCCTCTTCTGATCGATGAGCTGAGCGACCCGGCGCGCGGTGCGGCCGTCCGGCTCGTCTTCGTCGCGATTGCCGGTGAGGACCCACTCCAGTTTCAGGGCCTCGCCTGGAGGGCGGGCGGCGCGCTGCTGCTTCAGTTCCAGCGGGGCGGTGCGCTGGGCATTTTCGGAAACGTCCCAGGTGACGGCGTCCTCAAAGGCGGCGTGCGCCACCTTTCCGACGCGCCCCGTGAAGTAGCCATGAGCGCGGAAGTGCTCCGGCAGGAAGGCGACATCGCCGAGAAACGTGCGCGGCGCAGTTCGGTTGTCGTGGATGCGGGTGGTGTCGGGCCGCCGCCCGCTCAGCAGCGACGTCCGCGAGGGATTGCAGAGCGGATACTGACAATAGGAGTGGTCGAAACGCACGCCGCGCCCGGCCAGGCGATCGATGTTGGGGGTCCGCGCCACGGGGTCGCCATAGCAGCCCAGGCGGTTGTTGAGATCGTCCACGGCGATCAGGAGCACGTTCAGGCGCCGCGAAGGCTGCGCGATCAGCGGAGCGGCGAACGGGAGGGCGAGCAGGTTCCGGCGGCTAAGCATGCTTTTTCCTGAGCCAGGCCGGGGGCAACGCCAGGTAGAGACCCGTCAAGACGACGGCGACCCCCGCCACGGAGCTGATCACCAGGAGCGCCTTTGTGCCGGCGCCCGAGATCGCCGCGCGCAGCGGCTCGAAGGTGTGGAGTCCGCCCAGCCACGCGCGGAGCCGGCTGAGAGGGGTCGAGATGCTGTCGACCTTCCCGGTCCCGGCGGCAACGTACACGATGCGGTCGTCGCGCAGGGCGACCCGGTAGGCCGGCAGCGGTCCCCAGTAACCGCTCTCGCGCTCGGTGAGCAGCGCCGTCGAAGCGATTTGCGCGCCCTTCCCCGACGCGGCCAGCGCGTTCCGCTCGGCCTCATCGCGAGTGACTTCCAGGGAAGCTCCGCTCCCGGCGTTGACCGCCAGGGTCTGACCGTTGCGGAGGGTGAATTCGTAGATCACGTCCTGGCCGCGGGCCGCCGCCCTGATCTCGGAGATCCGGAGCGGTTTCGCCCGCCCGGCCTCCAGAACGGCTATCGCCTGAGGGATCGTCACACGTACTTGCCGGAAGTCCGGCGCCGGGTTGTCCGCGCTCTTGGCCGACGCCTCGGACGGGAGCACCATCGCGATCCCGCTGACCAGCCAGGCGACGAAAAACAGCGCGCAGGACACGGCAATCCACTTATGAATGCGAGCGAAACTGGCGCGTGTCATCCTCTTTCCACTAGCGCACACCGGGATGACGCGAGCCGGGATAGTCCGGCGCGC
>JACOSH010000423.1 GCA_016178945.1 Acidobacteriota bacterium
AGGTTTCCTCGATGTCGGGCACGGTGAGGCTGGCGACGAAGGTCCCGCTACGGGGCCGGATCTCGATGAGCCCCTCGGAAGCCAGCCTCTGGATGGCGTGGCGCACCGGCGTGGGGCTGACTCCAAGCTTGGCCGAGATTTCGCCCACCTGGAGGCGCTCGCCGGGCTGGAACAGGTGGGACAGCACGGCCTGCCTGAGGGCGTCATAGACTTCGTCGGTTGCGCGGGCGCGATTGAGGCGAGCCAGTTCCATCCTATTCTTCTGTCAGGATACACGAGCGGTGGAAGAATGCAAGATCTGAAATCTGAAATTTTTTACTTGAATGGGGAGCGGTTCTGTGGCAAGATGGCTGAAACCAACTTTCACCGAAGGGGCTTGTCATGACTTCTGTCCGCATCCGCCTTCTCCTCTTGGCTTCCGGGAGCGCCCTGGTGGCGTTCGCCCAGCAGGGTCGTGGCACGATTCTGGGGACGGTCACGGACTCGTCGGGGGCGGCGGTCGCCGGGGCGCGGGTGGGTATCACCCACATCGCCACGAACGTGACTTTCCAGACACTCACGAACCAGGAGGGTTTCTACTCCTCGCCTCCGCTGAACGTGGGGAGCTACACGGTCACCGCGGAGCAGCAGGGATTCAAGAAGGCGGTGCGCAGCGGGATCGTGCTGGAGGTGGACCAGCGCCCCGCCATCAACATGACCTTGGAGGTCGGCGCGGTCACGGAGCAGATTGAGGTGATGGCGGTGGCCGCGCTGGTCGAGACGACCACCGGGGCGCTCGGTAAGGTGGTTGAGAACCGGCGC
Organism: Acidobacteriota bacterium; assembly: GCA_016178945.1. Classification (GTDB taxonomy): domain Bacteria; phylum Acidobacteriota; class Terriglobia; order Bryobacterales; family Bryobacteraceae; genus JACOSH01. Next base: position 802 of record JACOSH010000423.1, read on the forward strand.
GTGCAGGAGCTGCCGCTCAACGGGCGCAGCGCGCTGGCTCTGACGCTGCTGACGCCCAGCGTCAAGTCGAACGCCGGGCCGACCAACTCGGGATTCGGGGACCGGGGCATCCAGATCTCGTCGCTGTCGATTAACGGCGGTCCCAATTCCATGAACGGGCTGCTGTTGGACGGCGGCAACAACATCCAGGCCTACATCGGAGAAGTCAATATCAACCCCGCAGTGGACGCGGTGGAGGAATTCAAGGTCCAGAGCGGATCGATGTCGGCCGAGTACGGGTTCACGGGCGGCGGCATCATCAACGTGGTCACCAAGAGCGGGGCCAACCAGATCCACGGCAGCGTCTACGAATTCCTGCGCAACGACAAGCTGGACGCGCGCAACACGTTCGCGGCCACCAAGCCGCCCTTCCGCTACAACCAGTACGGCGCTGCGGCCGGCGGGCGCGTCATCCGCGACCGCATGTTCTACTTCGGCAACTGGGAAGAGTACCGCTTCGCGCGCGCGGATAACCGCATCGGCACCTTCCCCACGGCGGGCCAGCGCAACGGGAATTTCACCGATCTGCTCGACACCACCGGCCGCCTCATCCCCGTCTACGATCCGGCGACCACACGCGCCAACCCCAGCGGCGCGGGCTTCGTCCGCGATCCGTTCGCGGGCAACATTATTCCGGCGAACCGCATCGATCCGGTGTCCAAGGCGATCAACGAGTTCTATCCGCTGCCCAACCGCACGCCCACGGACCGGTTCACCAACGCCAACAACTACGCGCGCCTGGGCACCGAATCGCGCCTGATGCGCCAGTTCACCGTCCGGCTGGATCACCGTTTCTCGGACAAGAACTCACTTTTTGGCCGCTTCTCCTACTTCCAGCACAGCACCGACAACGGGGCCAGCGGCGCGACCGTGTATCCCAACGACGTGGTGGCCAAGCGCGACGACAACCTGCAGAACAAGAACCTGATTCTGAACGACACCCACACCTTCACGCCGACGCTGATCAACGAATTCCGCATTGGCTTCGCGCGGCAGCTTTTCCCGTTCGTGGTGCGCAGTTTCGGCGGAGGGTGGCCGCAGAAGCTGGGCCTGCCCGCCAGCGTCCCGGCGGACACCTTCCCGGGCATCAGCAACGGCCTTCCGGGCTTCAACACCGGCACGGCGGGCGTGCGGGGCAGCGTCTATTGGCAGTTCTTCGACATGGTGACCAAGATCCATGGCAGCCACACCTGGAAGCTGGGGATCGACCAGCGGCTGCTGCGCGGGAACAACTTCCAGCGCTCCTCGCCTTCGGGCAGCTTCAATTTCGCGGCGGCCCTTACCGGCAATCCGCAGAGCCCGGCCGGCACCGGATCGAGTTACGCGACGTTCCTGGCCGGCGCGGTCAGCAGCGCCTCGGTGACCACGCACTTGGGCGAGTCGCAGCACGGCATCTCGACCAGCGCGTTTTTCCAGGACGACTGGAAGGTCAGCCGCCGGCTCACGCTGAACTTCGGCCTGCGGTGGGATTTTCAGCAGCAGCCGCTGGAGCGCTGGAACGGCGCGACCAATTTCGATCCCACCGCGCCGATTCCAGGCGTTGGCCTGCTGGGCCGCACGGTGTATGCGGGCCGCGACGGCCAGCCGCGCTCGTTCCGCGACAACGACTACAACGACTTCGGCCCCCGCGCGGGCTTCGCGCTGGATATCTTCGGGAATCAGAAAACGGTGCTGCGCGGCGGCTATGGCCTGTACTACCCGTATCAATTCTGGCGGCAGAACTTCGGCAACCCGACCGGCTTCGCCAACACCAGCACCACCTACAGTCCGCCGGGCAACAACACCAATCTGCCGGCGTTTCAGTTTTCCGCCGGGCTGCCTTCGCCGCCGATTCAGCCGCAGGGCGCGAACCTGGGTCCCGCGCCGTTCCTCGGACAGAACGTCGAGTGGGACGAGCGCGCGGGCACCACGCCGATGTCGCACCAATGGAGCGTGTCGCTCCAGCGCCAGCTTCCGGGCTACTTTCTGGTGGATGCCACCTACTCGGCCAACGTCGGCAACCATTTCACGGCGAATTCCTACGAGTTCAACGCCATCGATCCCAGCCAGCTTTCTCTCGGGCTGGGATTGCAGGAACTGGTGGACAATCCGTATGCGGGCCGGGTGCCGGGCGCGCTCGGCGCGGCGCGCGTCGCCCGCGAACAGACGCTGAAGCCCTTCCCGTACTACAACAGCGTGACTGTCCGCTTCCCGCGCATCGGCAGCTTCAACTCGCACCAACTCTTGCTGAGCGTCGAGAAGCGGATGTCGCACGGGCTGGCGATGCTGTTCTCCTACACTTCGGGCAAGATCATCTCCGACAGCCTGCGCAATCCGGTCGACTTCGGCTCGGTGGAGCAGACCAACTTCTGGAACTTCCAGAACGGCCGCTACAACCGGCGCGCCGAGCGCTCGGTGGATCCGACCGATGTCTCGCAGCGCGGCGCGTTGAGCCTGGTGTATGAGCTGCCGTTCGGCCGCGGCAAGCGGCTGGTGAATTCCGGCGTGGCCAGCCAGATCGCCGGGGGATGGCAGGTCAACACGGTCGGCGTGATGCAGACGGGAGTGCCGGTGGTGGTCACCGGCGCGAGCAACTTCCGCGCGGACCGACCGAACTCGACGGGCGCCAGCGCGCGGCTGGACGGCGATCAGCGCAGCCGCAACCGCTGGTTCGACACCACGCAGTTCGCCAACCCGCCCAACTTCACGTTCGGCAATATCGGCCGGGCGCTGCCCGACGTGCGCGGGCCCGGCACGGTCAATTGGGATTTCTCGGTGATCAAGAATACCCGGGTCACCGAGCGCGTCAACTTGCAGTTCCGCGCCGAGTCGTTCAATTTTCTGAACCACGTCAACCTTGGGCTGCCCAATGGGGGCTTCGTGGCGGGTCCGGACGGCCGCAACCGCAGCGGCACGTTTGGCACCATTACCAGCGCGCGCGACGCGCGGGTGAATCAGCTCGCGCTCAAACTGGTGTTCTGATGCTGCTGGCCCTGGCACTGTACGCGTCCGCCGGATTCCTGGAGTTCCCTCCGGGCGAGACGATTGGGGCGATGTCGGCCGTTGCGGTGGGTCCGGGCGACGCCATCTACGTGCTGCACCGCGGTCCGAGGCCGCTGGCCGCTTTCGACCGCAACGGCCGGTTCCTGCGGAGCTGGGGCGAGGGCCTGTTCGAGCTGGCGCATGGCCTGCGCGTGGACCGCGAGGGCAATGTCTGGACCACGGACAACAAGAACAACCTGATTCGCCAGTTCTCCCCGGAAGGCAAGCTGCTGCGCACCCTGGACGCCGGATTGAAAGCGCCGGACGACCTGGTATTCGCATCGACGGGCGAGATCCTCGTCGCCGATGCCGGCCATGCGCGCATCGTGAAGCTGTCGCCCAATGGGACGGTGCTGGCGGCCTGGGGCCAGAAGGGCACGGGACCCGGCGAGTTCGCCGCGGCGCACGGCCTCGCCATCGATGCGCGCGACCGGATCTACGTGGCCGACCGGGGCAACCAGCGGGTGCAGGTTTTCTCGCTGGATGGCCGCCGGCTGGCGGAGTGGAGCGGCTTCGGCAACCCCTTCGGCCTGCTGGTGGCGGGCGGGCAGCTCCTGGTATCGGACGGCGACGCGCACCGCATCTCGCAGCTTTCGCTGGAGACCGGCAAGCTGGAGGCGCAGTGGGGCGGCCCGGAGACGCTCAAACTCCCGCACCTGATGGCGATCGATTCGCGGGGCGTTCTCTATGTCGCCGAGGTCGACGGCAAGCGGGTGCAGCGGTTCCGGCGGTGATACCATGAGAAAGATGATGCGATGGATGGGCGTATTGCTGGCCGCGCCGCTGGCGGCGCAACAGCCGCTGGTGCATCCTCAGGACCAGGTCGACGCGGCGCATCGGGCGATCTACCAGCGCAAGGAAGATAAGAAGCAGGCGGTGTCCGCGTTGACCCGGGAGGTGTCGGCCGCGCGGCCTGGGGCGGCGGCCGGCAAAGTCGCGCGGAGCAATTTCATCGACGAGCACGTCTTCGGCCGCATGGAGCGCGACCGCATCCCGCACGCACCGCCGGCGTCCGACGAAGAATTCGCGCGCCGCGCGTGGCTGGACGCGACGGGCCGCATCCCGCCTTACGAGGAGCTGACCGCGTTTCTCGGCGATGCGGATCCGAACAAGCGTGAGAAGCTCGTGGACAAGCTCGTCGCCAGCGACGGCTTCGTCGACAAGTGGACCTACTACTTCGAGGACCTGTTCCGCTCGGGCCAACGGATGGGCCCCGGCCTCAACCTGTTTCACTACTGGGTACGGGAGTGGCTCAAATTGGACCGCCCGTACAACGAGGTGGTCACGGATCTGCTGACCGGGGCCGGGAAGACCAGTTTCTCTTCGCCCGGCGGCCTCTACTTCGCCCGCGACTTCGTCAAAGCCAAGGACGACCCCGAGACCCCGGAGGCGCTCGACCTGGTGAACATCCCCGACACCGTTGACGAGTTCACCGTCACCTACTCCAAGGTCTTCCTCGGTCTGAACCTGGCCTGCATTTCCTGCCACGACGGCAAGGGACACCTGGAGAAAGTCAACGTGTTTCTGGCCGGGAAGAAGCGCGAGGATTTTTTCCGCCAGGCCGGCTTCTTCGGCAAGACGCGCCAGATCATGAACTGGGAGCACGGCTACCAGGCCAACACGGAGTACACCGTTGACGACCTGGCGCCGGGCTACGATACGCGCGCGGAGAGCATCCTGCGCATCCCCCGATCGGGTGGCAGCGGGAAGCCGCGCTTCCTGTTGAGCGGCGAGGAGCCGCGGCCGGGCCGGAACGAACGCGACGAGCTGGCGCGCCTGCTCACCGGACACATCCAGTTTTCGCGGGCGTTCGCCAATCGCGTGTGGGCGGAGCTGATGGGCTTCGGCATCGTGGAGCCGGTGGATGAGTTCGACCTGGCCCGCTATGACCGACGGCGAGTGCCGAAAGACTGGACGCTGCAGCCTTCGAATCCCGAATTGCTCGACGCGCTGGCCGCGGACTTCCAGCAGAACCAGTACAGCTTCCGCAAACTAGTGCGCCGCATCATGACCTCCAGCGCCTACCAGCTCAGCTCGCAGTTCCCCGGAGAATGGCGCGAGCCCTACGCCGCCTACTATGCGCGTAAGTTTGTCCGCATGCTGGGAGCGGCGGAATTGCACGACGCCATCGTGAGCGCCACCGCCCGTCCGGGCGCGTTTTCGAGCGGCAACCAGAAGGTGCCCATGGCGCAGCAGATGTCGGAGCCGAAGAAGGCCGACGCCCGGGTTCAGGGCTTCATGAAAGTGTTCGGCCAGTCCAACCGGGACGAGATGCCGAAGAAGACGGCGCCTTCGGCGCTGCAGGCCATGTTGCTGATGCAGTCGAAGGTGGTGACGGAGCGCGTCCTGGCCATGAACGGCAGCCGGGTCGAGCAGTTGCTGGCGGCGACCGCGGACGATCGGGAATTGCTGGAGCGGCTGTACCTGACGACCCTCTCGCGGCGTCCGGCCGCCGGCGAGCGCGAGACCGGGCTGCGCGCGCTGGCCAAGGATCGCCGCCGCGGGGCGGAGAATCTGCAATGGGCGCTGATCAACAGCCCCGAGTTTCTGTTCAACTACTGAGCCCGATCGGAAGGAGGCACCGGCCATGGAAAAGCGAGTCAGCGACATCCTGCCCGCGCGGCGCGACATCCTGCGCCTGGGCGGCTACGGCCTGCTGGGCGCGTTCGCCGACCAGGCGTTGATGCCGATTCAGGCGCGCGCCGCGGGCAAAGCCAATCCGCGAGGAACGGCGCGCCATACGATCGTGATCGAGCTGGCCGGGGCCATCAGCCATCTAGATACGTTCGACTTCAAGGAGAGCGCCGGAACGCCGAAGGATCTGGACGTGCGGCAGGTGCGCAACGGCCTGTATCTGTCCCATCGGCTGTTCCCGGAGCTTTCCCAGGAGATGGACAAGATCTCCATCATCCGCTCGTTGAAGAGCCACGAGGTGGTGCACTTCCGCGGCCAGTATTACACGCAGGCGGGCCGTCCGCTGAATCCGGTGCAAGCGCCCGAGATTCCCTCGGTCGGCTCGGTGATCGCCAGCGAGTTCGAGTCGCAGCGCCGCGAGACCGACACGTTCCCGGCCTACGTCGGCTGCAATCTCGACACTTCCGGCTGCGGCGCGCTCTCCACCGGCTTCCTGCATCCCAAACATTCCGTCCTTGACGTCAATCTGAAAACGGGCGTGGGCGGAGCCAGCGTGGACGGCGAGGCGATGCAGGTGCTCGAGGAGCGCTACCGGCTGCTGAGCGAGCTGGACCAGGCCCTGCAGGCCAGCCGCGAGGCGCGCGACCGGTCGTTCGGCGCCTTCCGCGATTTCCAGGCCAGCGCCCACCAGATCCTGGGCGACTCGCGCTGGCCGAAGGCGTTTCGCATGACCGCGGAGGACCGGGCGCGCTACGGCGAAAACGAAGTGGGGCTGGGCAGCCTGCTGGCGCGCAACCTGGTGATGGCCGACGCCGGGACGCGCTACGTCCACATCGTCCACCCGGACTGGGATCACCACCGGAACATCTTCGATCACGCAGCGAAATCGAACCACTACATCCGCTGCAACGAGTTCGACCGGGCGATGGCCAACCTGCTCCGCGATCTGTCCGCCGCGCCGTCGCCGAGACGCACGGGCGCGACGCTGCTCGACGAGACGCTGGTGGTGATGGCGACCGAGTTTGGCCGCACGCCGGGCGCGCTCAACGGCGTGGCGGGCCGGCATCACTACAATCTCTGCTACCTGTCGATGTTTGCCGGGGGCGGCGTCAAAGGCGGGCGAATCATCGGCAGGACCGACGCCGACGGGGCGCAGGTGGCCGAGACCGGCTGGAAGTACCGCAAGATGCAACCGCGCACGGAAAACGTGTACGCCTCGATCTACTCGGCGATGGGCATCGACTGGCGGAAGGAAATCACCAACACGCCCTCCAAGCGCGCCTACCGCTACGTCGACGTCCTGGGCGCCACCGAACTGGTTCCGGACGACGAGATCGCCGAGCTGTTCGTCTGATGCCGCGCCTGCTTGCGTTCCTGCCCCTAGTGGTGTGTTTGTGGGCCCAGACGCCGCCCGAGGGAATGGTCCTGGTCCCGGCGGGCGAGTTCCTCATGGGACGGACCAAGCTCACCCCGGACGACAAGACCAAGATGCGGCCGATCGTGCTGCTCGACGATCGTCCCGATCACAAGGTCTGGCTCGATGCGTTCTTCATCGACAAAACCGAAGTGACGCAGGGGCAGTACGCGAAGTTCCTCGCCGCCACTGGCCGGAAGCCGCCGTACCACTGGAGCCGGCGCCCGGCGGACGACTACCCGATCTACAACGTGGATTGGGAGGATGCGCGCGCCTACTGCGCGTGGGCCGGGAAGCGGCTGCCGTCCGAAGCCGAGTGGGAGCGCGCGGCCCGCGGCGGCCAGGAGGGACGCGACTATCCGTGGGGCGACAAGGCCGACAGCAAGATGGCGCGATATAACGTCGAGACCGGACCCGGCGCGGTGGCTCAATATCCGCCGAATGGGTTCGGCATTTCCGACATGGCGGGCTCGGTCAGCGAGTGGACCGCGGACTGGTTCGAGCGCGAATACTACCGGTCGTCGCCGGCCAAGAATCCGGCGGGGCCGGAGGCGGGGGAATATAAGGCGATTCGCGGCGGCGGGTGGCCGGATTCGGCGGAGCGCATCACGGTGTTCTTTCGCAATTGGGTGCGGCCGAATCAGAAGACGCCTAATCTCGGCTTTCGGTGCGTCAAGGACGGACGGTAGGAGGCTTCGTTGGGCACTGTCTCGGTCGTTGTGCTCGCCCCCGCGCGGGCAGGGAGAGGCTGGGGTCCTGATCGCTTCTCACCGGCATCTCAAAGCGGGCGGGCGTCGCGGTACACGCCGGCATGCAAGAGCGGGTTTCACCAATCCGTCGCTCGCTAAGTCAACCTTTCGCCCCAGGAGTTGCCGCAGCTCCAGTGCGAGCGCGGCGTGATCCAGGAGACTGGCGCCGGAGCGCCAGTGCACCAGGAAATCGATGTCGCTGTCTGGGCGTTCCTCGTCCCGCGCTACGGAGCCGATCAGCCGAATTTCAAGAGGCCGTGCTTGGATGCGAGCCGCAGAATCTCATCGCGCTTTCCCGCGAGCGTTCCCGGAGTCGCATCATCCCTATTGTGTCACGTCACGCGTTGTGGGAGATCGCTGGCGCGACCTCAGATGGACGGCACAGCGAACTTGGCGTGCATCACGCTGAGCAGAGACAACTTCGCCAAAGAACTCTTGATCGCCTTGGAGGCGAGGGCCTGACGCTGCTTCTCCGCCAGACTACTGGAAGCATCGTTCGCCGCGCTAGCCTTCAACTGAGCAACGGCGACCAAGCGATTGATTCCGTCTAATCGCATAGCGCATCTCCTTCCGCTGTTGCGGCTTGCGTCCTAAGTTAAGTTATCGGACGACGGACCCGAGAAGTTGCTGTCGCCCTAGCGTAACAGGAAGTCGTGCGCTGTGCCTCCGGACCACGGGATGCGATGTGAACCGTCGGGCCGGGCGGCTCACGGCTTCAGCTTCGCAAGGCCCAACCGCGCAAAGCTCTGGTCGAGCAGCTTGTGATCGAAGCGGATTCCTTGGTCGAGCAGGTTCAGGTAGACTGACCGCAGGTCCGCAACTCTCTTGAACCGCACACCACGTTCGAGTAGCGCCACTGGAAGGCCAGCATTATGTGCGGCACGCCGAGCCCTGACCTCATCTATGAGGACCACGCCGACGCGCAGCGATGAGGCCAGGATCCGTTGGGCGGCCGGGGCGTGCCGATGTATGATGGCAGAGTCGTTGGGGGTGAGCGATTCGTCCTGGTCGATGCTTTTGGGCGGTGGCGGCGGCGGGGGTTGCCGCGCGCCTGTTACTGTCCGTGGCCGCGCCATTTGGGCCGG
>JACOSH010000424.1 GCA_016178945.1 Acidobacteriota bacterium
CCTGAAGGGGCAGTGCGGAGCCCAGCGGGCTGAGGCGCCGGTGGAGCCGCCCGAAGGAATGGTGAAGCTGGGCTGGAGCCTGGTGGCGGGCGGCGAGGTGCTTCCCTACTCGGGAGTGGATTGCGATCAGATCGCCCGGGTGGCGCAGTCGGGTGCCTTCCAATTCCCACGGAACTTCCGGCACGTGGTCTATCAGCGGCTGGCCGGGCGAGTGGTGGCGCACGAGCTGGTGCACGTGCTGCTGCGAACACGGGAACATCACGCCACCCCGCTCGGCCGGTCGCCCTTGAATCCTGCCAGCCTCGGCTTTGACGCCGCTCTGGAACCGGCTGAAATAGCCGCTCTGCGCCAACTGGCGAAGCCGGGCCCGGAGCGCCTGATCGCGGGACGAGGGCTGTTCTTTGGCAAGCCGAACTGAAGGGACCCGGAAACTAGTACCGTTGATCTGGGGACAGGGCGCGTTGCGCTGGGAGGCTGCTTGTGGGCGCTGGCCGGGAGGGCGCCGGACACCGGCGTACTCTGATAGCATATCCGAGTGGCCGATTCTGCGTGGGTCCCCAGGCTTGCCTCTGCCGTACCATCCGCGACGAATACGCCCCGGCACTCGGCCGTCGTCCGCGTCACTCACTGGATCACCACGCTCTGCTTCTTCGCTCTGCTGGTCAGCGGAATTGAAATTGTTATCTCTCACCCTCGATTCTATTGGGGCGAAACCGGCAACGTCCTAACGCCGTCGCTGTTCGATCTGCCGATCCCGGCATCGAGGTCAGCGGTAAAGACTGGCTACGGCTTCGTGCTACCGGACCAGAACGGCTGGAGCCGGTATCTTCACTTTCAAGCCGCCTGGGCCGCGGTATTGACCGGCTTGCTGTATGCAGTCTCCGGCTTGTTCACAGGCCATTTCCAGAAAAACTTGCTTCCGGCTGGGGCCGATCTCTCGTGGCGGGCGCTGTCGAGCGTAATCGCGAACCATCTGCGATTCAAGCCGCCGGGTGAAGGAGAAGCCTGGTCCTATAACGTGCTTCAGCGGCTCACCTACCTGGCCGTGATCTTCGTTCTGTTCCCCTTGGTGATCTGGACGGGCCTGGCGATGTCTCCCGCCATCGCGTCCGCATTTCCCGCCGCCGTCACGGTGTTCGGCGGCCAGCAATCCGCACGCACGATTCATTTCTTCGTCTCCGTGTTTCTTGTACTCTTCCTTCTGGTCCACATCGTGATGGTTTGTCTTACCGGATTCAGAAACCGCATGCGAGCCATGATTACGGGCCGCGCCGGCGCACATAAGGAGCACGCATGAGCAACCTCTCCCGCCGCAAATTGATCACCACCGGGCTTACGGCAACGGCGGGCGCATCCGGCTTGGCCGCGGCCGCCCGTCTTGCGGATCGATATGGCCTGATCCCGCCCGATCACGGCAGCATTTACGGCGCCGGCGAGACGCTGACCTACGCTTCCCAGCGGCTGCTGACGCGCCACTCGTTGGCCCGTGAATTCCCTCGCAGCCAGATCTCGAAACCACCGTTCGCGAACGGCAGGCCCCCCAAGGACGAGGACTTCAAGCGCCTTCAGGCCAGAGGGTTCGCTGATTGGCGGCTCACCGTCGACGGTATGGTCGCCCGCCCCGCATCGTTTTCGCTGGGCGAACTCAGGAGTTATCCTTCGCGCAGCCAGATCACTCACCTGGCCTGCGAAGAGGGCTGGTCTTTCATCGCGGAGTGGACCGGCGTGCCTCTATCGCACGTATTGAACATCGTGGGGGCCCTCCCGCAGGCCAGGTATGTTGTCTATTTCTCGATACAGCGGCGCTGGTGGGACAGCGTCGATATGGCCGATGCCTTGCATCCTCAGACGCTCGTAACCTACGGGATGAATGGCGGTGAGCTTCCCGTGGGCCACGGCGGCCCGCTTCGTTTGCGTGTCCCTCGTCAGCTCGGCTACAAGAACGTGAAGTATGTCACCCGCCTGACGGTCACCGATAGTCTGAAAGAGTTCGGCAAGGGACTGGGCTCCGCGGCGCCGGAAGGCGGTTATGCCTGGTACGCCGGCATCTGAAGGCACGAGCAAGAATCAGCCGCATCGCGTTGGGTGGTGAGCGACCGGACCGTGCCCCGCTCGTCTCGTGGCCCTTGGGCCGAGACGTAGCCCTACCATTGGGAAACTACCGTTTCCGGCCGGTCGCGCAGATCCATCCCTTGGCGGGTTCCAAGAAAACCTGGGCGCCGGCGTGGCCAGCCTTAACCAGCAGAGCGCGGTGATCGTCGGAGCTGAGATAAGCGCCCCCGACCAGCTTCATCGCAAGTAGGTACAGCAAGTCGAATCTGCGGCCGCGGTAGGCTTCCGCGATGATCAACACCGACCCGCCTGGCTTGAGGATACGGTAAATCTCTCGCAAGCCGCTGGGGCAATCGGGCCAATAGTAGTGCGTTTCAACGGCCGTGACCAGATCGAACTCATCATTCGGGAACGGCAAACGCGACACCCCGGCCCTATTGAGACGGCGTGAGGCCGCGACGGACGCTTCCGCGTAGTCGACGCCGTGCACTTTTGCCGAGGTTCGCCAAGTTGGCAAAGCTGTGGACCGTCCGTCCTCCGCCACAACCGACGTCCAGGATCGTATCGCGCCCGCCCGCCGACCTGGACGTGTTCCAATCCCCAAACGGTCAAGTCTGAGTGGCTGCGGTTCATGGTCCAAACGATCAACCTGCCGAGCCAACCCGTGGGCGTGCGGCACTGCAGGATCACATACCACGCCATCCCGGCCGCAATAACAAGAGACGCAAACGATCGCACGCTATCCGTCATAGCGCTTGGTAGGATAGCCTGTCGCGCTGGTTCTCCCAGGATCGTGGGACTGCGACGCGAAGATGGCCCGAAGCCTGGAAAACTGCTACTGTGGATCTCAAATGGGGAGAGGTGCGCGCGTAGCGCTGGGGTTTTTCATTTGGGCGGCGGCCGGGCTGGCGCAGGAGTTCCACGTCTACGTGGGGCAGATCACGGCGGACTCGGTGTTGCTGGCCTGGGGAAAGGCGGCGGGAAGCGGGAACGTCATCGGTCGCGATTCCGTTCCCTGGGGCAAGGCCAGCGTCAAGGTGGGCGAGCGAACCGTGGCGGCGGAGCGCAATTGGGCGCTGGTGGAGGGGCTGGCGGCGGACACCGAGTACCCGTATCAGATCACGCTGAACGGGGTGAAGATCGGCGAGGGCCAGGTGCGGACCTATCCGCAGCGCGCGCGGCGGCTGACCTTTTTCGTGATCGGCGACTGGGGATCGGGCGACAGCCAGCAGTACCGGGTGGCGGAGGCGATGTGGAATGAGTTCAGCCGGCGGCAGGATCCGGTCCGGTTCGTCCTGACCACGGGAGACAACATCTACGCGGATACGGTCCTGGGGATGCCGGCCGGAGGGTCGGGGAATCGCGACCGGCACTGGCGGAAAAAGTTCTTCCTGCCTTACGAGCGGCTGCTGAGGCGGATACCGTTTTATCCTTCACCAGGCAATCACGACGGCAACGAGAGCGAAGGGCTATCGGACCTGGACGTGTACCTGGACAACTTCTTCTTCCCGGGGAACCGGCCGGCGCGCTACTACCAGTTCTCCTTCGGCGGGCTGGCCGATTTCTTTTCGCTGGATTCAACCGAGAACACGACGCAGGGCTTGCCGGCCCCGTTTTACCTGGAGGACGGCGAGCAGTTCGGCTGGATGCAGCAGGCGCTGGCGGCCTCCAAGGCACGGTGGAAGATCCCGTACTTTCACCATGCGGTGCTTACGGCGGGGCCGGAGCATCCGCCCATGGTGCGGGAGCTGGCCCACTGGGCCAAGCTGTTTGTGACCGCCGGAGTGAAAGTGGTGTTCAACGGTCACGAGCACAATTTCCAGTTCAGCGAGCGGAACCCGGCGACCGGTGGAATCTGCTGGGTGGTGACGGGCGCCGGCGGGCAGTCCCGGCCGGGGAACATCGCCAAGCGGATGGCGGAGGCGCAGATCGCGGGGTGGTCGGCGGCCCCGCATTTTCTGGTGGTGGAGATTGAAGACCGGACGATGCGGATCACGCCCGTCGGCACGGACGGGGAGGCGGCGGTGACGGACTCCAAGGGAGGGCGTGTGCGGACGCCCATCGAGGTGAAATAAGCGCCCCGGGTCAGGCGGGCGGCGATTCCGGGATCGCGTCCGCCGCCAGGAGGAAGGCGCGGTAGGCGACGCTGACCTTCTGTCTGGCGGGAATCCAGCGGTAGCCGGGAACGCCGAACAGACTGCCGCGGTCGATCATCTTGCGGCGGCATTCGGGCATGGGTGAGACGCCGAACTCCAGGCCGCGGGTGAAGGTCTGGCCGTTCCAAGGCGGAGACAGGCGGCTGTGATTTTCCTCCCAGATTCCCAACCAGGGAAAATCCGCCTGGTTCCAGACGTAGCCCAGCAGCAGGCGATGGCGCGGCGAGAAGGCCAGGAAGAAGGCCTCTGCGCGGGCCGGGTCCATCAGGTGGGTCGAGAAGGCCGCCGAAACCGGCAGACCGGTCATGACGCGCAGATCCTTCGTGCCGCCGTCCAGGCAGGGGACCTCCGGCCAGTCGAATTCGACGCCGATGGGCATGTAGCCCTTGCCGCCGCTGAAATCGTGCTCGATGGTCTTCGAGCGCGTGGCGGGGGCGCGGAACTGGGTGGAGCCTTTTTCCACGAAGGGAGGTCCCAAGGTGACGTGCTGTGTCCAGGCGATGGGACGGTCGGCGGCGTCCAGGTTTTCCACGGTTTCGGCGATGTGGAGGACGCGCGATTCCAGGCGGATACTGCGCTCGAAACGGAGGTGGGCCAGCGGCAAATCGGCGCGGGCGGTGAGCTCGGTGTCCGAGCCGGAGATCCGGTAAGGCGCCACGGAGCTTTCGCCGTGAACCGTGATGCCGGCGGCAGCCTCGGCTTCGGAGGGACCGCCGAACAGGTCGAGGCAGAGGTTGTGACCCAGGATGCCGGCCAGCAGCTTGCTCTCCGCATCCGCGCCGTATTCGGGATGGCGAGCGGGATCGTAGGCCGACGGCTCGATCGAGGGCCAAGGCGGGGTCCACAGCGGGTTCACTCCGGTCTGTTTGTCGAGGATCTCGGCGATATGACCGCCTTCCGCCGTCACGGTGACGCGCAGATGATCGGATTCGATGGAGTAGGCCTGGCGTTGGCGGTACGTGGAGGCGGGCATCCCGGTACCATTATGCCTAACGGCGGCTCACTTGGTCCGGTGAGCCCGATCGTCGAAGCAGGTGGAATAGATCTCCTGGACCTCGTCCTTCCCGCCGCCCAGGCCTTGGGCCGCTGTCACAAACGGGCAGCGGAGCGGCTGTCCGGCCACGCGAAAATAGGGGCAGTTCGAATCCCTGCTGGTGGAAGCGGGCTGGATTCGAGACACGGGCGGAAGCCGGTCCGGGCCCAGCCCGTCGACCGCGCGGCGAATCATGCTGTCGGGCTCGGCGCGCTGCGCGCCCTCCAGGCTGCGCAGTGTTTGGAAGCAGCCGTCGGCGATCGAGAGCCGCACCCGCGCCGGATCGAGACCCGTCGCCGCGCAGAAAGCGAAAGTGGGATTGAGATGATCCGTGTCGGCCGGGGCCACTTTCAGGACGGCGGCCGGCACGATCTGGTCCATGAAAGCGCCGACCTGTTCCGGCAGAGGCTGAGACGCGTAGCCATCCAGAAGCTGGCCGGTGAGCCGGCCGACGACATTGGAAGTGATCTCAAAGGAATCCAGCTTCACGTTGGCGCTTAGATCGTCCTTGGCCGACAGGCCGCGCAGCGCCTTGTTTCGCGGGGATGAAGACTGGCCCTCCAGCGAACCGGCAATCATCAGATCGGGGCGCTGCCAGCGCTGATGCAAAAACTCCCAGGGGTCCGGAGCGGCGCCGGCGGTCCGCCGGTAGCCGGCTTGCACGGCGCTGAGGATTTCCAGCGCGGGAAAGAAGGGGAGGTTGTCGAAGATCCCGCCGTCGGCAAACAGCAAGTCGGTGCGGCCCTCTCCGGGCAGGACCTCGGACTCCTGACGCGGGGAGAAAACCGCTGGAAAGGCGCTGGAGCTGAGAGCGGCCTTGACGAAATCGTAGGAGGGGGAATCGCGCAGGAAGTCGCGTCCCAGCAGAAGGGACATGCGTTGGTTCAGATAGGAGGTCGTGCTGAAGAACGAAACCGGATGCTCGCCCCGATGGTAAGGCTGGCAGTTGTTCATCGCGATTCCACGAGTCCCACCGAGCAGGGAACGGGCCACGGGTTCCAGCAAGGAGGTTCCCATCAGGGCAAACTCGATGTCCAGCCGGCGCAGCGTCTCGGCCTGTACTTGGACCCAGAACTCCTTCATGGCCTTGGTAATGTGACCGGCCACGAAGGACGCGGCGATGGCCCGGGTGTGCTCATGGGGCAGCAGGAACAAATTGGAGATGGCGTCGATCAAGGCCGGCGGCGCTCCAGCCACGGCGAAGCCCGGATCCTTGCGGGTGCCGCGCCGGATCATGCGGCGCAGCCGCGCGGGAGAAATGTCGATCCGGCGCGCCCGGATGCCCAACTGTTTGGCGGCGTTCTTCAGGGTGCGGGTGAGCGCGACCCGCTGATCGACGCGCAGGAAAGTCAGACAGAGATCCCCCAGCAAGGCGGCGGCCTGCTCGGGATCCAGCACCGACATCGCGCCCAGCGTGCCGCCGAGCAAGGCCCCGACCGAGGCGCCGACGATCAGGTCGGGCTTCAATCCGACCGCCTGCATCGCGCCCAGCACTCCGATATGAAAGGAACCTCGGAAGACGCCGCCGCTGGCCACGAAGACCACTCGCGGGCGGGTCCCATTCAGGTGGGCGAATTTTTCCGGCAGATTCAGGCGCCCCTCCGGCTCGCCGTAGCTCTGCCGAATGCCCGGCGGGCGGGGTTCGCCGGCCGGCCGATAGACCAGCTCCCGGGTGCAGGCGCGGCACACCTCGCTCAACCCGGGACTGGCCGGGGAGATCCAGGATTGCCGCCGGGGAGCGATGTCCAGCAGCAGGCGATGACAAGGCACCCTGGACTCCCGGGCGCTCATCTCGAGAAGTTGGGCGGGGTAGAGCGTCTCCAGCGTCCGCCGGCAGCCCGAGGCCGCGGTGCGCAGGAATTCCTCCCGCGACGGGGCGAGGTTGTTCTCGAACCGGATTTCGTCGCCCGGCGCGATTTCGTCGGCGAACACCGGGAAGACGCGCACCACTCCGGGCTTGTCCTCCTGGGAGTCCCCAGGCGCGGCGCGCGCGTGCAGGTTCGGCGCGTTCCGAATGTGGAATTCGAGCTGCCCGATAAACTTGGCCTGGCGATACCACAACTTGATATCGCGGCGCCGGGCCAACTGAAGGCCGGCGAAGGCTGCGTCCACAATGTTGATGCGCTCGCGGCTTCCCTCGTCCGGCGGCTCGAACGGGTCGATGGGGACGTCATACACCAGGTGCATGGCGGCATCGCCCACGTACTGGGCGCACAGCTCGGCGGCGATTTCCGGGTGGCGCCGCAGCCAGGAGAAGAAGGCCGGCACGGGATTCTCCCGGACGGCCGAGCCATCCACCAGGTCGAGGCGACGCGGCAGGCGCTGGAGACGCAGATCCGCCAGCCACACGGCAATCTCCGCTTGCCGCAGCCGGACCGGGGGGAAGATCCCGGGGACGGCCAGCGAGGCCCGGAGCGCATCGATTAAAGAGGCCCCACGGGAGGCCCACAAGTGGCGGCCGCGCATGCCCCGGAAGGTCCGCAGAGGCGCCGACACCAGCAACAGGTGCATGGCGCCGTCCTCCGGCCCTTTTACCGTGGGGGGCTCGTCCGGGCTCTGGTCGTCCCGGAATAGCTCGAAGAGGCGGCGATGAAGCTGATAATCGTGCAGCAGCCCGCGCGAGATGCCCAATTGATTGCAGAAGTAGCGCAGGATGACTCCCGGCCGGAGGAACACCGCCAGAAGCAGCACGAGGCCGCCCACCGTCGCCACCCACAGGACGGCGCTCAAGGCCGCAGAATCCCACTGCCGGATCTCGGGGAGCAGCTTCAGCCAGTTGATGATCCAGGCGGGCGTCCCTTCGAAGAATGGCAGAGCTTTTTCCAGGAGGGTCGAGCCGGAAGCCAGGCGGAGAATCCGGTAAAGGAGCGCGACGGCGAGCGCGACGGCTCCAATCCAGGCCGGCCACCCGAAGAGCGGACGCCGTTTCTTGCCTTCCGCGAGCCAAGCCGGAGAAGCCACGAAATGCACGAACACCAGCAGCGCCATTTTCAGCGACCGCGCCAGGCAGAGAACCGCCTGGAGCGGCCAGCCGCCGTATTGCTCTTTGAAGCGCACGTAGTGGACGATGGTGCTGGCGATGTCGCGGATGGAGACGCGCATCCCCGCCAGCCAGACCCCCAGCTTCACCAGGCGATGGTAGCGCCGCCTGGCTTCCTCCTCCTTGTGGCGGAGCGGCCGCGGGCAGGACAGATCGGCCACCGGCGGCTTGTCGGCGAAGAAATCGACCGGATCGGGAACCGCGTGCCAAATCACATTCAGCGGATCATAGGAAAGATCCTCGAAGTAGCGCCGGAACCAGGTCCAGCGGCGCGCTTCCCTTTGGCCGCCCGCGGGAGCCTTGGCCAGCTCCTGGTAGCAGCGCTGCATCGCCGCGGCCGACAGCGCGCCAATCGAGATGCCCGCGGCGATCTTGGGCGGCTCCCGATCGGCGGCCAGATAGGCGTGGATCACTCCGGCGTTGAAGGGCGCGCCCTTGGCTCCCGCCGTGAAACACACGGCGTCCTTTCCCGGGGGCCTGGCTGGCAGGGAAGGCATCGAGAGTGGCCATGATAGCGCACCGGCTTGCCCCACGTGGCAACTCTGGCTCAAATCGGATAGAGTTGATGGAGAAAGGACAGGCAAACATGCGGATTCCTTGCAGCAGAAGACGGTTTCTGGAGAGTCTCGGCGCGGCGGCCGCGGCGCGGCAACTGGCGCTGGGCGCGCAAACTTCCTCGAAGGCCGAAGCGAGCAAGCTGGCCATGCCCGGCCTGTATCGCGGGCGCGTGGTGGCCGTGGAATCTCCCGCGTCGATCGTCTCGGGCCGGTACCAGGGCGAGACCGTGAAGCAGATGTTCCGGAAGGGCATGACCTCGCTGACCGGCGCCGGGGGCTGGGCCGAGGGCTGGCGTCAATTCGTCTCGCCCGGCGATGTGGTCGGCATCAAGGTGAACCCCGTCGGGGCCCCGCACGTGATCTCGGCGCCCGAGGTGTTGAACGAGATCATCGACGGTCTGCGCGCGGCCGGTCTTAAGGCCAACGACATCGTGGTCTACGACCGCTATCACGACCAGTTCTACGGCGCCGGCTTCCACAAATGGCTGCCGGAGGGCGTGCGCATTTCCAACGCGGCCAAGGACTACGAGGAGATCCAACAGGCCATCGAGGGCTACGATCCGGACCACTACCTGGACATGGCGCTGACGCGTCCCGGCTACGACCTGTCGAATCTGACGGCGCGCCGCTCCTACGCCGCCCGGTTCATCACCAAGGAAGTGAACAAGCTGATTAACGTGTGCGTGCTGAAGGACCACCAGTCGGCGGGCGTGACCCTGGCGCTGAAGAACCTCTCGCACGGCCTGGTGAACAACGTCAGCCGCAGCCACGCGACGCGGTCGCAGAACGCCTGCGGCGCCTTCATCCCGGCGGTGGTGTCCCTGCCGGTGATTCGCAACAAGGCCGTGCTGCACGTGATGGACGGCATCAAGGGTCTCTATCACGGCGGCCCGGGCGCGCGGCCGCAGTTCGTCTGGGAGCACAAGACCCTGTACTTCGCCACCGACCCGGTGGCGTTGGACCACGTGGGCTGGCGCGTCATCGACGACAAGCGCGTCTCCGCCGGAAAGAAGAAACTGGTCGAGGACACACCGGACGAGTTCAGCACCTTCGTCCACCGCCAGCCCGAGCATGTCGAGATCGCCGGCGCGCTGGGTTTGGGCG
>JACOSH010000425.1 GCA_016178945.1 Acidobacteriota bacterium
CAACGGCTCGGAGGAGGCGCAACGCTCCTTCGACGCCACCTGCCGCAAACTCCATCGCTTCCTCGCTCAGTCGCAGCGCTGAGCCCGCCAGTCACCCACAGATTCCTCGGACGAGGCAGAATTTTCTTTCATGAGGAATTCCTTTGCTGCGAAGCGCACCCCGCTTCTATGCAGCGAGCCAACGGCAAAGCTGCGGATGCTCCTTCAATGGGAATCCCAAAGCACTGCAGCGAGGAATTCAGCGAAGGCTGCATCATCATGCGGCCTGCCGGTGTGCTTGTGTCCATCGCTTCGGTCAAGCTGCGGAATCCCGCTTTCGTCTCGGCAAGCCGCTCCATCAGAACAAGCACGTCGCGGAGTGAACAGCCGGTCCAGTTTGCACACCACGGGTACATCGCCCCGATCAGCCCACACCGGAGCGATCCTCTGTCGAACCGTCAGGATTTACGATGGTAGTCCCGTCAGATCGAGTAACGACACCAGGGGCGGAGTCCTGAAACTGGATGCTCCGGGTCTCATTGTCCCAATTTCCATCTCCAATCGGACCAATGCTGTTTCGCTTGGTGATGGATGCGAGGCTGTTCAGATCGCGTAAGCTTACTGCAAGGATGCTGCCGCGGAAATCCCGTTCCGAGTACACCCACACCCACTCTCTGGTTCGGACTCGAATACTGGAGACGCCAACACCGGGCAACACATCGCCGAGGATCGCCTGGCGAGTTGATTAAGGTTCCGGGGGCGAACTGGCTCATGGCTTTTTCCCAGGCCACATTCTATCACAGTCTCGGCCCAACACGCCGTAACGCCGTGCGTGACGATGGTCTTGGGGATCTTCTTGGCGATGGGCGGTTGATCGGCGGCCATAAGCGACAGGGCGAGCGGCCAAGAACAGAGTAGGCGAGACATAAGACTCTGGAGATCGATGATAGCATTGACAGGATGGGGAGTCCGATCCTTGGCAGTCCCGTTCCCCGCAAAGAGGGACGGGACAAAGTCACGGGCCGCGCCCGCTATGTCGATGACCTGAACTTTCCCGGGATGCTGTACGGCGTCACGGTGCGCAGCCCGGCGCCGCGCGGTCGCGTCCGCGGCATCCGCTTTGATCCCCGCATCCCCTGGGATCAATTCACGGTGGTTACGGCCCGGGACGTGCCCGGCCACAACGCCGTCGCTTTGATCCTGGAAGACCAGCCCTTCCTCGCGGACGGCGTGGTGAATCATCTCGAAGAGCCCGTGCTGCTGCTGGCCCACGAGGACAAAGATCTGCTGGAAGAAGCGCGCCGCGCGGTCCGGATCGATATCGAGCCGCTGCCGGCCGTCTTTACGATGGAAGACTCGCTGGCCGGGAAGGAGATCATCTGGGGCCGGGACAACGTCTTCAAGTCGTTCCACATGGAGAAGGGCGAGGTCGACGCGGTCTGGGGCGAGGCCTGGCGCGTGGTCGAAGGCGAGTATCGCACCGGCGCGCAGGAGCAGCTCTACATCGAGCCGCAAGGGGCGATCGCCATGGCCACTCCGGGCGACGGCGTCACGGTGTGGGGCTCGATGCAGTGCCCCTACTACGTCCACAAGGCGCTGCGCCATCTGTTCGGCCTGCTCGAGCACCAGGTGCGGGTGATCCAGATGGAAACGGGCGGCGGCTTCGGCGGCAAGGAGGAGTATCCCTCCATGATCGCCGGGCACGCCGCTCTGCTGGCCTGGAAGTCGGGCCGGCCGGTCAAGATCGTCTATGACCGCCAGGAGGACATGGCCGCCACCACCAAGCGCCATCCCTCCCGCACGCGGCACAGGACGGCGGTCTCGCGCGACGGCACTCTGCTGGCCATGGACATCGACTTCACGATCGACGGCGGCGCGTACGCCACCTTGTCGAGCGTGGTGCTCTCGCGCGGCACCATCCATGCCGCGGGCCCCTACCGATGCCCCAACGTGCGGGTGCGGAGCCGGGCCGTGGCCACCAACGCGCCGCCCCACGGAGCCTTCCGCGGATTCGGCGCCCCGCAGTCCATCTTCGCGCTGGAACGCCACCTGGATGGCGTCGCCGCCGTCGTGGGGCTTACGCCGGAGGAGTTCCGCCGCCGCAACTTCCTGCGCGAGGGCGACTCGACCGCCACCGGGCAGGTGATTCGCGAGAAGGTGGATCTCGGCGGATTGCTCGACCGCGCGCTGGCCCTGGCCGGCTACCACGCCAAGCGCGAGCGCTTTGCCCTCGAGAACCCGTCGTCCAAGCTGAAGAAAGGCATCGGGTTCGCCTCCTTCATGCACTGAGCCGGATTCACCGGTTCCGGCGAGGAGTATCTCCAGTCGGTGGTGGGTGTGGAAGCCACCGCGTCGGGCCACTTCCGCATCCTGGCGGCCAGCACCGAGATCGGCCAGGGGACCAACACCATCCTCTGCCAGATTGCCGCCGAAGCGCTGGGCGTGGACTTCGACCGGGTCGAGATCGCGCGGCCGGATACGGCGGCGGTTCCCAACAGCGGCCCCACTGTGGCGTCGCGCACCTGCATGATCGTCGGCAAGCTGGTGGAGTCCGCGGCCCTGGGGTTGAAGCAGATCCTGGACCAGAGCGGGCTGGACTGCGCCGCCTACATTGCCCGGTACGGCTCGCTGCGCTCGTTCAGCCGGTATCAGGCCCCGCCCGGCATCCACTGGGACGACCAGCAGTACCGCGGCGACGCCTACGGCGCGTACGCCTGGGCGGTCTACGTCGCCGAGGTGAGCGTGGATCCGGTCACCGAGGAGACCCGGGTCGACGACTTCGTGGCCTTGCAGGAAGTGGGCAAGGTGATCCACCCGGTGCTGGCGGCCGGACAGATCGAAGGCGGCGTGGCCCAGGCCATCGGCTTCACGCTTTATGAGAAGGTGCTGTGGCGGGAAGGCCGGATGGTCAACGGCCAGTTGACCAACTACATCCTCCCGACCGCCGCCGACGTGCCGCCCATCCGCGTGTACTTCGAGGAGCAGCCCTACGCCTACGGGCCGGCGGGCGCAAAGGGGATCGGGGAGTTGCCCATGGACGGCGTCGCGCCGGCCATCCTGAACGCGGTGGAGAACGCCACGGGGTTGAGCCTGTCGGAGATCCCGCTGGATTTCACCGGGCGGTCGGCTGGGCCGGCCGGTCCAGCCGCGCCGGAGGCGGCGGCGGCTCCCGTCAGGGGGGAACGCAAGACCATCGTGCTCACGGTGAACGGGCAGCGCCATGTCCTCCAGGTCTACCCCATGGCTCGCCTGCTCGATGTGCTGCGCGAGCACCTGCGGCTGACGGGAACCAAAGAAGGCTGCGGAGAAGGCGAATGCGGCGCCTGTGCGATCTTGATCGACGGCGAGCTGGTGAACAGTTGCCTGGTTCCGGCGCTCCAGGCCGATGGGACCCAGATCCTGACCATCGAGGGCGTGCCCGAAGGCGATCGGCTCGCGCGAGCTTTCCTCGCTTGCGGCGGCGCGCAGTGCGGCATTTGCACGCCCGGAATGGTGATGGCCGCCCTCAGCCTGCGGGGGCGAAACCCCAACCCCAGCGAGGAGGAGATCCGCGAGGGGCTGGCCGGCAATCTGTGCCGCTGCACCGGGTATATGAAGATCATTGAGGCCTGCCGCGGACTATGAGGTCCTTCGCGCCCGGCTACGAGTTGATCGCGCCGCGCAGTCTCGCAGAGGCGCTGGAGCGGCTTCACTCCGAGCCGGGAGTCTGGCGGCCGCTGGCCGGCGGCACCGATTTGATGGTGCTGTTCGAGGCCGGCAAGCTGGCCCACCGGAAATACCTGGGCATCTGGAACCTGGCCGAGCTGCGGGGCATCGAGGTCCACCCCGAGTTCGTCGATCTCGGCGCGCTGACCACCTACACCGAGGTCCGGCGCAGCCGCCTTCTCCAGGAGGAGTTCCCGCTGCTGGGCCGGGCCGCGGCCGAGACGGGCGGCATCGCCACCCAGAATCGGGGCACGCTGGGCGGCAACATCGTCAACGCCTCTCCGGCGGCGGATTCTCCGCCCGCGCTTCTGGTCTACGACGCCCGGCTGGAGCTGCTCTCAGCCGCGGGATCCCGCTGGGTGGACTACGCCGCGTTTCACACCGGCTACAAGCGCATGGATCTGCGGGCCGGCGAATTGCTGGGCCGCATCCGCCTGCCGCGCGATAAGCAGGGCTGGCGGCACTACTATCGCAAGGTCGGACCGCGCAAGGCGCAGGCCATCTCGATCGTCTGCTTCGCCGGCGCGGCCCAAGCCGCCGGAGGGCGCGTCTTCCAGGCGCGCGTCGCCCTAGGCAGCGTCGCGCCCACTCCGATCCGCTGCCGCCGGACCGAGACGGCGCTCCGCGAGCGGCCCGCCGAAGCCGCCGCCGCGCTCCAGGCGGAGATCTCGCCCATCGACGACATCCGCGCCTCGGCCGTCTATCGCCGCCGCTTGGCGGGCCGTCTGCTGGAGGAGTTTCGATCGGCTATGATGTTATAATTCTCTATGGTTCAGTCCGGCATCCCCGAAGGCCTCACCTTCGACGATGTGATTTTGCAGCCGGCCCGCAGCGATGTGCTGCCGGCCGAAGCCGAGACCCGCACCCACCTCACCCGCAACATCCCCCTGAACATTCCGATCCTCAGCGCGGCCATGGACACGGTCACCGAATCGCACCTGGCCATCGCGCTGGCGCAGCAGGGCGGCATCGGGATCGTCCACCGCAACATGCCTGTCGAGCGCCAGGCCGAAGAGGTGGACCGCGTGAAACGCAGTGAGAGCGGCATGATCGTGGATCCGGTGACCATCGAGCCGGAGAAACGCATCGCCGACGCGCTGGAGGTGATGAAGCGCTACCGCATCTCCGGCGTTCCCGTGACGCGCGAAGGAAAGCTGGTCGGCATCCTCACCAATCGCGACCTGCGCTTCGAGACCCGCCTCGACTTGCCCATCTCCGCGGTCATGACCAAGGAGAATCTCATCACCGTCGCCGTGGGGACCACGCTCGAGCAGGCCGAAGAGATCCTGCACCGCCACCGCGTGGAAAAGCTGCTGGTGGTCGACGACCACTACAATCTCAAGGGGCTAATCACCGTCAAGGACATCCAGAAGAAGCTGAAATACCCCAACGCCGCGAAGGACTCGCAAGGCCGGCTGCGGGTGGGCGCGGCGGTGGGCGCGACCGGCGATTTTCTGGAGCGCGCCAGGGAGCTGGTGGGCAGGAAAGTGGACGTCCTGGCGATCGACACGGCGCACGGCCACAGCCAGCGCGTGATGGAGGCGGTGAAGGCCATCAAGCGGGCTCTGCCGGAGGTCGAGCTGATCACCGGCAACGTGGGCACCTACGAGGGCGCGCGCGACCTGATCGCGCTGGGCGTGGACGGCGTCAAGGTGGGGATCGGGCCGGGCTCGATCTGCACCACGCGCGTAATTTCCGGCGCGGGAGTGCCGCAGATCACGGCCATCGCCGAAGCGGCGCGCGCCGCCCGGGGCACGGGAGTTCCCATCATCGCCGACGGCGGCATCAAGTATTCCGGCGACGTCACCAAGGCGGTCGCCGCCGGCGCCGACAGCGTCATGATCGGCAGCCTGTTCGCCGGAACCGATGAGAGCCCCGGCGAGACCATCCTCTACCAGGGCCGCACCTTCAAGAGCTATCGCGGCATGGGATCGCTGGGGGCCATGGCCCAAGGCTCCATCGACCGCTACGCGCAGGATCCCAACGCCAAGCTGGTTCCGGAAGGCATTGAAGCGCGCGTGCCGTACAAAGGGCCGCTGGCCGAGTTGGTCTATCAACTGGTCGGCGGGCTGAAGGCCGGCATGGGCTACACCGGCTGCCGCACCATCCGGGATCTGCAGGAGAACGCGGCCTTCCTGCGCGTCTCGCCGGCGGGGCTGCGCGAGAGCCACGTGCACGACGTCATCATCACCAAAGAAGCCCCCAATTACCGCCTGGAGTAAAACGTGTCCTGCCGCATTCCGTTCTGGCTGGCCCTGGCCGCCTCCCTGACCGCCGCCGAGAGGCCCTTCTTGAAGAGCGAGCTGATCTTCGCGCTGGAGACCTGGCACAACCATGCTTCCTCGATCGTCGAGCTGCCTGGCGGCGAGCTGCTGGTTTGCTGGTATCACGGCTCGGGCGAGCGCACGGCGGACGACGTGATCGTGGAAGGCGCGCGATTGCCCAAGGGCAAGAGCGCCTGGAGCCCGCGCTTCCTGCTGGCCGACACGCCGCAATTCCCCGACACCAACCCGGCCTTGTTCCTGGACTCGAAGAAGCGGCTCTGGCTGATGTGGCAGGCCATCGTCGCCAACGAGTGGCACACCGCCCTGACCAAGTACAAGATCTCGACCGACTACCGCAAGCCGGGCCCGCCGCGCTTCGACCTGAGCGAGGCGCTGCTGGTGATCCCGCGCAACTTCGCCCCCCGAGTCCAGGAGGTCTTCGAGAAGCTGCCGCCGGGCCGCTATCGCGACCAGGTGTTGCAGAAGGCTTCCGACAAGTACTTCTCGCGAATGGGCTGGATGACCCGCGCGCATCCTCTGGAGCTGCCTTCGGGCCGAATCCTGTGGGGGCTCTACTCCGACGGCTATTCGTTCTCGATGATCGCCATCACCGACGACGGCGGCAAGACCTGGTCGGCCAGCGAGCCGCTGGTGGGAGCGGGGAACATCCAGCCCACCCTGGTGCGGCGCAAGAGCGGCGAGATCGTCGCCTACATGCGCGACAACGGGCCACCTCCCAAGCGCGTCCACATGAGCGAATCGAAGGACGACGGCGTGACCTGGTCACCGGCCGTCGACACCGACCTGCCCAATCCCGGCTCGGGACTGGAGGCCATGGCGCTGGCGGACGGAAGCTGGCTGATGATCTCCAACGACACCGAGCGCGGCCGGCACTCGCTGGCGGTGACCCTGTCGGAGGATGAGGGCCGCACCTGGAAGTGGAAGCGCCATCTGGAGCTGGACACCCGCGGGCCGGGCGCCGGATCGTTTCACTATCCCTCCATCATTCAGGCGCGCGATGGCACGCTGCACGCCTCCTACAGCTACTTCCTGAACCACTTGAAACCGGGCGAGCCGCGCAAGTCCATCAAGCACGCGCATTTCAACACCGCGTGGATCAAAGAAGGCGATCCGAAGTGAGGCCGGCCTGGGCTCTGCTGTGCGCGGCGGCGTTGTGCCGCGCCGAAGAGGGCCTGGTCTACGGAGAAGCCGGCGGCGAGATCCTCACCATGGACTACTACCCGGCAGCAGGCAAAGGTCCGCATCCGGCCGCCATCCTGATCCACGGCGGCGGCTTCGTCGGGGGGAACAGCAAGAATCCCAGCGAGGCGTATTGCGCCGATTTCCTGGCCCCGGCCGGCTATGCGGTGTTTTCGATCAACTACCGGCTGGCCCCCCGGCATCCCTATCCGGCCATGGTGGAGGACGTGGAGCGCGCGGTCCGCTTCATCCGCTACAACGCCCGGCGGTGGGACGTCGATCCCGGACGCGTCGCCCTGGTGGGCGGCTCGGCCGGCGGCTGGTTGAGCAACCTGGCCGGAGTCCGCAAGCGGCGCGCTATCCCCGGCGCATCCGACCCGGTCGACCGCGCCAGCGCGCGGGTGCAAGCCGTGGTCACGCTATACGGCCCCAGCGACTTTCGCAACCGCGAGCTCGGCGGCAACTTGAAGGCGCTGCTGGGTCCGCTGGCCGAGAAGAAGGGCGTGGAAGCCGCATTGGCCGAAGCCTCGCCCGTGATGCACATCACCGGAGAAGAGCCCCCTTTCCTGCTCATCCACGGGGACCAGGATGCGACCGTGCCGATCGCACAATCGACCCACTTGCAGGCGGCCCTGAAGGCCGGCCACGTGCGCTGCGACTTGATCATCATCCGCGGCGGCGGGCATGGCACGGGCCGCTGGCACAAGGTCCCCGGCGTGGCCGGCTGGGAGAGGGAGATGACCGAATGGCTGAACCTGATGCTGCGCCATAAAGGTCCGGTAGGAGAGGGAATCCGCCCGCGCGCCCCGGAAGGGACGACCGGACCATAAACCGGCCGCAGAAGTCAACGCGATCGCCTACCGGCCCTTCCACGGGTTCAACAGAGGGACCTCACAGTGCTCGAAATCCTTCGTATTCCGTGTCGCGATGGCGGCGTCGCGCGACCGGGCGATCGCGGCGATCTGCGCGTCGAACTGGCTGATGGGACGTCCCAGCAGCCGGCGGGCGACTGTAATCTTTGGAAACAGGCGAGCGGCCTCGTCGTCGAACGGCAGGATTCGTCCGGCGAAGTCCTCTTGAAACATCGCGTCCGCCGCGGCCTCGAGAGCGGCCCTGCGCTTGCCTCCCGCCACAAGGTCGATTCCGTAGAGGACTTCCGCTTGCGTAATCGCGGTGGTAAACACCTGGAGGGGCGGCTGGCGGGCCAGCCATTCCACAACCTGCGGGGAGGGCAATGGCTTGATCACTTCGGACAAGACGTTGGTGTCCAGGATGATCATTTCCTGAACTTCGGGGGCTTGCGGATCGGCTCGCGCGCCATACCCGGAAGCTCCACTCCGCCGAGAGGAGCGAACCGCTTCCGAATGGACTCCGCGAGGTTACGCTGGCCGGCCGGCCCTCCCGCCAGGGCGAGTTTCAGGATCTGGCGGGCCTCTTCTTCCATGGAGTGGCCCCGTTGAGCGGCGCGAACCCGCAGACGCGATCTGACGGACTCATCGAGGCGGCGAATGGTAAGGCTCGCCATACAGCAATGATAGCACTGCTATCAACGACAGCGTTCTCGGCGGAAGTTCCGCACCAGTATCCTGTCGTCGACCGAGGAGTCCTGCCTGGTATGCCCCGGCGTGACCGGCTGGGGCGCCGCCCTTTACTCAACAGTCTATGTTGAGGTATGTTGAAAACGTGGCTATCCGAGATCCCGGTCGCGGCGGCAGCGCCCCGCGGCCGTGGAAGCGTTTCACCGGCGCCATCGTCTTGCGTCCGGCCGCGGATGTCCTGGCCGATGTCCGGCCACTCTTGTCCCGGATCATAGACGCGCTGGGGACGAATGCGGCGGCGCGGCTGCTCGGCGTGGACCGCGCGCTAGTCTCGCGATGGAGGGCCGGAAGGGAACCGGTGAGCGCCGAGATGGGGCGCCGGATTGTCGACCTGCACGATGTCCTCACTCGTATTCTGCGGGTCTTTGTCCGTGAGGCCGCGGCCATGTGGCTGGTAGGTTCCGAACCCCTTCTCGGCGGCGCGCGGCCCATCGACGTGTTGGCGTCGGAAGGCGCGGCGCCCGTGATCCGCGCGATCGACGGGATCGCGGCGGGGGCCTACGCCTGACCCAGCGTGCCAATTCTGTATCGAGTCCTCCCGTTTCTCGCGGCAGCGGCCGAAGATGAACCGGGCGGCGCTCTGTACATTCCGCCGCAAGGCGGTGGCCGGCTCGACAACCCCGAACTTTACTCGGTCCTGTACCTGAGCGACGCGGCCTCCGGCGCGATTGCCGAAGCCTTCGGCCGATTCCCGGAATGGTCGCCCGCTATCCTGGAGGGCAGTCCGGGCATGCCGGGGAGTGTGCGGGCACTCGCCAAGTAC
>JACOSH010000426.1 GCA_016178945.1 Acidobacteriota bacterium
GTTCCGCGACCAGTGAATCCTGGCCAGGAGCAGGTAGGGCTCCGGAGACTTGCCCTGGACGATCCGGCTGGCCGTGGCGGCATGGCGGGCGGCGGACTCCGCATCGCTAAGGGCCAGCAGGGCCTCGGCCAGCAGCAGATGGCCGGTGGCACAGCGCGGCTCCACCTGGAGGGCTCGCCCGGCCACCTCCGCGACCCGCCGGTAGTCGCCTTCGTCCAGGTACAGCGAGGCGAGGTGAGCATAGGCGGCGAGGTACTTGGGGTCGTTGGCGAGAGCCTGCTCGAGCGCCTGGCGGGCTTCGTTCGTTCGCCCGAGCCGCAGGCGGGCCACGGCCAGCGCATCGTAGATGTCGGCCGAGGGGGCGGCCGCCGCGGCCTCTTCATAGTGCTGCGCCGCGCCCGCAAAGTCGCCGCGCCCGGCCAGGCGTCCCGCTTCGGTCAGCTTCTTCCGAACCTTGGGGTTTGACTGCCGGCTGAGCTGGGCGGTGGAAACAGTCGCGAAATTCGGGACTCCGGCCCGCCGCCGGGGCAGCATCACGGCAGCGAAGTTGGGACCGGCGGCGGTCACTTCCACCAGCTCCCGCGCGGCGGCGAAGTCGCCAAAGCGCGGCGTCACCGTGTAGCGGCCCGGCGTTACTCTTGCGAACTCGAACGAACCATCGGGCCGCGTGGTCCGGCGCGCGCGCACTTTTCCGTCGCGCTCGAGCTCCACGGTCATCGGACGCCTCGGCGCGCCGCCGTCGGTCTCCCGGAACACGTAGCCGCGCAGCGGAGCCGCCGGCGGCGAGGCGGCCGCCGCGGCCACGGCCGGCAGCAGCAACAGGGGACCGAACCGCATGGGAGTCTTCCACACGAAGAGTAGCAGACCGGAAGCGCCCGTGGGGCCCGGGGTCTATACTGAAACAGAAAGGAGATTGGTGTTGTGAAACGCAGAGATTTCATGGCAGCCGCCGCGACCTCCACGGCGGCGGCGCACGCAGCAAACTCCGCTTCGAAGCTAGCCCTGGAGGGCGGCGCGCCGGTGCGTACGGCGCCGCTCAAAGCCAATTACTGGGGCACGCAATACTACGACGAGAAGGAACGGAAAGAGCTCCTGGAAGTACTGGAAACCGGGCGGCCTTTCCGCTGGTATGGTCCGGGTAGCGAGCCTCCCCTGAAGGTCCTGACCTTCGAGAAGGAATTCGCCGCCCGCATGAATACGCGATACGCTCTGGCCCTGCCCTCGGGTACCGCCGCGCTGGTGGTGGCCATGAACGCGCTGCAAATCGGCCCGGGCGACGAGGTGATCCTCCCGGCCTGGACCTGGCACTCCTGCTTCAACGCCATCGTGCTGGCCGGCGCGCTTCCGGTGTTCGCCGAGATCGACGAATCCTTCAACCTCGACCCGGAGGACATCGAAAGCAAGATCACCCCGCATACCAAGGCGATCATGGCGGTCCACCTGCAAGGCAATCCCGCGGACATGGACGGCATTCTGGCGATCGCACGCAAGCACAAGCTGAAGGTGCTCGAGGACGCCGCGCAAAGCGTCGGCGCCAGCTACAGGGGCCGGCCCCTCGGCTCGCTGGGCGACGCCGGGATCTACAGCCTGCAACTGAACAAGACCATCACCTCGGGTGAGGGCGGCGCCCTGGTGACCAACGACCCGGTCCTGTTCGAGCGCGCGGCCCGCTTCCATGACCTGGGCAGCTTGCGGCCTCCCCACGAGAAAGCGCTGGGAAAGGCCCAACTGGACTGGTTCGTGGGCGGCGGCTACCGGATGAACGAATTCACCGGCGGCGTGCTGCTGGCAGGTGCGCAAGCTGGACCGCATCGTGAGCGATGTGCGCGCGAACGCGCGGCGCGTGTATGACGGCATCCGCGACCTGCCCGGGCTGCGCCTGCGCCGTCTGCCGGACCCGGAAGGCGAATTGGGCGCCGGCGTGTTTCTCGGCTTCGACGACAAGGAGCGCCGGGACCGCTTCGTGGCGGCCATGAAGGCGGAGAACATCCCGGCTTCCCCGCCCTCCGGATCGGTGATTCTGCCCCTCCAGCGGCACATCGAGAACAAGGCGACCGTGCATCCGGCCTGGCCGTCCTTCACCTCGGAGCGCGGAAGGCAGATTCGCTATGGGGCGTCGTGTTGCCCCCGGACCATCGGCATTCTGAGCCGGTTTGCCGGCGTCTCGATCGATCCCAAGTTCACCCGGCGGGACTGCGACGATATCGTCGCGGCCATCCGCAAGGTGTATCCGTCGGTAAAGGCCTAGCGAGCACTCACAGGTCGGCGGTGCAGAACTTGCAGCGGGTGGCGTCCGGCACGATGGACTCTTTGCAGCGCGGGCACTGCTTGCTGGGCGGAGGCGGCGCGGCGGGCGCCTCTTTCAAAAAGGACTTGGTCATCATGTAGACGCAGAAGCCGATGATCGCGAAGTCGACCACCGCGCCGGCAAAGGTGCCGATGTTGATGGCGTTGACGACTTCCTTGCCATCCGCGCCGGCGGTCCGGGAGAGAACGATCTTGGCCGCCCGCCACTCGCCGCCGGCCAGCACCAGGCTGAGCATCGGCATCAGGATATCGGCCACCAACGACGAGACCACTTTGCCGATGGCGCCGCCCATAATCACCGCCACGGCCAATCCCACCACCTGATTCTTGAGCAGGAACTCTTTGAAGCCCTTGATCATCCGCCGCCTCCCTGGGGTCTCATTGTAGCATTAGCCTAATGCCTGCTCGACTTGCGCGGTGGCTTTACGTTCTCCATATGGCTGTTCCGGTACTGATCCTGGCCGATCGAATCCTGCTCTGGTCTCGGGGATTTCACGCCCGCGCGCATGCCGCCGCGATAGCCGCATCGGCGGTCTGGTTGCTCGCCGCCATGGTTTTCTTCGTGTTCGCACGCAGGCAACCCCACCGCTTCGTGAAGCTGGCGGGCCCGCTGCTGAGCTTCTGGACGATCATGGCCCTGCTGGTGGCTGGAGAACTCGTGGCGCAGGTCGCGCTTCGTCCCCGAATCGTCAGCCGTAAGGCCTTTCTCTATCCGCCGGGCAGCCGCTATGCGTTCGAGATCGACGACAAGATCGCTCCGGGATTGCACGGGCCGGGGAGGTTTTCGATCAATGAGCAAGGCCTACGGGGGCCCAGCGCGGGGCAGGCGCAAGACGCCTATCGGATCATCGCCGTGGGCGGTAGCGCCACCGAATGCATGTATCTGGACGATTCCGAGGCGTGGCCCGACGTCTTGATGCAGTACCTGAACGGCGCCGGCGCACGAAAGGTCTGGGTCGCCACCGCGGCGGTGGCGGGCCATACCACGGTCCATCATCTGAAGGTGGTGCGGAGCCTGCCCGCCCTGAGGCAGGCGGATCTGTTGCTCTTCATGACCGGAGTCAACGACCTCGTGACCACGATGAATCACGAAGGCGCCCCTACCGGGCTTTTTCTGCGGCAGGCCGCCTCGGAGTTTCTGGAAACGAGCTGGTTGAACGGGCGCGTCCTCCGAATGCAGGGAATCCTGGACCGCACCATGTTGTACCAGTTGATCCGCCTGGCGCTGGGGGAACCGGAACAAGCGTTGCGAATGGATGCCGCGGGAAACTTCTATCGCTCCCGGCGGCTCGAACGCGCGGGAGCGCCGCTTGTGCCGATGCCGCCTCTGGAGACCGGGCTGGCTGAATATCGCGGCCGGATTGCGGACCTGGCGCGGGAGTGCCGCAACCTTCGAGTCCGCTACCTGTGGGTCACGCAACCGTCGATCTGGCGAGACGGCTTGGAGCCGGCTGTACAGCGGCTGATCTGGTTTGGCGGCGTAGGGGAAGGCGCCCGGCGCAAGGGTTTTACCTCGATCCCGGATCTGGCCCGGGCGATGGACCGCTACAACGCAGCCTTGCTCGAGGTCTGCCGGGAGATGGGCCTGGAATGCTTCGACCTCGCCGCGAAGACTCCCAAAGATACCTCCGTGTTCTTCGATGACTGCCACTTCAACGAAAGCGGAGCGCGCCGGGTGGCTCGTGAATTGGCGGACTACCTGTTGAGCCGTGGCGTGCTCTCCCGGGGAGCGCGGTAGTACCCACCAGTACTTTCCCGGTGTGGCTCCGGTCACAGGTCTGGATAAAATGTATGCGTGCTGCAGAATCTGGCGCTGGCGCTCGGGTCGCTTGCCTTCAGTGTCTATCTGGGCGAAGCCTGCCTGGTGGTGTGGGATGGCATCACGAGGCGGCCAACCATACTGGAGACCGTGCTGATGTTGAGCGAAGCCGGCCAGCGCGCGGCGCCGCACCTGCCGCGCCGCGATCTGTTGACCTGGAAGGGAAGCACGCTGCCGCGTTCTATGATCGACGGGAGGGAGATCGTGCCACTGGCAGACCGCTCCCGGACTTCGACCGTGGCTTGCGTCGAAAGCGGCCGTACCTTGACGTACTTGAGCGACGGATTCGGCTTCCATAATCCGGAAGCCGTATGGAATCTCCGGCGACTGACGATTGCGGCGGTCGGGGACTCGTTTGTCCAGGGGTTTTGTGTTCCGCCCGAGCACAGTTTGATGGCTCCGATCCGGCGCCAGTATCCCGCCGCCCTCAACCTGGGGATGGGCGGCAGTGGGCCTCTTTCGGAGCTGGCGGCAATCCGGGAGTACGCGGCCTCGCGAAGACCGGAGATGGTCTTGTGGTTTTTCTATGAAGGCAACGATCTCGCCGATCTGCGCTTTGAGTCCGCCAGCCCTACCCTGATGCGGTACCTGGAGCCGGACTACAGGCAAGCCTTGGAAGAACTCCAGCCCCTGATCGACCAAGCTCTCGGCGACTATGTCGAGGAATGGAAGATGCGCCGTGTACAGGCAATCGCCATGCTGATGGCCCATCACGATCCCAGTGATGGACGTGTTGTGAAGTTTGCCAAGGCGAACTTCTGGTTCGTCACAGCGCCTCGAATCCGGAACCTCCTTCGAGCCCGTTTCGGCGGCCCCTCGCCGAATTACGTGGCCGCACCCACGGAACGCGACTTCGATCTGTTTGAACGAGTCCTGAGGCGCAGCGCTGAAGACGTGGCTTCATGGGGCGGACGGCTCTATTTCGTGTATCTGGCGTCCACGGCGGCCACCGACTTTCATCCGGATACACATCCCGCAATTCACGCACGGGTAATCGGGGCCGCCAATTCGCTCGGATTGCCGGTTATCGATGTCAAGCAGGAATTGGGCCCACGTTATTCGGACTGGCGTTTTGCCGAGAGCCACCACCTGACGCCGCAAGGATACGAAGAGTTGGCGCAACTGGTTCTGAGCCGGATTGCCCCCCGGCAGTAGGGACTCAAGAGTCCTCTCGATCTCCGGCGGCGTTAGAACACCACACGGAGGCCGAACTGAATGTCGCGAGGCGTGCCCACCGTCCCCGATATCGTCCCCGCAACCGCGGCGCCGATGCTCGTGTTCGGCAGGTCGAACTGCGGGTGGTTGAACAGATTGAAGAATTCGGAGCGCCATTGCAGCTTGATGCGCTCGGTGATCGGGAATTCCTTGAATACCGAGAAATCGATGTTGGTGCGTCCGGGCGCGCGCAGGACGCCACGGCCGGAGTTGCCGAACGTATACAGAGCGGGTGTGGCCCACGGCGCGCCGGCTGTATCGAGGGCCGTGTTGAACCATCGGGAAAGAGCCGGATTCGGCAAGCTCGCATCTCCCACCCGATTGGGACGGCTCCCTGTGCCGGTATTCGCGACCGGGCTGGCCAGTGACGGCGTGAACGGAAGCCCGGTCTGGAAAATCAGAATCAGGTTGGCCTGCCAGTTGCCGAACGCCGTGTCGACCCAGCGATGCGAGGAGTGGAATCGCTTTCCGTTTCCGAAGGGCAAGTCATACAGAGCGGTCTGCGTCCAGCGATGCCGGATATCGAAGGAGCTATTGCCGCGGTCCAGGAACCGGAAGCGGGGATCCTGAGGCACGGGTCCCTCGCCGTTGCCGCCCTGCTGCAACGGAACGTTGTCCACCGAGTGCGAATAGGTGTAGGCGGTGAGAAAGCCCAGGCCGCCGGAGAACCGTCTTTCTGCGGACACCTGGAGAGCGTGATATCCGGAAATGCCGTCGGTAGCGGTCAAGGTGTCGCCCACCACTCCTGGGGCGATCGCAAACAGCGGACGGCGGGGCGGAATCGCTCCCGGGCCGGGCGCCGGCTGATTGTAGTTGAAGTTGATATCGAGGTGCCGCCCCAGGTTGCCGACGTAAGCCGCCTTCAGCACGGTGTTCGAAGGGATCTGCTCCTGCACGCCGAAGTTGAACTGCAGCGCGTGCGCCGGCCTGTAATTGGAGGGCACCGTCAGGAAGTTGCCTACCGGGTTGTTCGAGACCGTCGCGAAGTCCGTGGACGGGATCGGCGGAAGGCCGCTCTGAACACGCGGATAGGCGGCGGAGAACTCGTCCACGGCCACCGAATTCGACGCGGCGAACGGCAGGTACCGGTGCATGCGGTACAAGCCGCCGCCGCTGCCGGAGGCGTTGTAGAAGACGCCGAAGCCGCCTCGCAGCACCAGGCTTCGCGTGGCCTGGTAGGCAAAGCCGAAGCGCGGAGCAAACAGCTTATGATTCGCCTGGATACCGACATGCCGGTCGGTGTTGAAACCCGCAATCTTCACTTTGCCCGTGAAGATGTCGAAGTTCATCTGGCGGTCGGCCACCTCGACCGGCGGCGGTATGTGTTCGTACCGGAGGCCCAGATTCAGCGTGAGCCGGCTGGTCACACGGAAGTCATCCGCCACGTAGAAGCCGATCTCCAGTACGCGATATCCCGCCCACACCAACTGGTGATCCTGGCTGAGCGACGAGTAGGCGCCCAGCAGGAAAGCCGCCATGCCATCGCCGGTGTTTCCGGCGCTGTTGGGATTTCCCGTAAAGGTTCTGGTGAACGAAAACGACCCATTGCCCTGGTTGGCCTGGAAATCGATAATCTGACGCCGGATCACGTTCGCCCCGAACTTCACGGTGTGACGGCCGCGGATGTAGGTGAAGTTCGCTGCTGGGTTAAAGGTGTTCTCCAGCCGGATGGTCGGGATGGACGAAGGGCCGCCGATGCCGCTGTACCCGGCGACCGAGAAAATTGGCACGCCGTGGCTCAACGGGACTTGATTCGAGTTCGGAACGCCGAGTTGAGCGCCCAGTCCCGTTCCGGAAGCATCCAGCGCCTCGGCCTGCGGGTATAAATTGCCCATGTCGAAACGGCTGAAGCCCATGCGGATGTCGACCAGGAATCCGGGACTGAACACGTGGGTCGCGGCGAGCAGGGCATTCGTGTTATTAAAGTTCGCGTTCCCTGGCGTGATGCTGCCGACCCCGTTGTGGAGGTTAAGCGGAACCGATAAGCCGGGAACAGATCGAAAGCCGAATCCGGTGGGTGTCGCCACGAAAGCCTTTTGCGGAGAGTAGCGGAGAAACATGGTATCTTTCGCCGACAGGTTGGCGTCGACCCGAACGTTGCCATAGTTGTAATCCTGCACCAGCACGGGGTTGGTGAACTGGTTGTTTGCCAGGCCCGCCAGCACCGGCAGAGGATAGGCCTGGATCAGGCGGGACATCACCGGGTCCATACGACTGGCTGGGATGATGTTGTTGCCGAACGGCTGACGCGCATAGCGGCTGGCCGTCTCCGGCGCGGGCACTACGGTGCCGGGATCGTAGATCGGCCTTGTCTCGCGGAAATCGCCCTGGCGCAACGCCGCGGTCGGAACCGTGTTCACCGTGGTATTGGTCCCCTGAGCTTTGCGCAGACCTTCATAGTCGCCGAAGAAGAATAGCTTGTTGCGCACGATCGGCCCGCCCAGACTTCCGCCGAACTGGTTCTGCCGGAAGGGAGGCTTGGCGCTGGTGCTGGCCGCGTTAAAGAAATTGCGCGCGTCGATCTTGTCATTCCGCAGGAACTCGAACAAGCTGCCGTGAAAGGCGTTGGCGCCGCTCTTGGTGATCACGTTCACGGTAGCTCCGGAGTTTCGTCCCTGTTCCGCCCCGAACAGATTGGTCTGCAGCTTGAATTCCTGAATGGACTCGACGGTGGGGCGAACCGTGATGAGCGCATTGCGGCGGAAGTTGTTGTCGACCCCGTCGAGCAGGTAGTTGTTCGACATCTCGCGGTTGCCGTTGACCATCAGTTCGGCCCCGCCTCGCGTGTCGTCGGCGCGCGTACCACTGCCGATCGTGCCCTGCGGTCCGAAGCCCGCGCCAATCGCGCCGTTGGTGAGGATCGCGAGCTGCACGAAATTTCGTCCGTTCAAGGGGAGGTCGCTGACGAATCTCGATTCGATCACCTGGCCGACCGACGAGGTGGCGGACTCGAGCAGCGGCGCCGCCGCCTTGACTTCCACGGTTTCGGCGACCGTGCCGACCTGCAGGGTGAAATCGACCGTGGCGCGCTGGGCCACCTCCAGACGCAGGCCCTCACGGGTGACCTGGCGGAATCCGGCCTTTTTCGCGGTCATCGTATACGATCCGGGCGGTAGGATTGGAAACCCCGACTCATCGCTGATGGTTTCGCGCTGGAGCGTGGTCTCGACGTTGGTGATGATCACCGTAACGCCGGCTACGATGCCGCCGCTGTCATCGGTAATGGTGCCTGTCACACCGGCCGTGGTCTGGGCGAAAGCCGGCAAAGTCCAGACCACAAGCAGGAATCCTTGTTCCGGTTCAGGCTGGAAATGGAGAAAGCGTTCCCCATTAAGATAATGGAGCGAACGCATGAAGAAGCAACGGAAGCACTACACGCCGGAAGAGAAAGTCGCCATTCTGCGGCGGCATCTATTGGAGCAGGTTCCGATCTCAGAATTATGTGACAAGCACGGGCTCCAGCCGACGGTCTTCTACCGCTGGCAGAAGGAGTTCTTCGAGAACGGGGTGGCTGCGTTTCAGCCGAAAGCGCGGCCTAACCATTCCGCCGAGCAGGAACGAATCGACTACCTGGAGAAGAAGATCCAGACCAGAGATGAGGTCCTGGCCGACTTGATGGCGGAGCACGTCGCGCTAAAAAAAAAGCTTGGGGAACTCTGACCGGGGTCTGGGTTCCGCATGATA